>JAIDSM010000146.1 GCA_029061225.1 Muribaculaceae bacterium
CGTTTACATATGTTGATATTTATGGGTACCTTACAAAAAAATAATCTATTGAAGGATAGTTTTCCGAAAGAAAATCTATATGGGTAGACGTAAGAGAATCGGAAAAGATTTAAACAATAATGTTTTTTAATAAATCTTCATGATTACTTCAGACTCCTCTCATACCGCAAAATTACGTCATAGACAGGTTTCGACTATCATGATCCATCTTTAGTTTCCAGAATTTGAACACGTTCTTATTTCAGCCATTCATCAAGTTCTGACAGTGAATGAATATGGTTAGTGGTAGACACAATATCACCATTACTATTGATGATGATATATGAGGGATAGCTCTGAAAATTGAAACGCTGCATCAGGTTTTGATGCTGTTTGAGAGGAAGACGATAGTGATCGCCGGTAAAAGCCTTGATGCGTTCATTCCACAGTGTCTCCGGACTGGTTTCGTCTGCAAGGTAGACGAAGGCAACCTTGTCGGCGTAATCACCTTTTTCCTGTTCGTGGTCTGCCGTTCTAGCTTTCTACGGTTTTATAACCTTGGCATAGCCGGTTTGTCCAAACACTGACAGGAATCCGCAAAAACAGATTGTCAAAAGGTTAAGGGCCATACTTTTCATGTTTATGATATAATGAATTACAACCTATAGATTATCAATAAGGATTTAGAATAACATCTCTTTGACAGGAATGGCCTCAAAGTATAGGTAATCCGACAGACCATAGTCTTCTTTCCATTTGAGAGGGTTGACTTTTGAAAACCTTAGACCACAGATGTCAAGTCCTTCAAGAATCTGTCCATTCCCAAAATCAAACTCCTTATGTATACCATCAGAATATCCAACCAGCGGGATTGTATCGTTCTGGTTAAACTCCCATCCGTAGTCACATCCGATCAAGATATGGTTGTCTGTTGCAATCGAGGCTGTCATACGCGGTGCGCCGGAAGAAATACGCATAAATGAGAAGGATACATTGATTGAATCCTTGGGAACAGCTGTAAAAGTGATTTTTGTCGAATCCGGTTCTATAAGTTTATAGCCGATCTTTGTACGTTTGTTTTCTCTGCCACTACACTCAACCATCCATATCTCATAGTGTGTTGCATCGAGAGAATCAGCATAAAGTGTGGCTGTCACTTGAGATGCATCCAAAGCCTTAAGAATCCCGGCAAACTCCGGATTCTCCGTATATTCTTTAAAATTCACAGTTATTGCATCATACGGTTTTTCGCTGGCAGCCGCCATAGAAAGATATGTTGCAGCAATGAGTGCAATCGTAATAATAGATTTATTTATTAATTTAGATATTTTATTCATGGAAATGGAATACTTTTCTATTCGTCAATATCAGACTGTAAAAACTTGTCAAGAACTTCTGAAACATGTAACTCACCGATATGACGCCGTAATATTGTACCATCCGGACCGAAAATTATAACCTGTGGGATAGCGTCTATTACATATGTTTTACGTAGTTCTTTACACTCCATTATCTGAGGCCATGGGACATCGTTAAGGTCTATTACTTTTCTAATATCATCAATAGAAACACCTAAAAACTGGACATTTGGATTATTCTTGTATTTATCATAAATGGGTTTCAATACTTCCTTAGCTAAGATTATACAAGGTTTGCACCAACTTGCCCAAAGATCGGCTACAACATATTTCCCCTTACCTACATACTCCGATAAGTTTATAGATTCTCCGTTAATATCCTTTCCTGAAATATCTTTGAATGGTTGTCCCTCCCATACAGGCAAGAGTCTCTCCATCCTTTCTGTTATATTATCAATGGCTGGAAGATTCATTGTTTCCTCATCCAGAATTGCTGTAACCTTCAACCAATCATCGGGTGAACATTGCTTTCCATAATTGAGCAGTACTAATTCTCCAAGTCCATTACTACTGTTTTTTTGAATGATTTCCAGATTAATATTCCTGGCTTCTTGATAGCTTTCGGCTTGGTTCACTCGATTGACCCATTCCTTCATCCCCTCATTAAGCACTCCACCGGAAAGAGGAATTCTATTGTTTACATCAACCACAATGGTCCCGGGTTCTATTATAAGATTAATATTGAAATTTTTCTTATTCTCCGGATTTGTATTTCGAATATGAAGGGCTGCCGGAAAAGTCCGTTTGCTTTCTCCCTTTATATCAATTGTTCCGTTCTCAACTACACCGAAATCCTCTGTAATCCAATCAGAGTCATTAGTGAGTGATATTTCCCAACCGTTCAAGGTACTATCAACCATATTGGATACTATTCTATATTCAAAGTCGGTCTGACCGAACATAGACATGCATCTGCAGATGCAGACTGTCAGAAGATAAAGAATCTTATTTTTCATATTTGTCTTGTTTTGATTTTTGATGCAAAATTAAGGCATAGACAGGTTTCGGCCATCATTGCGATGGACGAAAAGTGGACTAAAGGCTGACGAAACCGTACGAAAACTACAGAAATTTATGTTTCTGATACGATTTTATATATGGAGACTGTGCAGGTTACTCAACTTTCGCGTGTTCTTTTACTATCACGCAAAGGCGCAAAGGGGCAGAGGTTATGTCAACTATTAGCGATTAACTATAATTTTAGCTTCGCGACTCGGTTTTGGCAAGCTCGCAATGATTACGGCCTGCTTTGCATCGGCCGAAGTACGCGGAGAGAGCTAAGAAATAAAACTATAATGATGCTATGGCGGCGTTGATACCGTTGACAGTCAGTCCTGCCTTTTTCGCTATGGCTTTCCGCTGGGAGGATATGGTGCTTTTGCTTTTTGCAAGCATGGTGGCGATCTGGGAATTGGAGAACCCGCATTTCATGAGGAGCGCGACATTCCTTTCCCTATCAGATATGGTCCATTCCGTCAGTATATCGAGTCGGTAATCGAATCCGGGTGTGACAGTTTCAATCAGTTCGCTGAGTCTTTTCAGTATGTCATCTGATGTCCCGATGCATTCATTTGCATCTATTCTGGCCTTGAGTTCCTTATATTCTTGTGATTCAAGTATGCGACTGTCAATCAATGACCGTACATTCCTGTCCTTAAGCGCGTTTATATGGCTGTGGATTTTACGCCTTACATCCTTTGTGTCTTCCGAGACCTCATCCTGATTTTGGCCGGCTTGTTCGTCGGCAACTGTTTCCGCGTGATCGGTCTCCCCCCTGAGCTTTTCCACGAAGACCATTGCCTCCATCACTTCCGAATCATTCTTTGTCTTCCGGTATTTTCGCCACAGCACCCAGATGACGGCCAGGAATACTAAGGCTGCGATGGTGCCGAGGATGATAATGACGGTAGTCCTTAAGGATTGATAGTCTGTCTCGGCCTTCTCCTTGGCACGGACATGCGTGCTGTAGTTGTAGCGGGCGTTCTGGATCAACGCATGCTCCGCTTCATGAGTATCTAAATAGTCTTCAATCGTCTGCTTATATTCCGGCATAAGCTTAAGAAGAGTATCCTTGGGAACATAGTCACTCAATTCATCGGAGAATATCACCTTATAGCCAGTCTTTTTATTATAAGGGGTATTTGTTTGGTAAGTCGCCTGGCATACATATAGGCGGTATCCAATATTCCGGCATCTTTATATATATTTGCCGCCACTGCTAAACAATACGGAGTAGTTATGGAATCTACTATGGGTGGCAAGGGTCTAATTATCAATAATGCAGAATCTATCTTTAATTCCTCTAACAACATTTCTGCGAATTCAACTTGAATTGTCTGTCTGTCAGATACATCAAGTCGAGAAGAGGTTTTGACGGCTTCATCCATGTATCTACGAGCTTCTTTGATATTTCTATGTCGTAAAAGGGAAAGGGAAATTAGACTGTTGGTGAAAACTATTCCATAATCATTATTCTCTTGAATTTCTATCATCAACGATTTTTCCAGATATTCAATCGCAGCGGAGTCCAGCCTAAGGCTATGCAATAGACGTCCAGTTTGATCCAGTACAGAGCTTCTAAACCGAAGATATTTATCATCTTCAGGAATCTCACGCAGGGACTTCTGGAAGAACTCGAGGGCAGTCGGAAGGTCGCCGAGATCTGAGTAGACACGGCCGCCATAATACAGTGCCTCAGGATAAAGCCCTTCATTGCGATGACGGTCATAATAATCTATCACATCAAGGATAAGGGTGTCAGTCCTGTGGGCGATGTATGCCTTGTCACGGCTCTTGATCCAGAGCAACCGGTAGCTGTAGAGCTCCTTTTCCGAAAGACCCGCGGTATTGATGCTGTCAAGTCTGCGTATGGCTTCAAGAGGTAGGCTGTCGGTCAATCTGTCGATTTCCTGAAACTTCGCATCCATCCTCGATCCGCCCCCACAGGAACACACCGAAAACAGACACCACAATATGATGAAAACAGCGGCAACTCTCATCTTATAGACCTTTTGACTGCAAAGTTAATAAAAAAATCCGACAGGTCAGCGTGTTTTCATGAAAGTAAGAATATCGGAAACACGGCTCTTTTATTTAGACATTCTCTTATGTTTGAGTCAGCAGAGTCGTCAGATGGTGATATAGAAATTTAGTCGTAAATCTCTTTTCTTGCATAGTCCCTTGAAGCAAACGTGGATAGTGGTTAATTAGTCGGAGGAAGTTCTTCAGCGCTTGTACTTTCTATAGGTTGGATATAGTCGGAAGCACGTTCTGATGATATTACAGAACGACCAAGTTGACGCTCCAGATCATCTCGGGTGTTCTTAGCTATTTGACCTCCTGCTTGTGCAGCTTGCCGACTTTCCTTCATACCTTGCGTTTGACGTTGGCGGGCTATTTCTGTTGTAGCAACTTCTGCAAGTGTATTGAGTGCAAGTTCGATATTCGTCATGTTGTCTCGGAGATTCTCTTTTGTCAGTCCCTTGTGTCGTTTGTACTCTCCAGTTGTCATTCCACTCCAAGCCTTGGTTAGAACATTTGTTAGTATGGCAAAGTCCTTGGGGGCATGGATTCCAGAGCGATGCCATTCGTCCGTCAGTTCCTTGCGCATCTCAATGGAGCGCATGCGCTCGTTTATCCATCGGTCACTATAGCCCTGTCGACGGTAATCTTCGATAGCCATCTGGAAGGCCAACTCAGGATCTATCATCTGGTCAATGCGCTGAGCCCCAACTTCTGCTAGCCACTTTTTTATAGGTTCTGCTTTTTTAGATGGGATTGACTGAATAACTCGAAAAATGCCTTCAAGGTCAGCTGCTTGAGTTTTACGCCTTTTGCCGTCTGGAGCCAGCATTTCAACAGGGGGACAAATTGTCCCCCACTTGGATTTAAGTTCTGGGTCACGCCTTAGCATCTTTTTTATGTAATCACGTGGGTTTACAGAATCTGTTAAGACTTGTACTATATCTGTCACAGAGAAATAGAACTTCTCCTCCTCAGCATCCCATACGATGCGGACTTTTTTACCCTCAAAAAGTTGTATGGCAAAATTATCATTCATTATGCAAGATTCAGATGATTTTATTATTGCAAAATTACTAAAATTTTATATTATATGAAAGTAAGAAGGGCGGAAATGTTGTCTTAAGGTTTATCGTCATTGTAGCTTGTTATAGCCATACAGCTCTTATCCGGCTTCTGTATCATATACCTCATTACGTTGTTACTTCTATCTTTTTCAACATACATCATTTCCCTGCTTGTAGGATATGTGTCATTGGCTCTCCGTACGCCAAAGCCCTTTTTTCTGTTTGAGTGGGGCAAACAATTTACAAAATTTCAAAAAATAATTGAGACTTGAGCATTTAGGCTTGAGAAATTTGGACAGATTCAAGATATTTGGTATAAATTATGATAAGTTTTCATTTTTTTAGGGGTATAAAACAAAAAACGCGTAGATCCGGGCCATGGAATGACCTCGTAATCTACGCGTGCCAAAGGGGTGATAAGAATATTTTTTTGAGTTACTTCCCGAAGCGTCTCGGACGGCTCAGGAATATGTACTTGCCATGTCTCAACAGCGGCGTGATATATGCAGTTTTATCAACATATGCGTAGCCCTCCTCGATAATATTGGAGAAGGTCTGCATTCCTATCGGATATCTCAGATCATCCATGATTCTCAAACTTTCCGCAAATATAGCTAAAATCCTATATATTTGCAAAAAAAACTTTCAATCGACGGAGGGAACTGCAGCATAAACGAGTTCTTTAAATGGCAATCGCCCCACCCGTTAGGATCGAGGCGGTTCTGACGGTTCCAGATCAATAGGGAGCCCCGGCATCACTGTCGGGAACTCCCTTCCTGTATGATATATAAAAACTGAGATTATCTCCCGGATGTATTCGAACGGTCGGCATTCGCATCGATGTTGACAAGTTTATTTGCTCCTCGCTTCTGTCTCCCCCACTGGAGATTATAGCTGACCGATAGATAGAACACTCTCATATCGAGACGCGTGTGCTGCTCGTTTGTATTCCATTTACTTAGAAGTCTTGAACCGCGGTCGTATCTTCCGAAGGGCATGATGATTCCGGCTCTGAACTGCCATTTGCCTCTATTATATGAAAGATCGACCTGGTTCATGTCTTCTCCCCAGCTTATCTTCTCACCCCAGAGGTCACGTTGTGCCCGTTGATACCTGCCTGTCAGGACAAATCCCCAATGCATTAACTGGACTGTAAAGTCACCGCTCCATGCACTGTTGTGAAGATCGTAGCCTGTTCCCCTCATTCGCTCTGCCCTGAACTGCAGATAGCCGCTCGCAGTCAGCCAATCCGGAATGATATGTATCTGCGGAGCGAGAAAAAAAGATAGGTTCTGAAGGCCCCGGCTATTCTCATAAGTGGTCACAAGACGGTCTTCCCTCCATTCGATAAGAGGCGTGATAGCATTAGGAGAAGTAAATGCACGGACTCCGAATACACCATATATCCTGTCGGCCAGACCGAAGTTATAGTTTAGCATAAGCATGTAGGAAGTCGAAGTCTTTAGATAGGGATTACCTATACGCCATTGGAATCCGTCGATCTGCAAAGGGGCTATGTTTGTTTCCATAAGTGATGGTGCCGACTGCCATGAAGTGAATCCCAGTCTGAACTGATGGTTCCGGTTAAAGGTATATGTGACAGTGGCCTTCGGTCGAAGGCTCCAGGTAGCATTTCCTTCATCCGTCTCACGAAAACGGAAATCAGTATATTGTGTTCCGAGACCCGCTGTAAAAGTGAAATGACTGTATTTCCGGAAGTATTCTGCAAAGACATATATGCGGTCCTGCTTCTGATGGAAAACGGCATCACTGAGATTTTCATATTCCGAACGGTTTCTATTGGCGTTATACGACGCTCCCAAAGTCAGGCGGCTGGCATTCCAGTTCTTTATGTAATCCGCCTCGATAGCATATGCCTGATTCCGGTCTTTTATTGAAGTATGGATATCAGTGAGATTGGCTTTTGCATCCGGGAGACCCTCGATATAGTCCGAAAAGGATCTACCCAAATATAAAGATGACCCTAAGTCTACTACAAGAGTCTGATTTTTAGCAAAATGCCGCTCCAGGTATGCGGATACGGAAGGGGTCGTTCCGTTCGCGCCGTGAACGTCGTTGAGAACGATGTCGCCGCTGCCGTCACTAATGGACAGGATGCCTTCGAACCGTGACTCATTTGAAAACTCATGATTGGCATTAAGGGATAGATAAAAAACGGTGGTATCCGTTTTAATGTAATTATATGAGATCCTTGCGTTACCGTTATTACCGGAGATATGTCCACCGACAGGTCGCTCTGTTCTCATGAGTGAATGTCCGTTCGGACGTGTGAATGTCTCATGATATTTCCTTGTGGCTTTCATATGGTCAGTCAGCCGGAAGTGGCCGACTATCTCCCACTGCGAACGTCCGGAATTGAACTTGGCAGAAGCCATGTAGTCTCCCCATGCCACATTCATGGCCTGCAGTGCATTGAGCATTAGCGATCCTCCAAGCGAAGGATTGGAGACGATGAAGTTAAGCACATAGTTGGCACCGTTGTAGCGAAGGCCTGGATTGGTGAGCCATTCCACCCGTTTGATGGTTTCGGGAAGAAGACTCCTGACCTGATCCAATGTGGTCTGACGTCCGTTGATACGGACTTGAACCGACTCACCGGCAGCCGTCGCCGTGCCAAGTGCATCGCTGACATTAAGGGAAGGAATCATTAAATTCTGCAGGAGCTGAATACCGTTTTTTGAATTTTCTACCGCACTTCTTGAAGGATGATAGACGTCCATATCAGCTTTATGGATTACTTTGGGAGCTTCTATTACCAACTCCTCAAGGGCCTGTATGGATACTGAGTCGGAAGGCTCTTGCGCCTCTGCTGGGGCTGAAATCTTAAATAATGATATCGCTGCGACGGCGAATGAAATAAGTTTTTTTGTCTGCATTGTCATAAGGATTTTTTAGTGGTTTTGACAATGCAAAATTAGGGTAAAAATGGGGATTAAGCATACTTAATCGTAAAGAAAATTATCTTAATATCCCTTGCTTAATTCATTGAATATCAATAATAGACTTCTTTAATAATCTAAATTCGACCCTTCTTGGCCTTAACGGACATTTTCCCCTCCGAAAATGCCGTCGATCTGGGCTATGAAATCACCGTTTTCGGGTGTGGACAGCTTCTTTCTGATTGATGTCTTACGCACGTAGATGGTAGCCGATGACTGTGATGTCAGGACTCCGATCTCCTTCGTGGAGAAGCCGGATTTGAGAAGGCATATTATCTGAATTTCCTTTTCCGTGAGCTCCGGATAAGAGCTGACAGTCTTTGAGTGAAAGCCATCGTAGAGTTCATCAATCATCGAATAGAAGTGCTCCCAATCTACAAGTGCGTCTATCTTCTCCCCTTCTTTTCCGACATTTGAGATCTTCTTCAAAGCATCCTGATTCTGAGCAGTCGGTGCTTCGGCGAAAGTCTTGAGGATTCCCACTTGCTGGAGCAAAGTCTTTCTGAGCAAGGTGCGCCTGTCGTCTGTCTCTTCGGCTCGGATCATGATTTCATCAAGCATGGAATTGAGAGTGTCTATGCGTTCCTCCGCCTCCGCCAGTTTCTCACGCCGGCGCCGGATCATGATGTAAGCAATAAATCCCAAGGCAACCAAAAGCAGAGTGAGGGAAAGGATCATTATCCAAAGACGCTGACGGTTAAGATGTAGCTGATAATTCTGGCGGTCGAGCATATACACTGTATCAAGAGCAAGCATTCTGTCGCCTGACTCTACTCTTTGCCTGTATTCTATGCGTCTTGGAATAGATAGAAGCTCCTCAGCAGGAAGGTCTCCCGTAGATAGGTATTTTACCAATCCGTTCAATAGATTCAGTCCTATGAGAAATTCATATTTATCTTGCATACTCCCGTACTCAATCGTTTCCAATATCGTTTTAGCTCCGTCCACGTCTCCTGCAGCTATCTTAAGCTGACTGAGAATATATTTGTCCTCGGGAGAATAACCGCAAGAATCCGGAAAAGTTTTTTCAAAAAGAGTCAATGCATCACGGGCACGGCCGGGAAGAAACTTCAGATACTGAACATAATCCCTTACGAAACCAGGATAAGATTTCGAATTTTTTGTCAAAACAAAATCACTGTTCACTATTGAATCTTCCAACGCGATAGCCTCGTCGGTCCTATTCAGACAAAGCAACGCGCCTAATTTTATCAATGCATATCTTGCCTTATCATGAGGCCAGTAGTGGACAAGCCAGTCGGAAGAAGTAAGAATCTTTTCATTATCCGCTTCTGCAATGGCAAGCCGCAGACGTGCAACGTGAAGGTCTCTCATCCTGGAAGTATCAGGAGTAACGACCAAAACACTGTCAATCATATCATAGGCTGCTGCCACATCACCGACTGAGTGGAGACGCACTGCCTCCACTTGCAACAACATTCCCCATCGTACGGTATCTCCTTTTGATAGATAGATATCTGCTGCCCTTTGGAATAGTGTATCGGTCGCGAAGGAATACCCCGTGTCGCCGTGAGCCCATCCTTTTAAGAGAGCGTACTTTGCCAATGTCATGTCATCGTCAAGGTCATTGTAGCTTATGGTGTTGAGAATCTTAAGCGCGCTGTCAGGTCGCGTTTTGATCAGGCTCGCCGCATCATTGATTTTCACTTCGACATCAGATCGACATGAGACGAGTGCGAAGCAAAGCACCATAAAGAAAAGCACGAATATTTGACTAAACTTTTTCATCGAATCTAATATGCACATCCCTTCTCGATTAGTTCGCAGAAGATTCTCTTTCCTTACGAATTAGTTGTACATTATTATAGACAACGGAATAGTCACGAAGATATTACGTATAACTAAAATAATCTGTCTCAATTAAGCCGAAAGATGAGTCTTTTTTTAACATACTTTTGAATGGCATCATAATTGGTATAATTTATTTGGATATTTTACGAGACGGGGCCTTAGGCATATATTGCTCAAGCTGCGGATACTGGGTATCATCGCCAGATACCGTTCCAAAGGAGTTCCAACTAGGAATGAGCAGTAGCGGTCTTATTTTCTCCAGTTGTTGATTCGCTTCTCAATCTCAGATTTCGGTAATCTGACATTTATGGCAATCAATTCTCGGAGCTTGTTGGCGGCCTGTTGAGATGGAATCACATTGTTAGCAACCAGTTCGTCAAATATAAATAGAATACCTCTTACCGATACATTACCTGCCTCTGCATATCTACGGAGTTGTCTGTCGCCGGTGAGTAAGGTGGCGGCGTGTTTCCGTGCATAATAGCAAACTATCCTGATTTGCCCTTCTCTGGCGAGTGCCGACAAAGCCTCGGACTGTTTCGGGTCTGTAATTTCCGCTATGACGAAATCAACAGTCCGAATATCGTATGGAAGCTCACACAACGCTTCGAGCAAACCGATTGAATGCAGGTCAATGAAGATATTTGTGTCGTTGACTATTATCTCCATCGACTCATACTAATTGAAGATTAGACTTTATCCTGTCTACCGAGGTATTGAGCAACACAGCTGCTTTTGAGAATGTAATGGCCTCATCTGCTAATGCACGGTAAACCATACGGGCAAAACGACCGGATCGCTCCAGCTCCACGCGGGATTTTTCAACCAATGCACGGAAATCAGGCATAGTGCTTTTCTTTTTCTGAAAACCTGAATATCTTCGGTCGGTTATCACTCCGTGTTCACGCAAGGAAATCATTATGTCGTCAACAGATATGCCGAATTGACGCTGAATGTCGGTCAGTTCCGCTAGTGAGATGTCATGCCGGTTTTCACCCATCTTGGCGGTCAGCACACTCGCTGGCAGCAACATCTCTGATGCAAAGGTATTGCAAATGGATTCGACCTTTTTCGGAGGTAATCCATCTGGGGTTACGAGTAAAAGGTGTCCTAACTCATGAAGCGCAGTATATCGCTTGCGCTCCGTCGAAAATTTCCCATTGACTACGATAAGGGGTATTTGACCATTGGCATAGCCGCTTAATCCGTCAAAGTCATTGTTCTCTGACAACTCAATGACTTTGATTCCATTGTCTTCCAGCACTTCTATCACATTGGAAATACCATCATTGCCTAATCCTAAAAGATTGCGTATCTCTCCGGCGAAATTCCTTGCTTCCTCGATGGTTCTGACCTCTTTACGTGGTAGAGTAAATATTATTGAGGAGTCTGATAACTTTTCTATCTCCAGATAACGCTCCAGCTCTTCTCTTACACGTTCCTTGACGGCAATAGCCATTTTCTCGGTGAACCCCGGTTTCTTCCGGAACTCCACCTTGTCTACTTC
>JAIDSM010000147.1 GCA_029061225.1 Muribaculaceae bacterium
CACAAACACAGATCGCCTCATATGGCTGATATCGCGCCAGCTTTCAAAAATCGAAAAATCTTATGGATTGAAATCCAACGCACCGAATATAGGGGTCCGGTTTTCTGATCTGATTGAGCAAGCATATGAAAAATTCGGGAAAAAAGTGGTGATCCTTATCGATGAATATGACAAACCGATGCTCGACTGCCTACATGAAGAAGAACTTCATGATAAAATCAAGGCTGAATTGCGGGGTTTTTATTCATGTATCAAAGGAAATGACCAATATATCAAATTTGCGATGCTTACAGGCATAACAAAATTTGGAAAAGTATCCGTATTCAGCGGAATCAATAATCTCAAAGACATTTCACTCCTGCCTCAATATAACGCTATTTGCGGAATAAGCGAAACTGAATTTCATCAAGACTTTTTATCATCTATTGAGAAATTTGCTGATGTAAATGACATCGCTCCCAACGACGCATGGAGTAGATTTAAAGAAATGTATGATGGATATCACTTTTCTTCCAAAAACGAAGATATATATAATCCCTTCAGTGTATTGAATGCATTTCAAGACAATGAGCTCAAGAGCTATTGGTATGGCAGCGGATCTCCGTCTTATTTGATAAGACTCATAGAGACCCACACCTTTAGTCTTGATGCTCTCGAAGGTTCACAGAGAAATGAACTGGAATTAAGCGATATCTCCAACACATCCTCCGACATTGTACCATTCCTATATCAATCAGGCTACCTGACAATAAAGGATTATGATCCCTCCACGGAGGAATATACCCTGGGGTTCCCAAACAAAGAAGTCTACAAGGCCTTTTGGGAATCCTTGTATAAAAAATTTTTCAGAGGCTATGGAGGTCGCTCACCATTAAGCATCCGAGAATCTGTCAAAGACCTTATGGAAGGTCGCCCTGACAGCTACATGGTCCGTATGCAAAGTCTATTTGCCGACATCGACTCAACACATGAACGAAACAAAGAAATTCATTTCCAAAACATGATGGCCATAGCTGCCAAGATGATGGGGTTGGCAGTAAGGACGGAAGTCCACTCAAGCAAAGGACGCTGCGACATGCAGATATTGACTCCAAACTTCATATATATCTTTGAATTCAAGATCAACGGGAGCCCTGAAAAAGCTCTCCAACAGATCCACGCCAATCACTACCATATACCCTTTGCATCAGACGAAAGAACGAAGTTCCTAATCGGAGCCAACTTTCTGACCAAAACCCGCACTCTCGGGAGCTGGCTCATCGAAAAGCAGCCCAACTAAATTATCACCGCCCCCTCCCCGACTCAAACTAAGTAGCAAGCGCACTCCATGCGCGTCCCCACACGTCATAACTTTTTCCTTACGATTTCTCTTGAAGGGAACTGGCAGAGTAACGCAGAATTAAATTATTGGATTTTAATGGATTGGCAGGCAATGCAGATCCGGCTTCGCCGTGGATTTCGCCGATGGCGGCGGATGGGGCGCGGATTTTTTATCATTAGCTTCGGCGGTGCTTGTGTTTGAAAGAGCCGTGTGGTAAAAATAAGCCTCGCCCCCTCTCAAACTTAGTAGCAAGCGCACTCCGTGCGCGTCCCCGCGCGTCAAATATGGGAGGGAGGCTTCCAAGCCTCCCCCAAAAGCACACAAAAATGTAACGTATTCTTTATTTTTTGTTTTCCGAAATGCAATCACAGTGCAACAAGTTTATCCTAATTTTGCATCGTAAACCAAAAAACGATAAAACTATGAAATACCTTAAATCTCTCGCACTCCTCCTCTCACTTTCCGCACTCGCATCCTGCACACAAGGATTCGAAGATTTTCCCGCTGACGTTTACACCCAAAATGATATAAAGGACACAAAAGCATCCGAACCAAACGACTCAACCGGAGCCGGCAAAATATCCATTCACATCGACGAACCCGACGTAGAGGATATAAACTACACCGGCTGTCGCTTATACACGTCT
>JAIDSM010000148.1:0-56695 GCA_029061225.1 Muribaculaceae bacterium
AGAAGATAAATCATCGGTTGACTCAGCTAGCGGCTTAGCCGGTGCTGAACAACCTCAAATTTTACCGAACTATTGTACTTTCTAATATGTGACTATTTATTTAGTTACACACAACTTCTTCAATTTATCAGATGCTATTTCTGATGCAGCAGAATCGCCTTGCTTCGCAGCTTTTTCATACCATTTTATAGCTTCTGTTATATCCTTTCTAACACCATTCCCTTCTTCATACATCTTTCCAAGATAGTATTGTGCTTCTGAATGTCCTTTTTCGGCCGCATACTTATACCATTTTCTTGATTCAGTTAGATCTTCAGTTACTCCTACACCATATTTATACATCCATCCGAGATGGTATTGTGCGTTAGAAAATCCTTGTTCAGCTACTTTTATTAAATAGAATAACGCATTTTCAATTCCATGTTCTGCATCTTTCTCAAGATAGAAAAGAGCATTATCATGCCCCTGAGCCGCGGCTCTCCAATACCATTTTATAGCCTCTTGTGAATCCTTCTGAGCTCCTAAGCCGGTGGAGTATATATTCCCAAGCTGATATTGTCCCTCTGCGTCTCCCTGTTCAGCTGCTTTTCGGAACCATTTAGCAGATTCAGAACAATCCAAAGAAACACCATATCCACCTCCATACATACTTCCAAGATTACATTGCGCTCTAGAATGTCCTTGCTCCGCAGCCTTCGTAAACCATTTTAAGGCTTCTTCATAGTCCTTCTGATTATATGCAGCCTCTCCCTTTTCATTCATCTGAGCAGCGGTTAGTTCATAATTGTCTTTCTGTTCAGGAAGAGAAGTTGGTTTTCCCAAATCTTTAGTAGTTGTCGAAGTAGTGGTATGAATAGTTTTAGAGTCTTTCGGATCCAACTCCACAATGATTTTGTTGGTCTGACCTGAGTAGACCATAAACTTGTTTCCCTGAGTCTGGTATCCGGGAGCAAATATTGTATAGTTATGCTCTTCCGGTGTCAAGGGGATAATAGCGATTCCGTTGTCAGTTGGATACTCCTTTTGGTCGACAGTCAGTATCGCCTCCTTCGGCGAAATTTTGAAGGTAACGCTCTCCGTGGCAGCTTCCGTCTTGACAGAGAGGTGGTATGTCTGGCCTCCCTCAATCCTTACATCGAAATCATCGAAACTGACCATCAATGGTCTTTTTTGAGGATGCTTGATCCGAAGGTTTTTAGTTCCTGATGGCAGATAAACATGGTATTCTCCGGCATTATACCTGATATCTCCAATCACATTTCCTTCGAATGACACATCCTGAATTGGAAGTACCACTTTTAGCAATGCACAGGCATTGCCATTATTATCCAGCCTTTTATTAGTGGACGCAGTCAGGTCGAAAGGCATCGCATTGATCTTCTCAACCTCCATCTCTTGCCCCTTCATCATGAAAGGCAACAACATCAGGAATGCAAATATAACTCTCTTATAATCCATTTCTCTAAACTTCAAACTTATAACGTACAACGAACAACGTATAACGTATAACTTACAACTTACAGCTGTTCTCTTGGCAAAGGTAAGCAAAATATTTGGATTCTTAAAATTTATGACAGGATTTTACAGAAATATTTCTCTTCCGAACAAAACGGTCATCCCGGATTCCTTGTGGAATACGGGATGCCATAATGAGCATACTATTTTCGTCGCATTATACTAAAGGTCCGGACCGTAGACTTCATTGGCGATCCTGAAATTCTCCATAAGCTCACCACGTGTTCCTTTCCCTTTTCCCTTGCAGACCTTACAGTGATAGTGACCTGCGGGAGCAAGTAGGTCCATATTCATGAACCCTTCCGTGCGCCCTCTGTAGGATGTTCCAGTTCCACCGCAAATGCCGCACGGTACCTCTGTCTTCAGCCACCTTTCGTAGCGGATATTCATTGCGGATTCCTTCATCCTGCCTTCTCCATTGCATACAGAGCAACTGCGCCTTCCCGGTTCGTAAGCGTTATGGCCCAAACCATGGCAAGCCTTACATTTCACGTTTTTTTCGCTTTTAGCTCCCGAAGCAGAGTGGGAATGGGTACGCAGCGACCGCTTTACAGTTTTCGAGCTGCCATAATAAGAGCTGATATTAGAAGACTCATTGCCGTTCTGCATGGAGCAGACGATTCCGGTTCCAAGCAGCATCATAATGCTTGCAGCAAAAATCTTGATTCCTTTCATGGGTGTGAGTTTTAGGTGGTTATATAAGTTTACGATGCAAAGTTAACGCATTGAAACTCACTCTCCAAGTTTTCGGTTTCTTCCTGTATGAAATATACCGGTTTCTTCACGAAATCATTTTTCCTACTTAAAACTCATTTTACCTTAATCCTGAAAGTCACGACCTTTTCTACTTCTCCTCGGAATTCATGGATTATCCTGACGGTAAACGTGCCTTTTCTCAGAGGCGTTAATATACTTGTCTTGACAGCGGAATCTCCTCCACACTCTCTTCTGGCTAAGCTGCCCGGATTATCGAATTCAGAAGTTGAATCCAATTTGAAAGCTTCTTTATCATACTCCACTCTGTAGCCAATGCCGACAGAACCATGCACCTTATCGGAATACTGTATAGCCTCTCCCAACGGGACTGTGAAATTACCATCCTCATCAGGAAGTTTCAGTCCTACCTTAACAGGAACTACTGGTTCATCCTGAGATTTAATTTCTAACGCATCCGTAATACGTCTTTCCTTATCGGTCTTATCTTTGCCAATAAGATTTCTGGCGGTCATAAAACCTATAGCCACTGCAGCCAATATCACAATACCGATTATTATCTTCATATCTTACAATTATTTCCTATAATCCATATCTTTAAACTTAAAACGCACCAACTTATACCCTTACCTTGCGACACTGTCTATTACTTCTACCTCCTCAGCAGCTATCGTATCGTAATCATAATAGTATGCAGAGTCATAGTATGCAGAGTCTGCCGCTACTTCAACTTCTGCCCAATCCACAGTATCTTCCGCTGCAGCCTGAGTGTTACCATGGCGATAGTTGCACCATGACAAACCTACAGCGGTAATGGCTTTCCTGCCGTTCTCGTCGCTCATGAAAAACTCCTTGATGGCGACTTTGAGATCGACTTCCATCATACCGAGTCTTCCGCTGACCTTCTCTTTCATCGTAGCCAGATATGTGATGCCGAATGTCCCTTGCCCGAGTATCTCCTCGATCCGGTACGTTCCTCCCTGCAATGTCGATCCTTTCTTCAATCCCTGTGCCATAAATTTTATATCCTGACTTAAATCTTCCTATTTATATTATATCTTGCCTGCCTTCAACAGAGCCATGATCGCACCGGAGTGTCCTTGGTCGGATGCTTTTTTCCACCATTTCACAGCCTTTTTCATATCTTTCTCCACTCCCCAACCTTTCTCGTAAAGCACTCCGAGGTTATATTGAGATTGGGCATCGCCCAATTTGGCGGCTTTTTCGAAATACTCTACGGCTTTTGGCATATTCTGTTCGATATCTTCGCCGTTATAGTAGATTTTGGCAATGTTCGACATCGCTATGACATTCCCACGGTCAGCAGCCATCTGGTAATATCTCAAGGCTTCCGTTTTATTCTTATCGAATCCAATGCCGTTTGAATAATAATAGCCCATATCGTTCATAGCTGTAGCATTTCCCCTGTCGGCTGCCATGGCTGTCATGTATGTGCCTAAGACCTCATCCTTTTCGATCTCTTTACCTTCAACATATCTTTTGCCAAGTTCCCTCAATGCCTCTATCTGCATATTGTCGGCAGCTTTGGCATACCACCTGTTAGCCTCCTTGGGATTCTTATCGACTCCGATTCCGCTATGGTACATGAGACCCAGATAATATTGGGCGTCTCCGTTTCCATTGTCGGCACTATGGAAAAGCAGGTTCTTAGCCTTTTCATAGTCTATCTTGTGTCCGTTAAGTCCTTCAAGGTAAGCCAGCCCCAATTCAAATTCATCTTTGGCGGGATACTCTTTTATCTTCAATGACTCATCAGGAGTTGAGGAGATCACGGGTTTCCCCCCATTTTCAGTGAGAACTACAAGATAAGTGTTGTTCGACTTCAGCGCCTTAATTCCGTAATCGTTGAATTTTAACTCGATTGGAAGATGACGGTCAAAGAATAGCTTGACTTCGCGGCTTCCTTCCGTCAGATATACCCATTTCTCTCCTCCAGCTTTCTGGGTTACGGCCCCAATATTGTTTCCCTGAATCTCCACAACGTTATCCATGGTCCAAATCTTAAGCAAAGCACATGGTTTTCCGTTAAGATCATCCCTGCGGTTTGTCCTTGCGGAGATATCTCCGTCGAGCGATTTGAAGCTTTCTATGGTAAGTGTCTGTGCTTCGGCTAAAAATGTCATCAGCACCCAGAGCAAACTCAATAATAATCTATTCATATTGAGGTCTTTTAATTTAAATTATATTTTACTAAGTAGGGAGTTCTGTTCAATAACAGCTCTCCGAGCTGACATGTGAGCTACCCAAATCAGAACATTTAACATTATCCCCTTTTTCCTAAGTATCCGATATTTCGAAATCCAGGGTAATGTGTAAACTACTATATTCTCATAAAATTTCATAACTTTCTGGTAATACTGAAATTTTTTGATCAATATTCCTTAAAAAGTAAGGGCGAACGCCGCTTTTATTGCAAATCCTCCATAATCATCGCCGGCAAATCCATACTCAGGAGTCAGACTTATACCTGCACGTTTTGATAGTGCCCATAAAGCTCTAATGCCTAATGTCACATTTCCATAAATATCACTCTCATCGTTACTACTTCCATAATAATTCTCAAATATGCATCTATATCCAATCTGAGGAGTAATTTTAAAACGATTACCCGCTATAAATCCATATCCAAGTTTTAAGGCTGCACTATATTGGAGTTCAGAGTATCCGTATGGTTGATCATGTTCCTTGCTTATAATATTTAAAAGAGAGAAATCTGCTTCTATATTGAAGTTTCTAATATCACCACCTATTGCAATTGGTAAGGTGAGTGGTACTGTACCTATAAATCCATCCTCACGTACTTCAAACCCTAAACCAACCTCGATGTAGAAATCGGTCTTCTTTAATACACTCTCTTTTTCCTCCTTGGTTTTGACTGAAGGATTATTTTTATCCCTCAACTTCAATAGATAAGTCATTTTCCCGGTTATGCTCGGGTATTTGTAATCATCGAATATGATATTGAGGGGCATATGCTCTTTGAAAAGAAGCTGTATCTGCTTGGCGTCATGTGATACATATACCCATTTCTCCATTCCTTTGTTAATTACTGTATCGATAACCGATCCGCTTGTGCCAGTAATGTCATCATTAACGTATACTTTGATCAAACCGCATGGCCTTCCATTGTTGTCAGCTTTCGGATACGTTCTTGCCGACAGATCATTCGGCACATTTTCAAACGATTCCACAACAAATTCCTGTCCCTTTACCAATAAAGGAAACAATAAAGCCAAAATACAAAATATTCTCTTATAATCCATAACTCTATGTTTGAAACTCAGGTAATTAATAGCTCTTTAACTCACTCGGCCTCCACCGGATAGACCGTCACACTCTGGGACTGCTGGCACTTCTTGGCCGTTCCTGTCCAGTTGCCGTCTGCCTCAGGCTCGATGCTCACAGTGAAGTCGCATCCTTCATCCTTTCCTACAAGCCGCATCTTATTGCCTATCATATAGACTCTCATTTTCGTCATAGTCCCTTGATTTAGATTTTCGAATATGCACGACGAAGGCGTATAGTCCGGACTGCAGCTAAACCTGATGTTGACCGGATTCTCCATGCCGTTATCAAGCAGGTTGCCATAGAAATAAACTTCGTTGGTGGTTGTCATACACATGCGTGCCGCCTGCCGGAAACTCTCTTCAGCACTCGCGACTTGATACGGGATTTCCGCCTCCACCTTCACCGGTCCTTCATCTTTAGGAGTAGATCCGGAGAACAGCCGACTTGCCACGAGCCATACTATGACTCCTACTAAAACTGCAACTGCCGCCATCACCAGATACTTTATTGTAAGATTCTGTGACGTAGGCTTCTTACCCGGATTGCCGACAACAACCGGCACCTCCGGCTTTTTTTGTATTACGACAACAGGTACGTCCGGCTTCTCTTTCTTCTTATCGCCAGTTTTAGACAGGTTGATTCCGGTTTTCTTATCTACTTCCGCTTCAAACAGAGTCCTCTCCTCGTCATCTTTTGAGGATTTCCCTGCGACACTCCCTCTCTCAAGATCCGTGAGAAACTCCGTCACGCTCTGATAGCGGGATTTATATATCGGCATCATGGCCTTCTTCAAGACGCTGATTGTCCCATCCGAGACTCCCGATTGTTTAAGTTCGTCTGTCGGTAGATTATCGTTAAGGATAAATGATGCCTCTGGCGGACGTATTCCCGTCAGCATCTTGTAGAGGGTGGCACCGAGAGAGTAGACATCGATTGCTGCGGGGAATGTCCCGTCTTTCTTAAAGGAACTTTGTTCGATAGGGGAGTAGCCCGGAGTGCCGAGTCCGATCGAGGTGCTTGATTCCGGTTCCCCGTCGTCGGAAAACTGCTTGGAGAGTCCGAAGTCTATCAGATAGTGACGACCCTCCCGGTTTCTCATCACATTGCCGGGCTTGATGTCGAGATGCAGCATCTTTCGGGAATGAAGGTATTCAAGAGCGTCTCCTATCTCCAGAGTTATGGCTATGGCCTCCTTCTCACTGAGCTTGCCGAAGTTTGATATGTGATGGTCAAGAGTGTCACCGTTGATGTATCGCATAGCGTAATACGACGTGTCGTTTTCGTCAAACACGTCGAAGACTATCACAATGTTGGGGTGGGTGAGCTTCGACAGGTTCTCAGCCTCTTTCCTGAACCTCCGGAGATAGTTGTTGAAGACGCTTCCGTTCGACCCATCTACCGTTTTCCCGTCATCCTTACGCCCGTTGACGTCGCTCATGAAAAACTCCTTGATGGCGATCTTCACCTCCTGGTCCATCGTACCGAAATCTTTCTGCACCTTTATCTTTTCAGTCGCAAGATAAGTGATGCCGAAGGATCCCTGACCGAGCACTCCCTCTATTCGGTAGCGACCACCCTGCAGTTCCGTCCCCCTTTTTAGTTCCTCTGCCATATCATTTAGTTGGAATGCAAAATTGTTAGTCTCTGAAATTCAGACGATAAAAGCTTATAGGCTCATTAGCTCACTATGGAATAAAGAAATCGTCGATACCGAAGACGCCATCTTCCGCTACCACTTGATCGGGCTGCCATGTACGCACGTGTATCTGAGGCTGATCCGGGATATTGAAATCCCACAGAAGGAACAGCCATCCTTCATCGTAATAGGCTCCGTTTCTCCATTTCTGATGTAGCGTCACTCCGTATATATTCGGTTTTGCAGGGTGCTTCATCACAGACACATGGTCGAATTGAACATTGATTCTGTTTTTCGAGGCAAACATCTTCTTGAGTTTGGCAAGATATTGCGTCTTATCCTGCACGGTATAATGCACCTTCTGCTCATATGTGACAGCTCTATCGCCTTTGTTGGCCCGTTGATTGATGACACTACCCGTGATTATAAGCGCGTCTTCGCTATAAATCTGGTCGAGAGCCTTTAGATTGCGCTCGTTGTAGTAGCATCGGAAATCCTCCACCCACTTCAGCAGCTCGCGTCTCATTCGTGTTTCCTCGACTCCTCCCATTCCTGTGGTATGAAGTATCTGTGAGATGTCTTCCTGCATCTCCCATGCCGGACGCACACCTGTGATAACTCCCTTCTTATTCAGGGAGATGGTCAGTTCTCGGTTTAGCGACTGGTCATAAGATGAATCCACAGGCTTCATGGTGATGGGAATCGCCCTCACCTGATAACCCTGAAAGTCGTTGAGACATTTGGAGATGTTGGTCTGCTTGTCGCATACGAAATGTGCCGCCTCGTTCCAAAGCGCGTTGAGTCTCGTCTTAGCGCCTTCCTCCATCCTTATTCCCGAAAGATTGAGTGCTGTGCCGCTTTTGCCTGCCCTGTTGATTTCGGTCAGAAGCGCGGTTATGTTGTTTTCCATGCCGGTCTTTAAAACGCCTGCATTGATTGTGCCGGCAGCGAACTGAAAGGTCACTGCCGCCAGCTGGTTGAAGCTGAGTAGAAGTATAAGAGAAAGAATGTAGGTTCTTATTTGTGTCATTTGTACCAAAATATGAATTTACAATTACTGTGATTCGATTCATTGTCCGCCCTGTTGGTCCGATAGTCGATTCTTTGTCCTCCATTCATGGGTGAGAGGATGGCGAGAATTCCTCCAAACTCATCAATGAGTATTGAATAGGCGTCTGCCGGAGGCTCTGAAGCAGAGTCTACGGCTCCGGTGGCCTTTATCTTACCCTCCTGCTTGTATCGGGTGATAAATCCCTTTATTTCTATCCAGTTGTCCTGTCCGCACAGTATCTCTATTATCTCGTCGGCGGCAGGAGTGACAGCTGATGGTGAAGGTGCCGGAGTCGTCGGGGCTGCAGGAGGATCTTTCTTTGGAGGTGTCGGCGTAGGTGTGTCTGCGTGCATCTTTGGGTGGATCTTCATCATCTGAACCTTGGGCATGTAAAGAAGGACCACGTGGCGAGTCCCTTTTGTATACCTCAGTTCCTTAGCTGCCGGCTTAAGTTCGGAAGCTTCGAGCGGTTGCAGATCTTCCTCGGCCCTTAACTCATTTGCAGTGACTAATAGTTCCGCCAATGCGTTGTCGTACGCCAGGTCTTTATTGTCGCTGAAGTCCTCACCGTAAATCATGGTCTCGTCGAGCTTCACTCTGTCCATCTGCGCCTCGATTTCCTCAGGACTGTCGGCCGACATCCTCCCTGGTAGTGAAGCAAGAATGAGGGTCAATAAAATGAGTATATTATTTCTTATCATACTTAATCTTTTGGTCTTCAGTTTTCTTGACATATGGAGCGAAAAGATCTCTGACATTGTTGGTCGGTATGAAAAGGCTCGCTCTCGCTTTCAAGCTTCCGGTTCCCTCTATTACTTCCGCAGGTTCGCATTCAAGCTTCACTACATGGTCGTAGCCCTGCATGCGGTTGTAGAAGAATAGCGACCCGGTCAGTTTTTCATCTTCAAACTTCTCTATTCCCCAGAATGTCATGCATCCGTCATCTTCAGCCGCAGCTATCAGATGGCTGAGCGGAACAGTCAGCGTCTCTTTCTCTCCGTATTCATGCTTCAGCACGGTGACTTCCACCATCGGATCAGCATACTCTTCCGAGGGATAAAGAAAAAGGTTGGCCATTGACTCAAGCGGACGTTCGTGTGTCCATACCGGACACATCTTCTCGTTGTCTTTTAAATATATATGCCGGTTGATATTCCTGTTCATATATGACCCTCCCGGCAAGATATACATTTCATCGCCGTATGGCTCGAGGTCTTCCGGATCTATCTCACCGAAAGGCATACGTTCCAGTCCTCCGGCCTTTACATCCGCTATGAAATCCTGCTCTATTTCTGAGCGAGAGCCGGTCTTGGCCGTGTCGTAGTTTGTAGGCAGATTCACTGCGACGCGACGGCCATCCAGTGTCCACTCAACGCTCATCTTGTTTGCGTTGGTGTGGTTGATGTCGCATACCGAGTCCGGATTAAGCATTCGGAAGTCAGCTATTTTACCTTTTGATATCTTCAACAAAGCGGAGTTGCCTATCTCAGTATTCCGGCTTTTGGCAAAGAGGGAGGTCTCTATGAAGTCCATCAGTCCTTTATCAGACATCCTCTTCAGCTCGGGAGTGAAGAGATCCAAGCCAAGATGCCTTAATTTACCGCTGTCTTTTGTGACTCGCACGGCATAGCCATCCACATCAATCACCGTGTCGCAATTCTCGCATTCGATTCTCTGTGATATACCGCATTGTTCGGCGATGGAGTCGAGGAGTACGGCGGCATTAGCATATGCGCCTATGCCGATTGAAAGGAAAATGACTAAGAAATAACGCTTCATGGGATTATAGTCTTCAGCAGATTGCCTCCGCTGTCGTATAGTTTTCCGCTTATCAGGCTTCCGCAATCGTAGTTAGCCTCGAAGTAATCGCCCGGATTTGCCTGAAGGGTGGACCGACGGTCTACCGCATGGGTAGCAGTGAAGGTGATTTTCCCTTTTCCATGAGGTTGGCCGTTCATGATTCCACCCTCCCATGTGCCGTATCCGAGTGCAAGAGTGCCTGTCGTCTCTTTGGGTTTAGGCTGAGTCGTAGACGTTCCCCCTTGTCTGCCGTTGACGGTTCTTCTTTGCTTACCTCCGTTTTGGTTACCTCCGTTCTGCTTACCTCCGTTCTGCTCCGTTTTCTCCTCGCGTTTCACCGGCTTCTGAGCTTCGGCGTCCATTGGAGCGAGAAGCAGCATCATTCCTGATATTAGCATTATATATTTTTTCATGGTGACTCTCATAACTTTTCAAGTATCTTTCCGTTTTTGTCTTTCCAGGCTCCATGGTAAGGTTCCATATTCTTGAATGATCCTTCGAAATACTCTCCGTTCTCTTTTACGGTATACTTGCCGTCGCTGAATTGGTTTGCTTTGAAGTTACCCTCAAACACATCGCCGTTTGCCAAGGTGTAGGTCGCCTTTCCTTCCATTGTTCCATCTACGAACTCTCCTTCATAGACGCATCCCTTGAATTCTCCATCGATTATTTCCGCTTTCCCTTTCCCGTCAGGATTATATTTCCCTTGAATATGGGGATCTTTTATCACACCTCCTTCATAGTTTGCGCCGCCTAAAGGTGTGTCAACGAAGAAGTTTTTTGCTGTGACATTTTCAGGGTCAGAGTCATCGAAATGTTGTCTTCCCTGAATCTTGTTATACCACAAAACGCCTCCCACCACAAAGCCAACCAAGACCAGAAGCGATCCAATCCATATCCATAAGGGAAGTTTGGATTTAGGTTTCCTCTTCTTTGCAGAGGTAGGTGCTGTTTTTTTGTGTACTATCTCTATAGAAGGCTTAGGATTTGGTGCAGGTTTTGGTTTTGGCTTAGGTTTCTCATCCGGAAGCACAAAGATAGTCCTATCGGAATCAACCTTCGCCTTATCGAGATCATCGATAAACTCGCTGACGGATCCCTGCCTGTCTCTCCTTCTTGGAGACATAGCCTTTGAAATGGTCCCGATAAGCCTTACGGGAATGGATGCCGGAAATGCAAGATCATCCTCAATCAGTTTTGGCGCTTGAGGAGGTACAATCCCGGAAAGGGCATAATACAAGGTTGCAGCCAAGGAGTAGATATCGGTCTGAGGAGAAAACTCCTTCACTCCTCCATCATTGTACTGCTCGGCAGGTGCATAGCCGTGGCTTATGCCCGTGGGGGTTGTGGAGGTCTGGTGTCCTGCGGAGTCATACTGCTTCGAGAGTCCGAAATCGATGAGGATAGGGGAGTCGTCGCTTTTTCGGATGAGGATGTTGGCAGGCTTCACGTCGAGATGGTTGATGCTGCGACTATGCACGTACTCAAGGGCATTTCCTACTTTGCGTACATATTCAAGAGCTTTACCCTCTTTCAAAGGTCCGTTGGTTTTTATCGCCTCCGACAGGTTCTGTCCTTCCACGTAATCCATCACATAGTATGCGGTATTGTTTTCCTCAAACGCCGCATGTATCTTTATGATTCCCGGATGGTCGAACTTTGCGATATTGCGCGCTTCCTTGAGGAACTTGGCTTTCAACTTTCCGACAAAATCTGAGGAATTCTGAGTGCCCAATGTGACATGGCTTGTCGTTTCTTCACGGTCGCAGTAGTCCTTAGGAAAGAACTCCTTGATCGCCACATACCTCTCAAGGTTTAGGTCGAACGCGAGATATGTGATTCCGAAACCGCCCTGGCCCAATATCTTCTCTATTCTGTAAGTCTCATGCCGAAGTGTAGTCCCTGGCTTCAATCCTTGTGCTGTTTCCATCATTTTTCAACGTATTCACATTTGCAGTAAGGGCAATGCATGGAATATTGTTTCTTTATGAACTTATAACTGTTGCCCCCAAGAAATTTGTTGCAGTCAGGATTCGGACAGACATACTTCTCCTGAAACTCTTCTGTCAGTTTCTCCATGATGTCTGCGGTGTTGTCATTTTTAAGCCCTACGAAACTATATACGTTCCCGAGGATACCTATTCCGGTCAATGCATAACCCACAACGCCAAACATAGCGATCGTAGGCATTGCGCACATTGTGAATATGCCGCATCCCGATCTCACAAGATTGACTTTCTTCTGCTTGGCTTGAATTTCTTTTTTCTTGGTCTGAAAGTCATTCCAGACAGCTTCAAGGTGTGAAATGTCGAATGGTAGCTGTGGTGGAGGGGGAAGTAGTTTTTTCGCAGCGTCGAGTATTGCCTGTATGTCGAGCGGGAAGCGGTCGATGCCTAACTCCACTTTAGTCGATGGAGTGATACGCCTCGACATGATCTCCAATCCGTTGACATAGGTGTGGTTTTCCGATTTCATGTTGGTCAGCGTGAGGTTGCCGTCTTTGTCTATCGACAGCCTTGCGTGGGCTATGCCTTTATCTGCCTGACATCGGCTTACACAGCCGGGTACGCTGTTAGGGTTACCGATGGCTCCGACTTTTTTTATTTCAGGTATATAGAGGAGAAGTCGACCATTTTTCGGTTCCTTACCGATCAATATGCTTTTTCCCTTAAGTTGTTCCATTTGGTAAGTTCGTTGGTTTGTCGTTTGTGATTTCTGTTCAGTTCGCGGCAGCTATACCGGCTACAAATATATCGCGAAGCTTCTTCAAAGCGTCTTTCGATACGCTTATCTGATACTCGAAGTTCTCTCCGTCGCTTAGAACAAGGCGCTGTCTCAATATCGCGATCTGATATACATAAGTGAGATTGACGATATGGCGCTTTCCGATTCTCGCGAACATACCGGCTCTGTCTTTAAGGTTCTGGTTGAGTATATCCTGCATCTGCGCCAGATTGATGCAGATGGTAGTCTTCATCTTGTTGTTGAGGATGATGTTGGTATAGTTGCCATCGCTCTCGAAGTAGACTATCTTAGTGATGTCTACCCTGAAGAACTCGTCGCGTGAGTTCAGATAGAGATATTTTGTCTTGTTCATAGCCTTGTCTTTGTTTGGTTCTCGTTAACTGTTACTCAATATAATGGAGTTAAGGTGACTTCATTATCAATAATCCCAACAAAGTTAAGCAAAATATTTGGATTTTGAAAATTTTATAAAAGATTTTATAAAAAATCCTAATTTGTTCGTAGATAAATGTCCCGGATTCCTCAGAATGGAGGACGGGATGATTGAGGCGATAGGATTCTAACTCTCTGAATATGCCAAGCTTTATAGGTCGCGATGAGACACTTGATTCTCGACGTTGGAATTCCTTGCGAGTCCAGTCGACCTTCTTAACTTAAGTTTATGATTTGGTAAAATATTATCTTATATGTGTTTGAATCGCCTGCGAGAAGCAGAGGACTCACAGAGATGAAGTCTTGAGTCTTAAGAATGCAGCTCTCGGAAGCAGAGATTGAGATTCTAAATCCGAAACTTGAAATCCTAATTATCTGAGTTCGACATTGGAAGATCCAATAAATTATAAGAGATAGTTTTATTGGTGTTTTGGTCCTTTATGGTGAAGTGAATCCAACAAAGGTCACAAGCCACTTCAACAGTACATTCTATATATTTAGGAGCAAAACCAAAATCTTTGATTATGTCTATTGATTGTACTCTACTTCCTATCCTTATTCCAACCCTGTCGGTGCCTATGAAATCAAACATATTAGATTTGTGTGCAGGAATAGTAGTTCCTGATTTTAACATTTGAGGAATAGTTGTTCCCCATTCAGGTCCGAAACAAATATTGAATGGAAGGATGTCTAATATTAAAGAATCTTTATTTTTCCCGTCTAAAACGAGATACGTCTTTATGAATCCCCCCATCAACGCAATCTTTAGGTTGTCTGAAGATTTAATTACATATCTTTTACCTTTCTCATAGTAAGAGTATTCATCCAATTTCTTATCGATATTTTCAATCATCTCGCATATGCCATCTTCACTACAGAATCCTATTTCTGTATTGTCGTACTGCAACGAATTTAAACGTCCAACACTCGACTTATCGTACTCTTCAATTTGACTTGAAAGAAGATTGGACACGAAACTGTTTTCTCTGACTACTTTTCTTATTTTATTAAGTCTATAGTTCGCTTTAGCAGAGATTATTCGAAAGAAATCATTCTCTTTTAGAAATGAAGTCAACACATCTTTGACTTCCTCCATATTTCCATATATTTCTACAAACTCGTTGAAAGTGAGTTTTTCATGTTTTGTAAAATTTTTTTCGAATACGTTTCTGGTCTCAGAAAGGCTTCGGATTTTATTAATGGATTTGAGAAATCCTCCATGAACGTCTTTGTATACAGTCCCTCGATAATAATAGATCAAGGAGTCATTTCTAAATATAATCAAGACACTGATGGTATTGGTTGGGAAATCAGTGTCTGTTAGAGGGGTAGATGTTCCATTCAGACTATCCATAAACTCCTTTACAGATTGATAACGCTTATTTTTGAATGGATCCATAGCCTTGGAGATGACCGCGTTTATGTCGGTATTTGAGAATGCCTTTAGATTTAATATTTCCACTCCTTCGTTGAGTACTTCCGATGCATTCGGTGGCCGGTTGCCTGAAAGCATCTTATAGAGGGTGCCTCCCAATGCATATATATCCATTGTGACCGGTATTCCTTGTCCTCTTTGATAATTGACTTGTTCGATAGGTGCATAACCGGGAGTGCCATGTCCTATGGTGGTACTCGATTCCGGCTCCCCGTACTCGTCGAATTCCTTTGTAAGCCCGAAATCAATCAGTATAGCCTCCCCATTTCTATTGAGCATTATGTTGGCAGGTTTCAGGTCGAGATGCACCATCCTGTGTTGATGCATGTATTCGAGGGCATCGCTTATCTGGCGGATAAGCAGCGTCGCTTCCGTCACCGACAGTTTATTCTTGTCTGCTATCAGTTTATCAAGGCTTCCTCCATCTAAATACTCCATCACATAGTATGCCGTATTGTTCTGTTCGAAGAGATCCAATACATGGATTATATTGGGATGCTTCAGTTTACTCAGAGTATGCGCTTCCTTTATGAAGCGGCGTTTGTAGTTGCTGAAGATACCCTCTTTGCTTCCACAAGTGACAGTCCCTTCAACCCTTCCGTTGACATCGCGCATGAAGAACTCCTTAATGGCAACCTTTGTATTTGTCGGCATATAACCAAATTCTCCGACCAGGTTGACTGTCGCCAGATATGTGATGCCGAAACTTCCTTGCCCCAACACCTTCTCGATCCTGTATTTACCCCTTTGCAAGTATGTTCCTTCCGATAGTTTCATATTATGCCCACCAATTATACATTTGTATTATCCAGAAAACTAAATATGCTATCAATGAGACGATAGCAATGACCATACATACTGTCTCAAATATATTTATTTCTTTGCTTCTTTTTAAAGTATATGAGATATTAAATAAAAAAGCCGTCATCAGTTCTGCGATAGCTAACGATCCCCATAGCCAAGAATACATACTATCTTCAGAGCTCACATATAAATATGTAGGAAGAGCCAGTACGCCGATTATCAGACTTATTAAAATGAAAACAATTATCCCTGTACAGATAGAAAACCCGCCCTTTGCAAGGGAAACTTCCTCCCCTTTGTCGTCTGCCAGATGATCACTATAGAAAGGACTTATTTCTGAAATCCTATCTCTTAGTTCTTTGACTGACAAAGTCACATTTCCAAGTCTCTCATTCCCGTAATCTTGGGCGAATATACTCTTGATTCTATTCCCGTTATAATCATACAATGTTATCCTCAATGTAGGGAAGACTACTCCTGTAGGAGGCTCAAGGTTGATGGTATCCTTGGATCGAAGGTTCATGTTTCGAAGGCCCTCTACGAGCCTGGAAAACTCGGCTTGATCATGCAGATATCCAAAATTGACTTTTGTAGTTTTATTGAGGCCTATTCGTATCAATTTATTGGGCGGTGTCAATCCGGTGATACCACCCTTCGCGTAATCCATTTCTATTACGTACGTAGATTCCGGAATGGAATATATAAGTTCCTTTGTAGGTTCTGTTGGAGACAATACGTTACGTATAAATATTTTGTTTATGGCATTAGCAAGTTCGTTTATGTTGGCTCTATAGATATTCCCTCCGATCACGTCTGTATTGAATGCCGTCAAGGAAAGTTCTGTCCATCCCTTGTCTTTACTCCAGAAAGATAACCTGAGTTTACCAGGTTCCTCACTGAAATCATATTCATTAAATTTCTTGAATGGCCCTGTTTTTATCGTCAATTTATTGATGTCGGATATGATTTGTTTGAAATTCTGATCCGGTATCCTTTGGAGGCTGATTCGTTCTTTTGATTCCTTGAAATTTTCACCGCCCTCCGTACATATATTATACCTAAATCCGGTTTCTTCGGGTCTGTAACATCCGATCGTGCATGGTGAATATTTTACAACTATATTCGTCACTCCTTCCGGGACTTTGAAAATAGAATATTCGGTGAGTCTTTTCTCTTTTTTTAGTTTCTCCTTTGCTGAATCCAGAAAACATTTTAGAGATGTTGTCTGAAATAAGCCGATAACTTCCTTGAGTAATATATCGTGATAGTTGGGATGAGCATATTTCACCCTGCGTTCTATAGTTCGCCCTGTATTGTCGGTCAGTTTAACATAAACATCAAATCCAAAATCTTCCGCTACCGGTGTGGTAGAACTTTCTCGTTCCCAATGTTCTGTACTCAGAAATCCATGTTCGATTAGATAGTTTTCCACATCTTCCGGGATTCCCGGTGCGAAATTCCGTTCTACTACCTGTTTCCCATCATACCAAATTCTTGCTTTGTTATGGGTATCACCAGGACATTCATTCATTAAGCTGAATTCAAATGAAAACCCTCTTTTGCGATTCGACCATACCCTGATAAATGCGAACTCTGGCGTATTGATGCTGTCTGTCACAGGAACCTTCTTGAACTCCAATGTCCCGTATTCCCTTTCTCCTTCTTTCTTAAGATAATAACCCTTCTTCCCTGAGAGTTTAGAGATTTGATTATTAGGGTTATCTGATGTTTTCGGTAGCGCGTTCATTACTTCCCTTACGCTCTGATAACGGTCATTCTTCTTAGAAGCCATGCACTTTTCGATTACCATCCTTAACGTCGGCGTGCAGTTCTTCTGATCCAGCTCATCAGAAGGAAAACCATAGTTCAGAATCATGGATGCCTCCGGCGGTCTTGATCCTGTAATCATTTTGAATATCGTTGCTCCCAATGCATAGATATCCATAGTAGACGGGAGGGTAGTATAGTCATCTTTCCCAAAATGAGCCTGCTCTAAAGGAGAATAACCTGGTGTCCCTTGCCCTATCTTTGTGGTGGTCTCCGGTTTGCCATTCGCATCAAATTGTTTTGAAAGCCCGAAATCTATCAGTACCGCTTCCCCGTTGTCTCGGATCATGACATTGTTGGGTTTAAGGTCAAGGTGAAGCATGTGGTTGGAGTGCATGTATTCCAAAGCGGCTCCTATCTGTTTCGTATACCTGATTGTTTGAGGTTCAGAGAGTCCATTGTGTATTCGAATCTGTTGATCAAGACTTCCCCCGTCGATGTATTCCATCACATAGTAGGCTGTGGAGTTTTCCTCAAAGAGTTCCATGACCTTGATTATATTGGGGTGTTTCAGCCTTCCTAAGTTTCTTGCTTCCTTTATGAATTTCTCCTTATAATATCCGAAGGCACCGTCCTTGCTACTGCTGGTGACAGTCGATTCGATGCGTCCGTTGAAATCCTTCATGAAGAATTCCTTGATAGCACAAAAAGCCCCTGTTTCGATTTCACCAAGTTCTCCGCGCATGATGACGGAGGCTAAATAAGTTATTCCAAAAGTCCCTTGTCCGAGAGGCTTGACAATTTTATAGTCGTTTGTCTTGCCATGCAGGATAGTTCCGTTATCCAATGCATTCATTATATCCTTGTCTTTGTCCATTAATAATTCCTTTACCATATCCCCTGTTCTAACTGTTTATTGGCACTTGGTAGTCTATCCTGAATGTTACTCAATATGCTGCAAGTCAATCCATCACGGGGCGTATACTGCGTCCTGCGAAGCGGGCGTAGCGGCGGCGGCCGTAAGATTTGCTGCTATAACCGAGGCTGCATGCGGCTCCGATAAGATCCGGCACTACCGTTGAACTCCAATAGTCACCATAGTCGTTGGTATACTCGGCTGTTGATCCTTGCTTGAAGGCAGCCGCCACAATAAATATTTTCTCACTGTTAGGGCCGGTTACCAAGTAGCCCATTGTGCCTTGATAGTCAGTAAATTTCCAATCGCACTCGACAATCAGTTCCTCAAATTCTTCATCGGTTGGCATACGCCATGGCTCTCCCCATTCTATTGTGGCTATATCGTGCTCTTTGGTTAGTTTTCCGTCTTTCCCGATTATTCCATTGTTTATGAGCCATGTTGTATCCTTGCGGTGGGTAAGGCTATTGATATCTATATATTCCTCTTTTGGTTCGGTCTCTCCCCATGCGTAATATTCCCCGGACTCCTCGGGCTTCTCAGCACCTACGTTGCATGTGGCCCATCGCGTTCCGCTTGGAAGTCCCAAGTCAACCCATTTGTGCCCGTTTACGGTTCCTTGCATCGCACCCCCTTTCCTCTCTTTTCTGACTTTCGTCTCCTTGACAGGTATTGGCTTTTTCTGATCCGCGCCACTATGTACCAGCAGTGTAAGAATACCGAGGAGGGAGACAGCGGCTATGACGAAGAGCCATCTCTTAAGGGTCGATACGTCCTCCAACGTTGCCGCCGGTCTTGTTTCCGGTTCAGATTCCGGATGATGGTGCTCCATTTTAACGTGGGTTTTACTTAAGAATGCAAATTTAATAAAAATTATTGGATATGAAAAGACTAAACACCAAGAAAAAACAGAAAATATCGGAATTAAACAAAATTTCTATGGAGAGCGTTTAATTTCTGACTTAGTTCTCCTGAATAGGAAGACTCAATACATTAAACTGATAACAAATGCTGACATCTGGCAGCTGAAAACTCTAAAAAACTATGGAAGACGATCTTAAAAAAGCCGCCCTTAACTATCACCGCTATCCCCGTCCGGGCAAAATAGAAGTAGTGCCCACTAAACCATACGATACACCGGAAGACCTTGCTCTCGCATATTCCCCCGGTGTGGCATATCCCTGCCTTGAAATAAAGGACGACGCCAAAAAGATATTCGACTATACTAATAAGGGCAATCTTGTTGCAGTCATCTCAAACGGAACAGCTGTGCTCGGCCTTGGCGATATAGGCGCGAAGGCTGCTAAGCCGGTCATGGAGGGTAAGGCTCTTCTCTTCAAGATATTCGCCGGCCTAGACTCGTTTGACATTGAGATTGACGAGAAAGATCCGAAGGAATTCATCAAGACGGTAGCGCGTCTTGCCCCGACTTTCGGAGGAATAAACCTCGAAGATATCAAGGCTCCGGAATGCTTCGAGATCGAGACTACTCTCCGAGACCAACTTGACATCCCTGTGATGCACGACGACCAGCACGGCACGGCAATAATATCTTCTGCAGCGCTTCTCAACGCCCTCAAGCTTCAGGATAAGAAAATCGAAGATGCTCGGCTCGTTGTAAACGGAGCCGGAGCTGCTGCCATCGCATGTACCCGCCTCTTCTGCGAGCTGGGAATGAGGCATGAGAACATCGTGATGTGCGACAGCAAGGGTGTGATACGTGCCGACCGCGAGAACCTCAATGCGTCAAAGAAGGAATTCGCCACTACGCGCGACCTCCATACCCTTGCCGAAGCTATGGTTGGAGCCGACGTGTTCCTCGGTCTTTCCGTCGCTGATGTTGTGACTCCCGAGATGGTGTTGTCCATGGCGCCCCGCCCCATTGTGTTCGCCCTCGCAAATCCTGCTCCGGAAATCGCATACGACCTTGCTATCAAGACTCGCCCCGACATAATATTCGCCACCGGACGAAGCGACTATCCCAACCAGATCAACAACGTACTCGGATTTCCATACATCTTCCGCGGTGCGCTTGATTGCGGAGCGACTACCATCAACGAAGAGATGAAGGTGGCAGCTGCGCGGGCAATCGCCTCTCTGGCACAGGAACCGGTTCCTGACACTATCGTAAAGGCCTATGGAGGCAAGTCGATCGAGTTCGGTCCCGACTATATACTTCCGAAACCCTTTGACCGCAGGCTTCTTACTGTCGTGGCTCCCGCAGTAATTCAAGCTGCCATGGATTCAGGCGTGGCTCGTAAGCGGATCACAGATTTCGATGCCTATCGCGAGACGCTGGAGGAGATACTCTGCAACAACGACTCGCTCATCATGTATCTCATGACGGCCCATGACTCCTGCCGTGTACCTGAACTATAAATAACACTATTTATCATCTTTCAATGGCAAAATTAAGAAAGCCGGATTCAAAAAGGAATCCGGCTTTCTTGTGATGATAGATGATGATTTGATTATTTCTTTAGCTTCTCCGCATCCTTGGCGCTGATCTTCTTTGCCCAGGTCACTCTCTTTGACAAATCAGCTCCTGGACCTTTGCTGCCGGTTTCGAAATATCGGGCTGTCTTTTCATTCTCCGCATTGCGCCAGTTGTCCCATCCGGCAGGAGTGATGTGGCCGCCCATCTCGCAGTCAATGAAGGCTGTGTAGGCATACGGGCGCCACGGACGCCCCAAATATACCTTCTTTACGTCCGGGGCAGCCGTAAGATTGCAGTTTCTGAATACGAATCCAACCTCAACGTCTTTCGGGGTAGATGCAGCCGTGATGTAGGAGTCGGCTTTACTGTGAATCTGACAATTGTCAAACCATGCGGTCGCAGGGCCGAAAATGAAGTCTGTCGTGCCTTCGATATAGCAGTTGTCAAATTCCAGTTCCGAGTCATGTCCGGCGAGGAAAAGTGTGTCTTGGTCGCCCAGAAAGCGGCAGTTCTCAAACTTCAGGTTGTCGCCTTCGGTATGGAGCGCGACTGCCTGTCCCACGCGGCCCGAATTGTTGCGGAATGTGAGGTTTTTGAATGTGAGGTCGCATCCGTCTACGCGCACTGTATAGGTGCGAAAGGTACCCATGTTGTCGAGTTTTGCATAGTCGTTGTAGGTTATGATGGTCTTCTCCGGGTCTTCTCCGATGAAGTCCACATTCTCAAGCCAAGATGGGATGACGAGTTTCTCGTGATATTCTCCATTCTTTATGTTGACCGTCACACGGTAGTCCATGTAGGCGCGTATGGCTTCGAGGGCCTCTGTTATGGTCTTGAAGTCGCCGCTTCCGTCGGCCGCTACTGTGATCTCGCGCATGTATTCAGCGCTTCGCATGCAAGGAATGGCGGCGATCAGCATGATCGTCACCAAAATAATCTGTTTTATTTTCATGATGTCATTACTTAGGAATGCATAATTCATAAATCTTCGGGTCCTTCCGGTTTTTCTTCTTCGACGGAGATTTCTACCTCTACTGGACTTCCTTCGCCAATAGAGACCTTCTTAGAAGGAGATACATTCATCTTAACCCAGACTGCATCAGGAATCGCTTTCCATGCCGCACATAGGGCGCCCCAGCGAGCATCGATATAAGCTACACGCGGATGCCTTACTATTGCGCGGATTATCTGCGGTACTACATAGTCGAGAGTCATCTCCATAGGATAACTCTTGTCGGAGTCGAGCAGCGGGGTGCGTATCCATCCGGGACGGATATCCGTGAATGTAATGTCTACATTTTCTTTCCTTGATAGCTGCTCAAGAGCTACCATATAGGTCTGCGCACATTTCTTGGAGGCTGAATATGCGGCCATTTCTCCAATACCGTTTGTACCTGCAACGCTTGTCAAGGCAACTATCTGACCTTTACGGTTATGGTCTCGGTAATATCCATATGCTGCGCTTACCATGCGTGCGAACCCGGCTGCATTGGTCGCTATCATCTCTGCCTCGCGATGCGGGTCGAGCGTAGGATTGGAATAGCCTATTCCGGCAACATGGAAATAGATGTCCATACCTCCGAGTTTGTCGATGAGTTCCTCAAGTTTCTTCGGCGCATCGTTGTGAGTGACATCTATCGACTCATATTCAACGCAGTCGGGATATTTCTCCTTCAATGCGTGAAGTTCCTTTGTATGGCGTGCGGCGAGTCCTGTCTTGACCCCGCGGGAGGCGAGCGCTTCGGCCACAGCGAGACCTATGCCGGAAGAGGCTCCCATTATCACAACTCTTTTCATAAGTATTCGGTATTAAGTGGTTTATTATGATAAAACGCCTATATTCACTTAAGGTTCAGTTTCAACTTTGCGTATGCTGATGTCGAGTAACGGATACTTTTCGAGCTGCTCTTGGGTGGCGTCCAACAGGTCGGGGAGGGTTTCTGATTTCCCTTCCGCCGCCTTCGGATTTAGCATTCTAAGATATTCCATATAGGGTATAGGTCTACCTCCCATAGATTTTAGATGCTCGGTCTCGATCTGAAGGTCGATTACCTTTCCTCCCTGTTCCTTCATCCATTCGCATAAGCCGATCAGAGCTATTTTGCTCCCTGACGGTACATAAGAAAACATGCTCTCGCCCATGAAGCAACCATTGAGCCATACCCCGTAAAGACCTCCTGACAGTTTTCCTGTCTCTATGTCCCATACCTCGACTGATTTCACGAAGCCCATTCTCCATAGTTCGGTGTAAGCCCTTTTGATATCTTCGCCGAGCCATGGTCCGAGTGGACTTTCATGACGTCCGTTGACTGTTCGGCATGCCTCGATTACTTCAGGAAAGGCTTCGTTTACTGTTACACGGTATTTTTTCTTGTTGATCAAGGTTCGCATCGAGTGTGATATGTGGATCTCATCAGGAAAAAGAACAAACCGAGAGAGCGGAGCCCACCATGAGGGCGCCGGATCGGTGAAGTCAAACCAAGGGAAGATTCCGAATGAATAGGCGAGCAGCAGACGCCATGGGGCGAGGCTGCCTCCCGTGCATAAAGGTCCACTCAGGCTGTCAGCGATTTCATCGGTGGGTATTTCCACTTCAAGCCCGCTTAAGTCTAATGTCTCATGCATGAGCCTGAATGCCCTATATCGGGGATCGGGAAACCATAGCTTGCCGTTTATCGGTTCGCGGTCTATGTCATATACAGCAATAATGCCATCTTCCGCTTCGGTATAAAAAGCGCAGCATAGCGGCATGTAATATTCAAGGGGATTCTCCATGATTTTTTAGTGTTGAGTCAAAGAAGTTGTCATTCATGTGCCGCCATCTTTGGGCTTGAGGTTATGATGATCTTGCCGCTATCATCAATGTCGGCTATCGCATGGCCTCCTTCGGCAAGTTTACCGAAGAGTATCTCCCGGCTTAGAGGCTTGGTAAGTCTTCTTTCGATGACTCTGTGAAGTTCGCGAGCTCCGTATTCCCTTGTCATACCCTCGTCGAGAAGGGCCTTTCGTGCTTTATCGCTTATCCGGAGCTCGACACCCTTTGCCTTCAGTCTGGAGATAAGCGAGCAGAGCGCCTTGTCGAGGATCATGTCGGCCATCGTGTCGTCCATGTCGTTGAAGACCTCTATGGCTGTAAGGCGGTTGATGAATTCCGGCTTGAAGGTCTTCTTCACTTCCTTAAGCATGGCCTGGCCGGCACTGACGTTGCTGCCGAATCCGACACTTGCCCGCGAAGCGTATCTGGCTCCTGCATTGGATGTCATGATCAGTATAACGTGGGAGAAGTCTGCCTCGCGGCCACGGTTGTCGGTCAAACGACCATTGTCCATCACCTGCAGCAGGATGTCGTAGATGTCGGAGTGCGCCTTCTCTATCTCGTCGAGCAGGAGGATGCTGTTGGGCTGCTTTATGATGGCGTCGGTCAGAAGGCCTCCATCTTCATATCCCACATATCCGGCCGGTGAACCGATCAGTTTCGCCACCGCGTGTTTCTCGGTGTATTCACTCATGTCGAATCGCACGAGGCCGATTCCCATCTCCCGGGCCAATACCTTGGCCAGTTCCGTCTTGCCCACACCGGTAGGTCCTACAAAGAGGAAACTGCCCATGGGCCGGTTTTCATCGGTCAGTCCGGCGCGGGCCATCAATACAGATTCCGCTACGTCAGTCACGGCGCTGTCCTGACCATATACGCTTTTAAGAATACGCTCAGCCAGACTTCGGGTATTTTCCGCCTTTTCCTCCGTCATGGCGAGGGCATCAACCCGGGCTATCTTGGAGAGTACTTCGGCCACAAGGGCTTCGTCTACAATTCGGCTTCCGTCTTCAGCCGGATGAAGTTCGCGCCAGGCTCCCGCCTCGTCGATGAGGTCAAGTGCCTTGTCAGGCAGAAATCGTCCGTGGATATGCCGTGCGCTCATCCTTGCCGCAAATTCCATGACTCCGGGTGCATACGACACACCGTGAAAATCTTCATATCCCTTCTGAAGTTGAGTCAGTATACGGGTGCTCTCCTCTACGCTCGGTTCTCGAATCTCTATTTCCTGAAAACGTCTGCTTATGGCGCGGTTACGTCCCATGGATCGTTTATGGTCCTCGAAAGTGGTGGCTCCGATAAAGCGTACGTCGCTCTCCTCAAGGTATCGTTTGAGTATGTTTGAGGCATCGAGGCTACTTTCGCTCGACGCTCCCGCACCCATCATTGTGTGGATTTCGTCGATGTAGAGGATGGCGTTCTCTTCCTTGGCAGCTCCCTCGAGAATCTTCTTGAGCTTCTCCTCGAAGTCGCCCCTGTAGCGGGTTCCGGCTACCAGTCCGCCCATCTCCATACGATAGATCTTAGCACCTTTCAGTCTGTCCGGAACCCGACCCTCATTAATCATGCGCGTCAGACCGTAGACAATCGCAGTTTTGCCTACCCCCGGCTCACCGATATGAAGCGGATTGTTTTTATCCTTCCGGCAGAGCACTTGGATGGTGCGCTCAAGTTCCTTCTCGCGTCCTATTAGCGGATTGTGCTGGTCAGCTATATCATTGAGGCATACCGTCTCCTCGTGCCAGTCTCTCGATGTGCTGAAGCCTTCGTCGATCCGCCCTCGGGTGTCAAAATCGCCGTTGAGATTGTCTAAGTCGATATCAATGCCCTCCAGGGTATTGAGGTCCTCCTCAAGGCTCTCTTTCATTTTTTCCGTAATTGCTTCCGCGGTCAGCGGCGATTCGTTGTCGGCAATTTTGTTTTCATGCGTCAGCGCGCCGATGAAACCTCCACGGTCTGTCACTACTGTGTTGAGTATAAATGCGGCAGTCGATCCTTCGAGGTGGAAGAGGGCATGGATGGCATGCTCGATGTCGGCCTCCTCACACGACGAATATTGGCATTGCATCTCGATGCGGTTGAAGAGTTCCTGCATCTTCTCGGATACCGGAAGTCCCGGAAATTCTTGCTCTGCCTTGATTTCCTTCCAGATGTCTTCGGGAATCTGTTCGAGATTGTTGATATAGACGTTGACCTCGCTTTCCATGTATAGCCGTTTGGAATCCGAGAGGAGTGCGGCGCATTTGCGCCAAGCCGGAAGCTGCATTATGGCGAGCAGGAAATGCTCAGGAGTGACAAACTGATGGTGCATCCTGTCGGCTGTCTCGCATGCAGCTGAGATGCATATGGAGAAATTGTGGCTGTAATTCATTAGAAAGGTAGTTTATGTTCTTCGATTGTCACCTGAAGCGGAAATCCCTCGGCGCGCGCCATCCTTATCGTGGCCTGTGCCTTTGAGCGGGCAATGTCGAATATGTAGGTTCCTACTGCCGCTTTCCCTGTCTCATGTACCTTGAGCATCAAGTCTATGGCTTCCTCCTCCGGCAGGAAGAAGACCTGACGAAGTGCCTTGATCACGAACTCCATGGTGGTGAAGTCATCGTTGTGAAAGATCACGTCATATTTTTCTGGTCGTTTGAATCGTTCCATTGTCATGGAGCTTCCTTGTCGTTTCTGTTCTGCCATATATATTTTCGTGTGATACTTTTTCTTCTAAGTAATTTATTTAAGTTTCGCAAGCTCAACTTAAGGGTTATTGGTTAAAAGGTTATAGGGTTAGATTTGACCTTAAATATAGCCGCTCAAGATAGATTTTAAAAATTTATTCTAATAACCCTTTAACCCATTAACCTTATAACCCTCAACTTTCGCTTGCGAAAGTTGATTTTATTTAGATACCACGTCCGGCCGGAATGTAAACTGCCTTGCAGGCGTATTCTGAGTCTGTAGATATCAGATCGTGCCTGCTTCGCTTCAGGCCGGTAACCCATATGATTTCGCCGTCGGACCGACGCGCAAGAATCCTTACGGCATCCTTTTGTCTATGGTCGAGACGAGCGTCGCTGATGATGTCGCTTACAAGACGAGTGCCCTTCATGCCGAGCGGAGCCATGCGGTCGCCCTTTCGTGGCGGACGTAGCTCATATGCTCTCTCATCATTCGGAAGATATATGGTATGGTGGTCCTTGTTGCTCTTGATCTCGGTCATCACTTCCGGAGTCATGGTAAGTTTCTTCCAGTGGATTGTGGGCTCAGTCCTGGATGCCTCCCTATCTATAACGATGAGTCTGTCGCGTTCGAGAACTGCGGTATATCTTTCCGAGAGCTTCCATCGTCGCTCCCCATATTGTCCGCTAAGACTATCCTTTATATCTACGGCAACGGAGGTGTTTCCGCCGAAAGGCTCAATAAACCGAAGGATGGTGCCTGTAGTCACCCCGTTGGCATATACAAGCAGGGTAGTGGTGTCAGGTGAAAGCTCTGCAAGCTGACGTCTGTAATGGGCCTCGATGATATCCGACTCTTCCTTCATGATGGAAAGTGTCTTTGTGAGAGACTTTCGTGCTCCCGGCCAGCGGCTTTCGAGAAGGGGAAGCACGTCGCGGCGGATGAAGTTGCGTCGATAGTCGCTTGTAAGGTTGCTCGAGTCCGTGATGAAGTCCTGTCCGATTGCTGACAGATATGACTCAATTTCTTTGCGCGTCACTTTTAAGAAGGGTCGGATCACGCGGCCGTTGTCGATATCCATACCTCGAAGTCCTCGTGTACCGCTTCCTCTGAGCATATTCATGATCATCGTCTCAAGATCATCGTCTGTGTTATGGGCGACGGCGACTCTTTCCAGGTTTTCTTCACGGCAGATACGGAAGAAATCGGAGTATCGGAGTTCACGGCATGCCATCTCCATGCTTGTACCGGGATGCTCCGTTATGTATGCCATGACGTCATAGTCGGCAAGGTGCAGCTTGACTCCGAGTTGGCGGCAGAGAGCAGCTACGAATTCCGAGTCCCGGTCGCTTTCCGCTCCTCTTAGATGGAAGTTGCAGTTGACAGCCTCCAGACGCAGCCCGAGCATAGGTGACAAATGTGCGCAAGCGCGCAGCAATGCTACGCTGTCAGCACCACCGCTTACAGCCACCAGCACACTGCTGATTCCCGCTTTTCTTAATGTTTCGGCAACCGTAGTTTCTATCTTATGCACTATATCGGGGAATTATGAATGATGCATTGAGCAATATGAATCAGTTAACGACAAAGCCACACCATCGTCATGGTGCGGCTTTGCATTGATTCTTGCGATTCCTTCCGCTTCTTACTTCTTGCTGCGGTTGCCGTAGCGGCTGCGGAATTTGTCGACGCGGCCTGCGGTGTCGACGAGTTTCTGCTTGCCGGTGAAGAAGGGGTGCGAGGAGCTGGTGATTTCAAGCTTTACGAGGGGATAGGTCTTGCCGTCGATCTCGATGGTCTCGCGTGAAGCGACAGTGGAGCGTGTGATGAAGACTTCGTCGTTTGACATGTCTTTGAACGCCACTTCGCGGTAGCTGGAAGGATGAATGTCTTTTTTCATTTTAATTTTCTGCAGTTAATTATATTTTACTCATTTTCTCGACAGGTCGCGATCCCGTCGAATTGGCGGTGCAAAATTACAAAAAAAATCTGACCTGAACAAATGTTTATGAGGTTTAATTGTTTAAAAGGTTTAAAAAACCTCTAAACTATGAGGCGAGGAATAAGATAAGCAGCTGGGCTACTATGACACGCATGAACATCGTCAAAGGATATACCGTGGAATAGGCTACTGCCGGAGCGTCGTTGTTGGCCACCTTGTTGGCGTAGGCCAATGCAGGAGGATCTGTGTAGTTGCCGGAAAGCATACCTATTATGGCAAGATAGTTCATCTTGTATTTACCTCTGGCGATGATGCCTACTACGAGCAGAGGAATGAGCGTGATGATGAGTCCGTAGCCTACCCACATGGCGCCTCTTACGTTGAAGACTGTAGCCGCGAAATCCTTGCCGGCTGCGATTCCTACCGATGCAAGGAAGAGGCAGATGCCTATCTCACGAAGCAGTAGGTTGGCCGACGAGTTGGTGTAGGTCACGAGGTGTATCTTCGAGCCGAACGCACTGATGAGGATCGCCACTACGAGCGGACCTCCGGCAAGACCGAGCTTCATCGGCACTGACATGCCGGGGAGGAAGAAGGGTATGCTTCCGACCACTATACCGATGAAGATACCCACGAACATTGTGAAGAGGTTGGGTTCGTTGAGTCGCTTCATGGAGTTGCCGAGTCGGTCGCCAAGCCGCTGGATGTCTTCCGGCTTACCTACTACGGTGAGTCGGTCGCCGAGCTGGAGTCGAAGGTTGGCTGTCGCCAGCAGGTCGACGCCGGCACGGGTGACACGTGTGACGTTGAGCTTGTAGCCCATTCGAAGTCGCAGGCTGCCAAGCTTGACGCCGTTGTAGTCGGTCTTCGTCACCACGATCTTACGCGATACGACAGGACCCTGCACCATCTCCCATTTCTTTTCCACCTGCGGACCGATGAAGCGGTTGAATGTCTCTTCATCCTGCACCGAGCATACGAGCAGTACGAGGTCGTTCATTTCAAGTGTATCGCTCGACTTTGGTATCACGATGGAGCCGTCAGGTTTCTCTATTCGGGAGATGACGAAGTTGGCGTTGATGATGTCGTGGATCTTACGGATATCCAGACCGGCCATCAGTTCGTTGGTCACCTTAAGCGTCACCACATGGGGCGCGAGCTGGGAATCCTTGGTGTCGTTTTCCACTTCCTCGATTTCTTTCTGAAGGTCGATCTTGAAGAAGACCTTGATGAGGATAAGCGAAAGGATTATGCCGACCACACCGAGGGGATAAGCCGCAGCGTAGCCCATGGCCATGTCTTGCGAGACGGTCGACGCGTTCTCGTTGATTTGAAGCACTGTCTGCTGGGCTGCACCGAGACCGGGAGTATTGGTCACCGCGCCGCTCATGATGCCTACCATTTCCGGAAGCGAAGTGCTCCCTTCAGTGCCACCCTGTATGTAGTAGATGGCGACGGCGATCACGGCGTTTAGCACAACGCCGGTGACAGCGAGCATATTCATCCTTACTCCCCCTTCCTTAAAGGAGGAGAAGAATCCCGGACCTACCTGCATACCTATTGAGAATATGAATAGTATAAGACCGAAATCGCGCAGGAAGTGAAGGATGTCGTGGTGCACTGTATAGCCGAAATGGCCGAGGAGGATTCCGACGAAGAGCACGAAAGTCACTCCGAGAGATACTCCGCAAATCTTTATCTTCCCGAGATAGATGCCTGCGAAGATAATGAAGCTGTAAAGCATTACAGCCGCTGCAAGGGATGTGTTGCCGGGAGATAATAGTTCAATCAACCAATCCATTGTTTTGGTTTGATAAAAAAGTTAGAATCTAAAAAAGTGTTTGTCGAAACTCAGCAAATGTTGTGACGTACCATTGGTGCGTCACTAAAGTAGTTGGATTTGTCCCCGGCCTTCAGGCGTATCCTGAAGGCCGGAGTATTAATGTCCTATTGATTACGTCCAACGTCCAACGTCCAACGTAAAACGTCCAACGTTACTCAAACTCGATGAGATCCTGGTTAGTCGCTACTACATCGCCGTTCTGCACGAGCACCTGCTTTACAACACCGTCGATTTCCGAGCCAAGGTCGTTTTCCATCTTCATGGCCTCATAGACCAGCAATGTCTGGCCTGCCTTGACCTTGTCGCCTGGCTTAACATCAATTTCGATAATTGTGCCTCCCATCGGAGCCTTAAGTGTCGGGCCTGTAACGGGGTCATACGGACAGTTGGCGGCTGCTTCTGCTTCGGCGAGTGCGGCTGCAGCAGCGTTGGCTGCTTCGTACTCGGCCTTGCGTTTGTTTTTGAGGAAGCCTGTGGCTACTGCAGGCAGAAGTTCCAGAAGGAGGTATTCCTCGTCGTTCTGGGCAAGTTTCACACCTCCGAATTCCTCAAGCACAGGATTTTCAGGCTTTTTGAACTGACTGACGTCGTATGGTTTCTCTTCAGGACTTCCGGTGATCTGCTCACGGAAAGCCGGGTCGATCTCAACCGGAGTCTTACCGTATTCGCCCTTCACGAGACCTACAAACTGATTGTTCTTATTGGTATAGTCGGCTGCACCCTTTCTGCGGTCGAGAGCGAGCGCTACGGCCTGGCTGCCTACAATCTGGCTGGTGGGGGTCACGAGAGGCACGAGGCCAGCGTCACGACGCACTTTCGGGATGAGGGCCATGGCTTCGTCGAGCACGTCTTCGGCGTGAAGCGCGCGCAGGTTGGCCACCATGTTGGAATACATACCGCCCGGCACTTCGGCGTTCTTTACAAGCTCGTTAGGCTTCGGGAAGCCGAAGTAAGCCTCGATCTTGTGGCAAGCGTCGAGGAGTTCCTCCTCGCGGTTGTTGGTCGCAGCCTCGATGGCGCGGTCGAATTCGGCGTTGATCTCTTCAGGCATTGCAGCGTACGCTTCGTCGAAGTCCTTGGGCCATTTATCCTTGTTGAGGTCGAAAGCAGCGAGGCTCTGGCGAGCCTCCACGAGACCCTTTCGGATCTTGGCTACCGCGTCCATGTTTGCCTCGAGTTCGATGCCGAGCTTCTGACAGAAGATCCATATAAGCTCGATAGCCGGAGCTGCCGAACCGCCGCCAAACCACCAAATATTGGTGTCGACGATATCAACGCCCTTTATGATGGCTGTAAGCACCGATGCGAGACCATAGCCGGGAGTACAGTGGGTATGGAAGTCTACGGGCACTGTAAGGGCCTGCTTTAGTTTCGGCATGAGGCTGAAGATTCGGCTTGGGTTCACGAGGCCGGCCATATCCTTAAGAGTGATCATCTTGGCACCGATGCGTTCCATCTCCTTGGCTTTCTCCACGAAATAATCGTCGGTGAAGATTAGTTCGGGAGCTGCAGGCTCGTCATTTCCGCCGAAGAGACGTGAGAAGAAACCTTTCTTCACGGGTTCCTTCGGCTCTTCTTTCGGGTCAACAGTGTAGCATACGGCCGCGTCGGCGATACCGCCGAGGTCGTTGATCATCTTTATGGAGTCCTTGATGTTGTTGATGTCGTTGAGAGCATCGAAGATGCGCATCACGTTCAGTCCGTTCTTGATGGCCTCCTTATAGAATCCCTCAAGCACCGAGTTAGGATATGGCACATAGCCGAATAAGTTGCGTCCGCGGGAGAGCGCGGAGAGAAGCGATATGCCCTTCATATATTCGGAGCATGTGCGCAGGCGGTCCCAGGGACTTTCGCCGAGATAGCGCATTACGGAGTCAGGCACTGCACCGCCCCACACCTCCATGATGTAGAACTTGGCGTCCTGATAGAGGGGGAGGAGTTTGTCGATGTTTTCCTGCTTTAGGCGTGTTGCGAACAGCGACTGCTGTCCGTCGCGCAGAGTCAGGTCTCTTACTTTAAGTGTCTTTGCCATAGATATAAAATTATGGGTTATGATGTTTTATTTCAGTCTTGATGAGAATGTGTTTTGACTTGGTTTAGTTTGTGCTAAGCCAATTATACATTATGCATTAATCAAAGATTCCTTCTACAGATTCTGCCTGCACTTCCTCGCCGCCGCCAGTCCAGACTTCACCGTCGCAGGCTTCAAAGTTGGCCGGGAACTGGAACTTGGTGTCCTGGCTATATGGAAGGCTCTTGTCGGCATAGACCTTCTGCATGTAGAGTCCATAGACCGGCAGGGCGGCTCTCGCGCCCTGGCCAAGAGCCATGGTGTTGAAGTGGATGTATCTCTCGTCGCCTCCTACCCATACGCCTGTCACGAGATCGGGAGTGAAGCCCATAAACCAGCTGTCGGAGTTTGAGTTTGTCGTACCGGTCTTGCCTCCCATTTCAGCAGATATTCCATATTTGCTTCTCAGGCTTGCGCCAGTACCGCTCTGCACTACACTCATGAGCATGGAGAGAATCTTCCAGTAAGCCTTTTCGTTGGTCACTTCCGTTCGGTGAGGTGTCGCGGAGTATATGACGTTGCCCTGATTGTCTTCGATCTTGGTGACGAATACAGGATCAGTCCTGATTCCATTATTGGCGAAGGTAGAGTAGGCACCTACCATGTCACGCACCGGCACGTCTACCGTACCTAAGCAAAGCGGCATGTAGGCCTCTATGTGGCCTGTAAGACCGAACACCCGCATCTTGTTGGCAAGGTTTATCGGTTTCAACTCGTTGACAAGCCGGGCGGAAATCCAGTTGTTGGAGTTGGTGAGAGCCCAATGAAGCGTGACCATTTCACCAACGTGTCCGCCTCCGCTGTTGCGGGGGCTCCAGCCGTTGAATGTCGGCTGTGAATTAAGAAACTTTGAACAGGGTGTGAAGTCCTGCTCCATTGCCAGTGTATATAGGAAGGGCTTCGCTGTAGATCCGATCTGTCGTTTGCCTCGGCTGACCATGTCGTACTGGAACCACTGGAAGTCCGGACCACCCACATAAGCCTTCACATTGCCGTTGTGCGGGTCCATGCTCATCAGACCAGTCCGCAGGATCGACTTCATGTAGAGCAGTGAGTCTCGTGGAGTCATAGTGACGGTCTTGCTTCCGGGTACGGTCTTGCCGTCTTCCTTCACATAAGCGAAGATATCCATCTCCACCGGAGTGTTGAATGCTCGGTCGATCTCTTCCTGCGAATGCCCGGCGAGTTTCATCACGCGATAACGCTCGCTCTGCCGGATAGCATTGCGGATCAACTGCTCCACTCCCTTTGTTGAGAGTTCGGCCTGATTGGTGGTGTAGGGTCCATTCTTGAGACCCTTCTTCTCCTGAAAGAATGCAGGCTGAAGAGTTTCGCCAAGATGCTTGCGCACCGCCTCTTCAGCATATTCCTGCATCTTGAGGTCGATGGTAGAGTAGATTTTCAAACCGTCAGTATACAGGTTGTAGTAGGAACCGTCCGGCTTGGGGTTCTTCTCGATCCATCCGTAGAGAGGATTCTCCTCCCATTGGGTGGAGTCTGTGTTGTAGTTACCCATCGCAAGGTCGTAAGCCATCTTGTTATCATATTTCGAACGGCTCGGACGCTCCGGTTTCTTCGCCGTCATTAGGCGGCGAATCTCCTCGCGAAGGTAGGGAGCGGTGCCGACCTTATGGTCGACACGGTGGTAGTCAAGTCCAAGAGGCAGCTGCTTGAGCGAGTCGCACTCTTCTTTCGAGAGCCTGCCGTCTTTCTGCATCTGTTCGAGCACCACGTTTCTACGGTTGAGCACACGCTCGCCGTGGCGAAGGGGATTGAAGTAGCTTGGATTTTTGAGCATGCCGACGAGCATGGCTGCCTCTTCGCATCGGAGGTCGCCCGGTTCCTTTCCGAAGTAAACGTTGGCAGCCGTCTTGATACCCACCGCATTGTTGAGGAAGTCGAAGCGGTTGAGATACATGTTCAATATTTCGTCTTTCGTATAGAACCGCTCAAGTTTCAGCGCGATCATCCATTCTATAGGTTTCTGCATCGCGCGCTTGAATATATTGCTGCTGGGCTGGGAATACAGCTGCTTGGCAAGCTGCTGGGTGATGGTGGAGGCGCCACCCGAAGATTTATCGCCCATCATTATCGTCTTGACCATAGTTCGGCCCAAAGCCATGAAGTCGATACCGGAATGTGACTCGAATCGCACATCTTCAGTAGCGATGAGGGCATCGATAACGTAGTGGGAGAGGTTGTCGTAGTCAGTATAAACACGGTTTCCCGCGCCGGCGAAGTATCGACCGAGCTCCGTAGTGCCATCGGAAGCATAGACAACGCTTGCCAGTTTATCGTGCGGATCCTCCAGCTCCTCGATAGGGGGCATATATCCGATAACTCCGTTATAGACAAGGAGCATGAAGATAGCGATGAAAGCGCCGAGAGCGATAAAGGAGATCCACATCCACCGAATGATGGTAATGGGTCTGATCCGCTTCTTAGCCGGCTGGTCATCGGTCATCAATAGTATGTCGTCGTCCTGAGACTTCTTATTTTTGCTGCTTTTGAATATATTCATTTGAGCTCACATCTGTTTTAATCTGCAAATTTAGTCATTTTAGTTGAGATAGCAAAAGTAATTTAGTTAAAAGTGCTTGTTTCCTCTTGAAGCCTTATTGCTGTTTCATTTAAATAAACGTTTACCGAATCTCATGCCGGCACCGGTGAGGTGGTGCGAATACTTATTCCGGATTCTCCGTGAACCATGTACTCGTCAAATTAGCTCATAACGTTTATTTAAGAATAACCCATCGACCGGTTTTGTCTGAACCTTCCCTTTCGATATAACCAAGTTTCTTCAATTCTCGAGTTGACCGAGTTATTGTAGATTCAGAAATATTGAGAATTTCCATTAGTTCATAAGATTTGATTTCTGGTTTGTTGACGATAGCCTGATAAATCCTTAGTAGGGTCTTGTTAAGTCGTTTTACACCGTCATTTACGCCATCATTTACACCGTCATTATTGACAGTTACAGTGTTATTGACAGTATCATTTTCTTGATACTCTATAACTCGGTGGTTGAGGTTGGCAATATGATGCCTAAGCATCATATCCTGTGCTATGGTGGAATCGTCTTTCTCCCGGCTATCAACCAATGACTGTATATATTCTCCCTTGTCTTCTCTTTTAAGGATAGATGGCACAAGACCCAACTGACGCTGAATCATATTCATTACTAATCGGGTAGTGCGTCCATTGCCATCAACCCATGGATGAATAGTCACAAGTCGGAAGTGAGCCTCAAAACTCAGACGATAGCATGCTGCGATATCGTTTTTGTCAATATTGGCAATCGAGTCATTAAGCCATTTGCAGAAATCCTCCACGGCACGTGGAACTTTATTATAGGCAAGATAACTTCTACCCCCAATACCTGCACTGACATTGCAAAGACGGAACTCGCCCTTTGATGAATCGAATTGTCCGGCAATAGTGGAATATTCACTTCCAGTTCGGCGCATTACGAGTGCTGAGAGTTGTTGCAATAGCCGAGGAGTGTATGTCGGATTTTCAGAGGCAATTCTGAACGCATGAAGATAAGCGTCTTTCAGATCGACGTTCATCATCTGTTCGGTCAGTGATCGCCCCTTTGCTGCAATACCCTCATCGAAAAGAAGTTGATTCTCGATCTCAGTAACAGTGGAACCCTCAATAGCCGTAGAATGGGTAACGATAGAGTATAGGTAGAACTTTTTATAGTCTACCTGATCCTCAACTCCAGAAGCCAAATAAGTCTTCAGAGCATCTTCAATCTGTATGTCAAGATCTTTATCCATATTCTTTAGTGTTATTGTCTTCTTCGGTACTTCTGATTTGGATCATTAGGATTGTCTGGGATGGTGCGTTCCAACACGGCAATCTCGATCAATGAGGTAATATATTTTTTACGGTTCTTTGACTGATTGGTTATACCCAATCTATCCATAATCTCTTGAGCAGTTCTTGGTACTGAACAGAAATTCCGTATATCTTGCTCCTTCTTAGTTAACTTCCGGGTAACTAAGTTATCCTTTACTTGGTTACTTTCATTGCGAACTTGGTTACTGTTATTCTGAGGTTGGTTACTGTTATTTTCAGGTTCGTTAGTTACTTGCTCACTCGTCAAAGTATCAGGAACTAAGTTACCTTGGTTAGTTGCTTGGTCAACTTTGCGAGGGATCGTTATGACAAATTCGTTGGAGAAGTGGGTTATTTCCCGTTGATCGATGCCATTTAAGAAAATCACGTTCGGATCATACTCAAGGGCTCGACGCACTCCACTGCCTGCGCCAGTATAGGGTAGCAAGTAGTTGGCGTTGGTAAAGAGGAACATATTGCGAGGCATCGACGTACCATTTTTTATATCCTCTACGGTCAGTCCATTCGGTAGCGCTCCCGGGCTATGTATTTCCACCCGATCATCAAAAATGAAGATGCGTATTGGAGCCTTGATGTTTAGGGAGCGGTGGACTAAAGCGTTGACCGTATACTCTATTAGACTTTCGTATGGAATTTCCAATTGACCAAGTGAATTGAATTCCTTTTCCACTTGTACTTTGCGAAGATTGCGGGTAAAGAAATTCATGATAGTCCTGAACTGATGAAGGAGATTTCCTTCTATCTCCATATCGTGCATCTTGTCTCTGAACTGTGTGCCACCGACAGAGTTACCCAAAAAACTGATACATTTTGCAGTCATGACCGGAAGCCAACGCTGTGTATATTTCCCGAAAAGTAGTATGGCTGCCACGGTCAGTTTTCCATCGGAACGAATGAATCTCAAATTCTTCAACAACCTTTCGATTGTAGTTCCTGTAATGACAAACTCAGCCATCTGATCAAGTGAATAATCCTTCATATTCAGTTCGTCAATATGTTTCCCCTTGAATACAGGTGCAAACCTACTCATCAAATACAGTTTGATGGTGTCGGCGTCAAGGTCGTCGAGGGTAGCACCCGGCACAGCAGCCTCATCAGGATCAAAATTCCCGCATTCACTCATCATCTCAGCAAGTTCCGAATTATCGAACACTTTACGCTTATCAGCCCCATTCTTAACCCATATCACCCCTTTGTTGTCGTGATACGGCTTATTCTTACCCTCAGGAATAGTAGCGACAACGACTGCACCTCCGGTTACAAGAGCATTCTCAACCTCAATCAATACATTAGGAATAACATTCTCAGATGCGATATTTGTCAAGAGATTAGTAGTCTCCTGTAGTTCCGTATAAGATAGCGCATTAATCTCACCGGACTTGTCATTAATGCCGATGATGAGCCTTCCGCCACGAGAATTGCTGAACGCAACCATCTCGCAGCCGATCTCATACTTATCCTCTTTGCTTACGATGCGTTCTTTGAACTGCACCTGCCCGGCCTCAGCCAAATCTCTCAATTTAAGTATATCTTGCTCTGTCATACGTATTCTACTTTTCTCTGTCTCAGCAGATCTTCAACGTTTATCGATAGTGCCATTGGTCGTAGTTTGTGGTAAGGGTTCGCAGAATGTTTTGTTTACTACTCGGTCTCGCATCAGTTTCATATCGGTAAAATTACGGCAAATATTCTGCACAATCTCCAAATAATTATCTGAGCCATCCTCTTTCTTATGATAGTATGGCTTTATTGAAACACAGTTTCTATGCTCGAATAATGTATTTAGAAGCGTCCTATCGGAATTACCACAGGAATGCCCCATTATATACACCTGATACGGCGCAGACTCAGTAAATTGAAGCATACCTCGATAATTAGGAGATTCTAAGTATCGGATAGACTTTATATTTTTCAAATATTCATTATCATTGTTTCTGAGAAACTCTTTATAACTTTCATCAAGTTCGTCCCCATAGCCGAATATCATATTCGTAGGATTTGTTAAATCTCCATGTATATGATTTGCATAAAGCCTACATACTTGGGAATAACAATCAGTAATTTGAGTGTAATTAAAGCTAAGTAACACTGTATTGATGGGTCTAAGCAATTGGCCAGGAATCTTTGTGATATCCGTAACAACCAAACTTCCATCAGGATACTTTGCAACAGCATTCTGTAAAAAATTATCTACCTCTTCTCGAATAGCTAACGCTTGATCCATTTGCACATCAAATGCGTTTAATTGTTTGTACAACGTATATCTATTTTGATTGGCCCAATAATTGCAATGTTCATAAAAACTATTGTAACTACTAACGGCTATATCCCCAAACTTTATAGGTTCCGATATAATTTGCGAAATAGAATCGTTACAGCTGAAACCATTAAGATTGAGCAAGCTCAGATACTGAGTCAGCAAATGAAGAATTTGTTGTAATTGGGAGTTTAATTCCAACGGTGAACATCCAATCTTTGGATTTGATATTGATTCCTTTAGGAGAGTATAATACTCATTCTCTATATCAACCCAATTCTTTTCTTTAATTGATTTGCATATTCGATTTAATAATACAGATTGGCTTACATCAAATTTATCTTTATCTGCGATTAACGCATTTACAAATTCTACTCCTTTAGGAGCGTTAAATGTGTACCCAAACTGCCATATAAGGCTATGCCACGTATCTTGACCTTGACTGACTTTAATAGAGAATGTACAAAGACCGTCTGATAAAGTACGATTATGACACATCATTAAATTTCGTAGCCAGCAATCCCAATACCAGTTCATGAAATCTTCATATCTGGTTGGCAGACCATGAGCTAAGTCAAAACCGTTACCTATAAGTATAATTCTATTCATTCTTTCTAGTTATAGGGTGGAGTTCATCATCATTTCATAATGAGCAAGATGATTTGTATGAATAAAGATGCCCTTAAAGACATTATAAAATTTCTCAATGGTATCTTCGGGGGCTTCGAGGAAGAGATCATCTGGTAAACAATGAGAACCATCATTAATCCAACAGAGTAAGGAACGACATATTTCTTGTTCTTCAAACGAAGGAAACTTATGGATAAGATCATCGTCTCCATATTTTCCTAATATTTTAAAGTAGGTTTCAATTATGCGCCTCATAACATTCTGTATAGTTATAACAGAACTGATACCTTTCTGTCGGACTTCTTTCCAGAGTAATTCGTAAGAACTGCTAATTGGGTTGTTTTGTTCATGAGCTGTTAATGTAGTTACATTATTAGACTTCCTTAAAATCCAATAATGTGTTGATCCATTAGCATGAGTTCGTCCATCGATAAACGATACTTCTTTATGAAAATATACATTATGCGTGAGTAAAATAAGTTGTTTAATATTGCCATCCTTAGACTTAATCTTCTTGATTAGTTCTTTAATAAGAGAACTTACAACAAATAAGACTGAACTATCTAAACTAGAAATCGGATCATCAATAACTATAATTCGATTATCAGTGATATTATTTTCACTCAAACTCCCTTTAGAAAGTTGCATAAAATAAAGAAATGTGATAAAAGTTATCTCTCCTTCGCTAAGTGTAGATAGTGCAATACTACCATCAGGCCGACATATTTGGTATTGGTTTGCATCGCTATCATAGGGCCTGATATGAAAACTTGTGATACCGTATGCCGTTAGCGTGCGATTGATCTCGTCAATTGCAGGCTGAACGCTTGTAACATTCTTACTTAAATTTTCAATCTCTCTCTTTAGTTCCCCAATTACAATAAGTTGCTTGTTATGCTTCGTATTTAAGTTATCAATTCCTCGCTGTAATCCCTTTATATTTTTCAGATATGTGTTAGTCTCGTTTTTGAATGAGGTGCAAAAGAATTGCCAAGCTAATAGTATCAGTTGGGTCTTTTCCGTATTAATATTCTCTATTAGTTGATTATGTTTTGATATCGCAGAATTAGCGATTTGAATAATTGAAGATATCTTAGATAATATTTCACTGGTATTCTCTAATGTTACAGATCGACTTGGTTCTGCAACCTTATTTGCAATAAGATTTTTATTATTTGAGAGTGAAGTTGATAAAGCAGATATTGCGATTTCAAACTCTTCGATATTTAATTTAGAGCTTAGATTATCTTTTTCTTGAGATAATATTCGTCTTAGAAAAAATATAATATTATCATTTTCATTTTGGTATGAATCCGCCAATGTCTTAATTGCATTTATTGATTCATTATATGTAGCATCAAAAAAATCCGAAAGTTGCTTCTTAAATTCATCCGTAATTGTATTCTTTTGGCAAAAAGGACACACATTGCTATTAGCTTGAATATACGAGCGACCAACATTAATCCAATCACTCATATTTAAATGTTTAATAAGTTTGCTGATAGGGACATCGTCTACGCCTATAATCTTGGTTTCCCATAATTTATTATTTTCAACTTCAGATAAATGATTAATCGGAATTAAAGGAATTAAGGGCAGTTCAATTGCGTTTTCCTTTAAGAATAAAGTATTGTACTTTTCGATTATATCTTCAATTGAACTAACTATTTCTGATTGAGGCTTTGCAGCTTCAATCAGAAATTTATCTACGAGTTTTTGTTTCAGCATGTACCCTCTAAAGACTTCCTTAAGAGTACCTTCGTATTTCTTATATATTTGATTCCAGATCAACTCTTTGAAACCATCCATCTGAGCATTAAGTTCCGTTTTAAGTTTCTCTATGGATGAATAATAACTTTTATCCGTTTCTTGTGCTTCTGTTAGTGACTTTTTTTTACTTTCGATAATATCTAATTCATCTTTCGTTGCTTTGCCTAATGTAAATACTCCTCTGATTTTACCAGTTGAGAAGTTCTCTTCCCTAAAGGTCTTATTATATACTAATAAAGGAAGTTCTCCCTCTTCGTCCCAATCGATTGAACATGAAGAAAATACCGGAGATAAAGGAGACTTTAGATAATTGCTGACTGTAGTTTTCCCACTACCATTTCCGCCATATACGAAATTGATGAGTTTCATATTCTCAAATGTCACTCCAACTTCATTATATGTGGCTATATTTTTGATAGTAATCTGCTTAATCATTTTGCGTAATATTTAAGTCGTGTCGTCATATATTGAATTATTGGCGAATGAATAAAGACACTATGCGGCTACGAATGGATAACGTTCATAGATATATTCGTAAAGTTTCTTTGAGTATGGTTCAATCTCGTTGATGTCGTAAGACTCTGGAAGGTCTTGATAAAGAGTATCGTGTATAAGTTGACCAATTATTGCGGTGGTGGTGGCCTTCTCACGCCAGTTGTGTAGTGAGGCGATTCGATTCTTTACCATTACGAGTAGGTCAACCGACACTTTTTTAAGCTTATCAATGTCTGACTTAGATATGTCCTCTTTGAAAAGAAGATCATATATAGTCAGCTGTTCATCATCCGTGAAACCCTCGAGTACAAATCTCTTTTCCTCTTGGTCGAGAGATTTGGATAGGTCAATAAGTGCCATAAATGTCTTTTCGATTGATGCACGGTCTTGCTCAGCATTGTACTCTTGAATTATACGCTGATATTCTTCATAGAAGTTAATGCGGTTAGGATTATTCCGAAGCATGGCATCGATGCGTTGCTTGATAAGCTCGTCAATGTCCTTAAGTACGAGGTTTTGATGCTTCATCTTCGAAAATTCTTTGCGGAGAAGGTCAAAGTCAATCTTGCTTATGTCAAACTGACGTGAGCCCTTGAGGTTCCCGTCTGGTTTCGTACCAACTTCATCACTGATAATGTTGTGGATTGCCACAGACAAATCGGTGATGTCGGCACTCTTTCGCTTGGTTTGCAATTGAGCGTATATGGCGATGATAGCGTTCTTGTCAGCGAGAATCTTCGAGTCGGTAATATCGTCGTGAGTTATGAATTTCATCAATCGCTTAATTGTTCCGCCATAAGTGCAATAAGTCTTACGCACTTCTGAGGTGGAACACATTAGATTGGCGGCGTCTTTAAGCAAAGCCATTTTAGTGAAATCCGTAGCGTTGACGAGGGATTCAAGGTCGAACCCTTGCTGAATAAGAAAAGCCTTGGCTCCTGTAATGGCTTCGAGAAGGTGACGTATTAACTCGTTCTTATCAACGGTTACATCTTCTCCACCACTTCCTTCTCCTCCGGAAGTGGTATAATCAGCAAGTGCTTTGCGGAGCGATTTGACGATGCCGATATAGTCGATGATGAGACCGTTAGGTTTGCCGTCACACACACGGTTTGCGCGTGCTATAGTCTGCATTAATGTATGTGCTTTCAGTGGCTTATCAATGTAAAGACATGATAACGACTTAACGTCAAAGCCGGTAAGCCACATTGCACATACAAACACGATACGCAGAGGATTCTCGCGGTCTTTATATTCTTTGTCAAGCTCACGGGTTTCCATCTTCTCACGGTGAGGCTTTATGTTTTTACCCCACTTCTGGAAATATGCGATTTCGTTCTGCTCCTGCGAGATGACAACAGCCATTTCGGTCTCGCGCATCCATTTCAGTTTTCGATTCAGTTCTAGGACTTCTTGCTGATTGGTATTCTTGCTGATTTCATGTTCGAGATTGGCGATGGCTTCCTGCCAGTATTCCTGCACATAGTCGTACATCATCACGCAAGCGATACGACTTAGGCATACCATCATAGCTTTCCCACTTGTCCAAAGGTCGGTGTAATGCTGCACAAAATCTCGTGCAATCATACGCAGACGCTTCTCTGAAAGAAGGAGGTGTATTTCCTTTGAAAATTCACGTTCGACCTTTTCTTCTTGAGATGGGTCAAGATCAGCATCTTGTATTGCTGCGAGTATTTTGGTATTTATGGCATCACTCTGCAATTCTTTCAATTTCTCGCCGCGATTCTCATAGAATAACGGCACTGTAGCATGGTCATCTACAGCTCTCTTGAAGTCATAGATTGAAATATAGTCGCCAAAAGTGCGCGTCGTGATGTTGTCATCCTTGAAAATCGGAGTACCGGTAAAGCCAATGCGATGTGCTGTAGGGAGAAGATGCATCATATTCTCGGCATAAGTACCGTTTTGAGTTCGATGCGCCTCATCGCTCATAAGAACAATGTCATGCTCTGGAATGTAAGGAGTGGCATTAGGCTTATTGAATTTATGAATAAGAGTGAAGATATACGAAGGATTATCTTTCAGACGATCGATGAGGTTCTGACCGCTTGATGCAATATAGTTCTTCGCTTCTCCACCTATCAATCCGCAATTTACGAAAAGCTCAGAAATCTGAGTATTCAGTTCTTCGCGGTCGGTCAGCACAACGAATGTAGGGCTACCCTCAAATTTACGGTTGATTTTGCGAGCAAAGAAAACCATTGAATAACTCTTGCCGCTACCTTGTGTGTGCCAGAACACACCAAGTTTTCCATCCTTGAATTTTCGGTCACGATACGCCTCAATAGCTCGGTTCACTCCGAGATATTGGTGGTTGCGAGAAAGAATCTTTGTCGTGCGCCCCTCTGAATGGTCGTAAATTATAAAGTTTTCAAGCAGGTCTAAGAACGTGCGCTTGTCGCACACACCGCGAAGCATGGTATCCAACTCAACGCTTCCAGCATCTTCCTCTTTCAGACGCTTCCATTCATGAAAAAACTCATATTTACTATCAAGCGTGCCAATCTTTGCCTCATATCCATTACTCAGCATCAGGAAAGCATTGTAATGAAATAATTGAGGTATTGTGTCGAGATAATCTTTATAGTTGTTATTGTAAGCGTTTTCAACGTCAACGTCCACACCTTTGAGTTCTACGAAAAGAAGCGGAATACCGTTGACAAATCCAACAATATCGGTGCGACGGCGATATAGAGAGCCGTGTATCTTCATTTCCTTAACTGCAAGGAAGTGATTATTGTCGGGATTATCAAAGTCTATCAGTCGGGCGGTAATGGTATTATTCTCGTGTCCGGGACGGCTGTCGGTAACTTCGATGCCATCACGAATCATCTTAAACTTCTCCTCATTGATTTGCATAATGGAGTTAGTGGCTGAATATGCCATAAACTTCATAAGCGCTTCCGAAAGCTGCTTATCTGTTAACCACGGATTAAGTCGTAGCAAGGCTTTTTCAAGATAGCGAGTCAGAACAACTTCTTTGTAAGAACTGCGTCCGAGCGTTCCATTTTGCCCCAGAGCCTCTTGGTTGTAGGCGAAAACTACGTCCCAACCGAGTTCATCGCGCAGAAGGTTTCCCGCGCTTTCCTGAACGAGTATATTTTCAGAATATTCGTGCGACATAGTTATACATTTATTTCAATTTGACCGGAGATGAGACGTGGAAGAAGCATATCACGCACTTCAACTAAATTACGTAATTCTTTATCAATGATGGCTAATTGATTATCATATGTTCTAACCATATCGCAAAACATTCTCATAGTTATGTCTGATGGATTTAATACTTTGACATTCTTTAGTTGTTCCTTATTTATTGAAGAAAATATGGTACCATTACCCATAACATCGTCTTTGTAAAAGAAATGTTTAAGGTGATGATACAAGAAAGGCTGCATATTATCTTTGTGTTTAATAGAAGCAACACCTCTTCCTAACGCTATTTTTTCTAATGTTAAGTTTATTCTTCCAACAGGAGCTCTCACACTAAATAATATACTATTTGCAGGAGCTTCCTTTGTCCATTTACTAGTATATGTATTATTAACTACGTAAATATTCCCGAAAGAAGAGACTCCTTGATGAAACGGTAGACCTATCTTTTCATTATTATAAAAGGATGATGCAGGACTTTGCCCCATAATTATATCTGCAACATTGTCGAGTGTGGTAAACGACCAACCATCGGGCAAGCCATTTTCGCCTGTTGAAGTAGTTTCATGGCCAGGAAAACGCAGGTCAACGAACCATTCACGATAAAGGCGCTGGGCGGCTTCTTCAAGAAAGGCAATCTGCTTTTTGCAGTTGTCTATCATATCGTCGTATGCCGAGAGGATTGAAGCAATTTTATCCTGAACTTCTTTTGGGGGTAATGGAACAGATGCCATTGCTAATCGCGACTGACTTAAGTTTTGAATATTAGCGCCAACAGATGTATTAGATAGTTGCCTCCTAAAACTCGGACTCTTGAAAAGATATAGGAAATATCGGGGATTTGCGTAAATCGTGTTTTTGAACCGGCAACGAATACAAAAACCGGAAAAATATAATTTTTCAGATGTATGCGGAATAATCATACATCTACCAACTAAATCCTTATTCCCATTTGATCGAACAAAGATTATGTCGTTTTCTTTCAATCTCGCAGATTCCTTTACTGCATCAATAGCAACTTCGGCTAAACTATCTATAATAGGTATAGAATAATCTTTAAAATCAGAGACTCCAATAATTTTGACACCAGCTCGATATGCGCTTTTATCAAAATTCAAACCGTTCGCAAATTCTGCAATTTCGCCAAGTTTTACAGTCTTTATTTCCATAGCAGCGACTCGTTTGCTTTAATGATTGCAAATATTTCAGCAGACTGTTTCTGCAACTTCTCCAACTCGGCATGTATTTCTTTCATGCGAGTAGTAAAGTCCACGCCATCGTCAGCGACTTCTTCAGCACCGGTGTAAGCACCGGGAGTAAGGGAGAATTGCTTTGCTTCAATATCCTCGATAGAAGCGATTCTGCACAAGCCGGGAATATCACGATATTCGCCTTTTTCACCGAATTTGTCAGCAAGCCACACGAATTGAGTAGCCATCTCCACAACGGACTCCAGTTCGGAAATGGTTGCTTCAAGTTCCGCCAGTTCTTCTTTAAGCGGCTCTTTATCTTTACGTTTCTTTGTCGTTTTTATTTTAGTTGCAAGTTCCTTTTGCTGCGATTTTAATTCCGCAAGTTTCTCTGAAAAACGATTGTGAGCATCAGCACATGTCGAGACTTCGGCATCAATATCAAATACATGGAAATTCTCGTTAAGTGCGAGAACGTAACTTGATATCAGGGCTTGATACTTGTCGATTTCTCCACGATAAAGCCAAACGATGGCGTTTAGATTTTTCATCTGCCATTCGTTCCATTCATTGAGAGTCTTGTCAATTACCGTATAGTAATTACGAGCATCAATGAAAAGAACCTTGTCACGGATAGCCTCGCCTTTGTTTTTGTCAAAGAACCAAAGAGTGCAAGGCAGGGAAAGAGTATAGAAGAAATTGTTGGCTACCGATATAAGGCAATCAACATTGCCGGAGCGAACAAGTTGTTCCCGGATTGACTTATCTTTACTCTGTGAGTCAGTTGCCGACGATGCCATAACGAATCCGGCTCGACCGGTTTCGTTAAGGAAGGAGTAGAAATACTGAATCCAGAGATAGTTGGCATTGCTGATTTCGTCAGCCTTATTGACTGATGGGAGACCGAAAGGCAGACGATCCATATTGGCAGATGCGGTAGCCGAGTCAACGCCATTGACGTTGAATGGAGGATTTGCCATTACAAAATCGCAACTGCCGAGCAGATTGTGAGAATCGTATGCGTAAGTGTTTGCCTCATCGCCACTCTTGATTTTGGCATTGAGACCATGAACGGCCATATTCATTAAGCAAAGGTGAGCGTTAAAGTCAGCCTTCTCCTGTCCGTAGAAAGTGAGTGCTGAGTTAGCATTCATACCTTTGGAATTGACAAAATCGCCGGATTGTACAAACATACCGCCACTACCACAAGCAGGATCGAGTACGGTGCCGTGCTTGGGTTCGATGATATTCACTATCATCTGAACTAAAGATTTCGGGGTGAAGAACGCACCGTCATCATCTGCTACGCTCTTGGCAAATTTCCCGGTGAAGTATTCAAAGATGCGCCCCAAAATATCGCCACCGACATCTTCGAGTTTATCGTTATTGAAAATGCGAAGAAGTTTGGCGAGGAGTTCGTTAGAGAAGTCGTTATAAGTTTTGGGAAGTATCCCTTTCAGATGTTCGCTCTGCTGCTCTATAAGGCGCATAGAGTAGTTGACTACATCTCCGAGTTTTGAAAGCAATCGCCCTTCTTCGTCTGTTACGTTCGCAGAGGCAATATTCTCAGGAAGATTTAATAGAAAATCATATTGAGCCTCACGTGGAAGATATAACGCACTCTTGGCTTGAAAATCACGTTCAGTAACAGGTAAAGGTACACCGTTGCGTTTTGGTCGGTCTATTAGCAATTCTGATTCTACTTTCTTAAATCTGCCATAGGCATATTTGAGAAAAATGAGACCAAGCACCGGCATACAATACTGGTTTGAGTTAAGTTTGGAGTTTGCTCTGAGAGTATCGGCTGATGCCCAAAGGTCTTCTTCCAATTGCTTTATAGAGGATTGATTTGCCATATTTATTCTTCATTAATGCCATTGAGAAGTTGACCCGGTTCAACTTTTAGAATAGAAGCTATTTTTATGAGCATTTCAAGGGATGGTTGTGCGGTATTAGAACACCAGCGAGAAACTGTTGCTTCATTCTTTCCTAACTGCTCAGCAAGCCATTTGCCTTTGCGATTTTGCTCCACTAAAACGACCTTTAAACGGTTTATTCGTTCCGGTTCTATTTCTGTTCTATATGTTGACATGTGATAATTTCTTGATGTAATATGCAAAGTTACAAAGAAAAATCGGATTAGGCAAGAGCCTGTGCACGAAAACAGTAGGTCTACACCCGACAAATATCACATTTATCGGGTGTAGACCTGTTTTTGGCTGTTATTTGTCTTCGTGGAGGCCTTTCCGGTGCTCGAGGGTGTAGGTTTGGATAAGGGAGTAGCTGTAGTCTTCCGGTTTGTCCACAATTGCGCCGCTTGTCACGACCCCATCTTCTTCCATGGGCTTGTCCGCTCTCTTTACCTACAAGGGAAAATCTTCTACAAATGAGGAATCATCGGCAATTCAGTCAGCTCAGCCATTATCCCCAATATTTTCCTGATTCCGGAGGGTCTGAGATAGTAGCCGCGCATGCTCGGCCTCACCCAAAATCGCGCAGCAGGTCTGTCGAAGGTGAAATTCAACTGAAGACTGATCGCTGACAACGCCGACAGCGCCGACAACGATGACAACTTTCTCAAGATAAGGCCCAGACGCATTGAAAGCATATTAACTTTGCAGTCGGAAACAAGATCCAACGGTCTCCGCTCCTATGGTGAGCCTGCTTCCGGGCCAACCGCGGCAGCCTACCATCGAAGGCGTCATCCTCAGAGGAGGAGTCGCGTGCGGAGCATGAATGAAAATGGCTGAGCCGACATGAGCTGCTATATGAGACAGACAAGTCATCCGGCATGCGGTAATCACTCATTTATAATTGATTGATTCTTAATCTTTAATAATTAATCTTTAATCTTTGGATGGACTTTCCTCACGGTGGCCTGAGACCCACACGCGTTCGCACCGTGCTATCGCCAGCAGAACAGTGCCAATCGATGAAAACGACGACAACGTTGACAACGATGAAAACTGCTCTCCGAGCCATAGAAAGAGTACAATGACATATTGCCACAATCCCGGCTGCAATACAAACCGCACGGTTTGTCCTCCGCTAAAGTCGCTTGCGACTTCATTCCGGAGGGCTTCCACGCAACAGACAGCCGCAAAGCCAATGCACCGACAAATGCATCCGCGATGCCCATACGCCAGTATTGAGGTTCATTCACGCCCTCTGACGCCATGTCCATCCTGTGCATATATGCGTCCTTAATGCAAGGCCATGCAGTATTGAGGTCCACACGCGCCCTCTGCATCACCCTTCCATTCCCGACGTATCCGTCGTCTCAATGGGAGTGAGGTTTTCAACCTCCCCGCGCCGTCAGATTAGTTCAAAACGATCCGTCCGCACCATTGTCCGACACCGTCGTAAAACATCAAACGTTCAACGTATAACGTCAAACGTACAACGTAAAATGCATTGATTAAAAGAGTATCGACATTCGGGCCGGTGACATGACCGCATTCATCGCCTTGTACTCTCCCCGCCATAGGTGGCGGGGCCAACGTCTAAAACCTGTTTTCATCATAGACTTCGTTTTTTGATATCCTTAATATCAACTACGACAACGTTGATAATGATGGATACTGCTGCTACCCCTATCCTTACATATAAAACGCGTAGATCTTGAGACTCACCAGTCTCGAATCTACGCGTTTTTTCATATCCATCGTATTAGTGTTACTCACTGTTGAATCTTTCAATGGAAGGTTGTTTCTTTATCATCTGAATGATAGGTGTCGAGGTTATTGTTGATCTCCGCATTTGGTGTCCCTACGGTCTTTGACCAAAATCCGTGGGCATTCACTATGACGGAAGAAATGGTCTCCATGAAAAAAATTTGGTCAATTCAATTTGATTTGTTAAATTTGCAGTATGACTCTAAATATCGATTCTATCGAGGCTGCCTTCACGCAGTTTCTCAATGAGGGAAAGTACCGTAAGACTCCGGAGCGGTTCGCTATCCTGCGGAAAGCTATCGAACTGCATTCGCATTTCGAGGTCGATACGCTGCATATGGCTATCGAAAACGATGGATACCACGTCAGCCGCGCTACCGTATACAATACGGTGGAGCTGCTGGAGAAGGCCGGTATTCTGAAGAAGAATGTGTTCGGTCAGACTACGGGGATCTATGAGGTGAACCATGACAATCATATTCATCTCGTATGCAAGCACTGCGGCATGATCCGCGAGATAGAGAACGATCATATCGCTTCTGAAGTGATGATGCTCAAGCCCGACGATTTTACGCCGGAGAGTTTTGCGATAACGATATATGGAACATGCGGTTCCTGTAATGATAAATGATTAATTATCAATGATCAATTATTGATGAGTAATGATTTATCATGATATAACATGATGTAGCTTGATTAATCTTGGATTTAAACATATAACTTAAAAACTTAATATCATGGCTAAAGTAAAACCTTTCAAGGGGGTCCGTCCCCCGAAACACTTAGTGGAGCAGGTGGCTTCGCGCCCCTATGACGTCCTGAATTCTGAGGAGGCGCGTAAGGAGGCCGAGGGCAACGAGAAGTCGCTCTATCATATCATCAAACCGGAGATTGATTTCGAACCCGGTTTCGACGAGCATCACCCCGATGTATATGACAAGGCTGTGGAGAATTTCATGAACTTCCAGGAGAAGGGATGGCTCGTACAGGACGAAAAAGAGAACTACTATATCTATGCTCAGACCATGGACGGACGTACGCAATACGGTTTCGTGGTAGGTGCTTGGGTCGACGACTATATGCAGGGCCGCATCAAGAAGCATGAGCTGACACGCCGCGACAAGGAGGAGGACCGAATGAAGCATGTGCGCTGCAACAACGCCAACATCGAGCCTGTCTTCTTCGCTTTCCCCGACAACGATACCCTCGAGCAGATTATCCGCGACGTTACCAAGGGTGAACCGGAGTATGATTTCGTGGCTCCCGACGGTTTCGGACATACTTTCTGGGTGATTGACGACGATGCCACCATCGACACGATCACCAAGGAATTCGAGAAGATTGAAGCCCTCTATATCGCTGACGGCCACCACCGCAGTGCGGCGGCCGCTCTCGTAGGCAACGAGAAAGCTCAGAACAATCCCGACCATAAGGGCGACGAGGAGTACAATTATTTCATGGCAGTCGCTTTCCCCGCATCGCATCTGCGTATCATCGACTACAACCGAGTTGTCAAAGACCTCAATGGCCTTTCTGATGAAGAATTTCTCGCCAGGCTTGCAGAGAATTTCATCGTTGAGGAGAAAGGGGAGGAGACCTATCACCCCGCCGGACTCCATAACTTCGCTCTCTACCTCGGTGGCAAATGGTATTCGCTGACTGCCAAGGAAGGCACATACAACGATGCGGATCCTATCGGAGTGCTTGACGTGACCGTATCTTCCAACCTTATACTGCGCGACATCCTCGGCATACACGACCTGCGCTCCGACAAGCGCATAGACTTCGTAGGAGGTATCCGCGGACTGGAGGAGCTGAAGCGTCGCGTTGACAGTGGTGAGATGAAGATGGCGCTCGCGCTGTATCCCGTCACGATGGACCAGCTTATCGCCATTGCCGACAGCGGCAACATCATGCCTCCCAAGACCACTTGGTTTGAGCCTAAACTGCGTTCCGGACTCGTGATACATAAGCTTGACTGAGATAAATATTAAAGATTAAATATAAGTGATTAGAGATTAATCGCGAAGTCAGGGAGGATGCGGGGAGGCAAACGGAGTGCGCCGATTACTTTAAAAGCCCTTGGAATTGTCGGATTCCAAGGGCCTTAATTAATATTTAATCTTTAATCTTTTATGTTTAGCGGTTGGATTCTGCGATCCAGGAGGCGAGTCCGGTATTGAAGCTGTCTGCGGCGAGCAGTTTCTCGAGCGTGAGATGCATGCGGTAGCGCCAGTAGTGCTGTGAGTTGGCCGGGATATTGATGAGCTCGTCGTGTGGATTGTCGCGGCGAAGCTGACCGTCGGTGCTCAGCCAGTCCTGAAGCGGGAGAATGCAGAGCATAGACGGACTCTTCAGGTGAAGGTCTACAATCTTGCCGCATATCCATGGTTCCGCATAATACGGGGCCTGTCCGGGCTCTTTAAGCGTGTAGTTGAAGAATCGCTGCGTGGCGGCCGGATCCTGCTCCCACCATGCGCGGATGCCGTCCATATCATGGGTTGAGGTGGTGCAGACACTGTAGTAGGGATAACGCCATGTCTCGCCGAACTCAACCTTAGGATCTTTCGGCATGCGCTGGATCTCAAGCGCGAGAATCTGCAGACGCTTCATCACCTCGGGCACGCAGTCAGGAATCATGCCAAGGTCTTCGGCGCAGGTGAGCATGCCTGTGGAGTCAAGCAGCGGGGGAAGCTTCCACATCGCCTTGCCATACCAGAAATCATTCATCCGGTGATAGAAGAAGTCGTTGTAAAGTCGGTTGAAGCACCAGCGCTCGTAGTCAGTAAGTGCGCGGAACTGATATGTGAACTGAGCCGAGATCCTCGGATGATAGTGGCCTTTCTGATAAGGATCCTCTATGAAGAGCACATCGTCGATGAGTCCCATAAGGGCCTTCTCGATGCGTGAGTTCTTCTCATCTTGGGGAAGACCTGCGAAATAATCAACCACCTTGCGCTGATTGTCGACGAATTCCTTCAGGCGGTAACGCCCGGTGCCTATCTCCTCAAGATATTCCTGCTTGACCTCCTCTGTATACTCGCCGAAGAAATCGCCGAGCATCCACTCCATGATGTAGGGATGCGCCTGGATATCGGGATTGATCCAGAAGTCATAGTTCTGCTTCAGCTCTTCGGGAGAGAAGGGGAGGGCCGGGTTGAAGTATCCGAGCAGACCATGTACGGCCGTCATCGGAATCTGCCATATGCGGAAGAATCCGAGGATATGGTCGATGCGGTAGGCGTCGAAATACTCAGCCATCTTCTGGAAACGCTGTTTCCACCACTTGAAACCGTCGCGGGCCATCTCGTCCCAGTTGTAGGTCGGGAAGCCCCAGTTCTGTCCGAGCACAGAGAAATCATCCGGCGGCGCGCCAGCCTGGCAGTCCATGTTGAAGAGACGCGGGTCTTTCCATGCGTCTACGCTCTCGCGTCCGATGCCGATAGGAATGTCGCCCTTCAGGACGATACCGTGCTGATGTGCGTAGTCGCGCACCTCACGCAGCTGCCGGTCAAGATGATACTGCACGTAATAGTAATAGAGAATATCATATTCATTGGCAGCTATGAACTCCTCGACCTTCTTCTCGTCGTAGGCGGCGTATTCGCCCCATTTGGTATTATCTGCGGTCTGGAAACGGTCGCGGAGCACCGACCATGCCGCGTATGAGCGTAGCCAGTATTCGTTACGCTCCACAAATTTCCTATATTCCGCGCTCTCACGGGTTTTCTTGCCCTGCTCGGCGTAGATTTCGCGCAGGTAAGCGTTCTTCAGGGTGTTGACGGCCTCGTAGTCTATCTGAGGAAGCTTGTTGAGTTTCTCTATTTCTGCTGAATAATAGTCGCGGCGTTCCTTATCCTTGATAGCGCCTACAGCCTTGAGCCTGATATACATCGGATGCAGCGCAAACGTAGAGTTGGCGCTGTAGGGATAAGAATCTGTCCAGGTATTTGTCTTGGTGGTATCGTTGATAGGAAGCACCTGCACTATCTTCTGGCCCGTCAGCACGCACCAGTCCACCATTTTCTTCAGATCATAGAAATCACCCACTCCGGCGTCCTCCTCAGACCTGAGGGAGAAAACGGGAATCGCCGTTCCGGCGCCCTTCCAAGACTTACGCGGATTTTCGAAGCGCATTCCGTCGAAGACGAGCACCGTCTCCTTCTCCTTGGGGAAGAAATCAAGGCGACGGTTGTCGCGGGCCTCCCAGTCTTTCGGCTTGCGTGTCTTCTTGTCGAGAATCACAAACTTATACTCGAACGGAAGCTTTATATCCTTCATGTCAAGGGCCACCTCCCATAAGGGATAGCGTGCATCGTTGAAGGTCAGGGCCTTCTCCGGATTCCACGCGCCGAGGGCCCGGGGTTCACCGCAGACGGCAAGCACCTCATCGGGGCGCACCATAGGGGCTGAGACCTTGAATAGCACCGTTCCTGCCTTAGGGGTCACGGGCTGGTCGCGGAAATTACGGCTGAGCATGCCGTCGACAAAGGCCGACGACCAATAGGGCTTGTCGGAGGGAACATCCTGCCAGAAAGCATGGATATCGTAGCGAGTCACTCCGGGAGCGGCCTCGAAGCGATGTGGCGCTCCCCACTCCTCGCGCCATTCCTTGCCCTCCGCCTTCACGATAAAGCGATATGTGAAAGAGTTCACTGAGGCGGGAACGTCAAGCGAGATTGTCCAGATGTCAGGAGCAGTCATCTCGAGCATCGGAGCCTTGTGAGGGTCGCCGGAGCCGAGTTTGGGGATATCGCCGCTGATATAGAGGGCTTCTCCCCATTGGGTGTGGTAACCGATATGGATCTTGATCTTCATGGTGGTTTGAGTTTTTGGTTTAACCTGTTTTAGCCGCAGCGGGAATTGCCGCAGGTGGTGCAGATGAGGCACCCTTCCTGATAAACAAGCGTCTCGGCCCCACAGTTCGGACATTTTCCACTTCCTGCGGTGCCATTGGGGATATATTTCTTCAAGGCGCGCTCCACACCGTTCTTCCAGGTGTTGATACTGTTGGAATCAAGTTCCAGTCCCTGAACGAGTTTGATCACCTGGTCGATGGGCATTCCATAGCGGAGAACACCCGATATGAGTTTCGCGTAGTTCCAGAATTCCGGCTTGAATTTCTCGCTCAGGCCCTCGATGGTGGTCTTGTAGCCGCGCTTGTTGATAAACTGGAAGTCGTAGCGCTTGCGTCCGTCGGGTAGCGTCTGCTTGATGATCTTGCCGTGGTTGATGCTCTTCGGGCAGAAAATGCCGTCCTCGTCGTCGGCCACACCTGTGAAAATCTCATAAGGCTTGCCGTCGACCAGACCTACGAACGCGATCCACTTCTCCTTATTGTTCTGGAAACGCACCACGTCTGCCTCAAGCTCGGTGGGTCGCTTCACGACATGGTCCGGTGTATGGATGAGGTGGGAGTGTGGTTCCTCCTTTTTCTTCTTCACCGCCTCGAGCACATTATTGCGCGAGCCGTCGCGGTAGACCGTACAGCCCTTGCATCCTGCCTTCCATGCCTCCATATACAGCTTGCCGACCATCTCCTCCGATATGTCGGAGGGAAGGTTGATGGTCACCGAAATCGAATGATCCACCCATTTCTGAACTGACCCCTGCATGCGTACCTTCTCCATCCAGTCGATGTCGTTGGAGGTAGCCTTATAATAGGGGGAGCGTTTTACGAGCTGGTCGACCTCCTCCTGAGTCATGTTTTTCTTAGGTTCCATCCCGTTAATGCGCATCCAGTCGATAAACTTGGGATGATAGACGAGGAATTCCTCATAGGCTTCGCCGACCTCGTCGACGAAATCGACGGTCACGTTCTCATCACCGGGGACTATCTTGCGGCGGCGCTTATAGACGGGGAGGAACACCGGTTCAAGTCCGGATGTAGTGCGCGTCATCAGCGATGTCGTTCCTGTAGGAGCTATCGTGAGGCAGGCGATATTCCGGCGGCCATGCTTCGCCATGCGCTCGTAGAGATCCGGGTCGGCTTCCCTGAGCCTCTTGATAAACGGATTGTCTTTCTCGCGCTCTGCATCGTAGATCTCAAACGCACCGCGCTCTTCGGCGGCCGTCACTGACGCATTGTAGTATGCGAGCGCCAGCTGCTTGTGCACTTCTGTAGAAAAAGCCGTCGCTTCCGGTGTGCCGTAGCGGAGTCCGAGCGCGGCGAGCATGTCGCCCTCGCCGGTGGTGCCGCATCCTGTGCGTCGGCCGAGCAGTGTCTTGTCGCGTATCTTTTCCCAAAGATGCAGTTCGGTATATTTCACTTCATCCGTCTCCGGATCTTCCTTAATCTTGGCGATAATCTTCTCAATCTTCTCCATCTCGAGATCGATGATGTCGTCCATGATGCGCTGTGCCTTTCCTACGTGCTCCCGGAATAGGTCGAAATTGAAGCGGGCCTCGGGAGTGAAAGGGTTCTCTACATATGAATAGAGGTTGATCGCGGTCAGGCGGCAGCTATCGTAAGGACAGAGAGGAATCTCTCCGCAAGGATTGGTGGAGATGGTCTCGAATCCAAGGTCCTCGTAGCAGTCGGGGACGCTCTCCTTGATGATGGTGTCCCAGAACAGCACTCCGGGTTCAGCGCTTTTCCAAGCGTTGTGTACTATCTTCTTCCAGATGGCAGCCGCATCCACTTCTTTCGTCACGATGGGGTCGTCAGACTTCACCGGGAATTTCTGGACGTATGGCGTTCCGCTTTCGGCGCAGAGCATGAAAGTGTCGTCGATACGTACAGACACGTTTGCTCCTGTCACCTTACCCTGCTCCATCTTCGCGTCGATGAATGCCTCCGCATCCGGATGCTTGATGCTTACAGTCAGCATAAGGGCACCTCGACGTCCGTCCTGCGCCACCTCGCGTGTAGAATTGCTGTAACGCTCCATAAACGGGACAAGACCGGTGGAAGTGATGGCTGAGTTCTTCACGGGTGTGCCTTTCGGGCGGAGATGGCTGAGGTCATGCCCTACGCCTCCACGTCGCTTCATGAGCTGCACCTGCTCCTCGTCTTCACGGATGATGCCGCCGTAAGAGTCAGGATGACCGTCAAGTCCGATCACGAAGCAGTTGGATAGCGATCCGACCTGAAAATCGTTGCCGATGCCGGCCATCGGGCTTCCCTGAGGCACTATGTAGCGGAAGTCCTTGATAAGGTCGTAGACCTCCTGCTCGCTCATCGGATTCGGATATTTTGATTCGATCCGGGCTATCTCCGATGCGATACGATGGTGCATATCGTCGGGAGTCCGCTCGTAAAGATTGCCGTAAGAGTCCTTGAGGGCGTACTTGCTTGCCCATACGCGGGCGGCAAGTTCATCGCCGTTGAAGTATTCGAGGGCACCTTGGTAGGCCTCGTCTCCGGTGTAATGTTTTGCGTGGTCAGACATTTGGTTAAAGCTTCTATTGTTGTTTGATTTCGGATTGCAAAGTTCGCAAAAATTTTTCAGAAATCATAGACTCTGAATAGTGAAAATTTGTAAAAATTATCCGATTTGAGAGTTTATTGTGCTGAATGTATGGTATATAGCGAATTTGTTTACACATGAAGTTTTTCTAAAAAGTCACGGCCTCTCCCTATTGTGTAGTGGCAAACCATCCACTCCCTAACTGATGCCTCACTGCTCAATACTCACTGTTCAATACTCACTGTTCAATACTCATTGTTCAATACTCATTGTTCAATACTCATTGTTCAATACTCATTGTTCAATACTCATTGTTCAATACTCATTGTTCAA
>JAIDSM010000148.1:56795-59000 GCA_029061225.1 Muribaculaceae bacterium
TACTCACTGTTCAATACTCACTGCTCAATACTCACTGTTCAATACTTAATCCAGCAAAGCCTTCAGGCGGTCTTCGTCAAGAATGGTGAAGATGCGTTTCCCGTTTGGGGTCAGCGACGGATCTGTAAGCGACATCAGCTGTCCTACGAGCGTCTCCATCTCCTGCGGCGACAGACGGCGTCCCCTTACGATGGCCGCGCTGCGGGCCATGACCAGAGCCATCCGACGCATGAGGCCGTCGACAGGATCGTCGGTCGTGCCGTAAGAGTCCGATTCTTCCCTTACCGATTCGAGTATTCGCATCACGGTCTCTCTTGCGTCGCTCTGGCTTATCATCGTCGGAACGGCAGCGATGCTCCATCTGTTTTCTTCCTCGTATTCGAGAGAGAAACCGATAGCCGACAGCTCGGTCTGCACACGCGCGAGAGCGTCCTGCTGCTCCGGATCGAGGGCGATAGTCTCAGGGAAGAGCACACGCTGGCTCGTCACTTCCATTCGGCGCACGCTGCGCAGGCAGTCTTCGAAAAGTATCTTGAGATGGGCGCGGTGCTGGTCGATCACCATCACTCCTCTGCGCGTAGTGGTGACGATGTATTTATCCGCATACTGGAAACATTCCTTAAGCGGCGGAGGCACGCTGTCCTCGATCGCAGGGAGCACTCCCTCCACGGGCTCCTGATCGCGTGCAGCCTCTTCCTGGCGGTTCATGAAGCGGTTGTAGAGTGTATCCCAGTTGCGCACGTTGCTTCTGCTTCCTGAAGAGCGAATCTCACTATAAGGAGCAAACGGTCGGGATTGGGATCCGGCTTCCTCTGCCGGAAGGAATCCCGGGTCCGTGCCGAAGTCAAACGGGTTATAGTCAGACGGCACTTCTATGCCCGGATTCTCGGGAGCTCCTGATCCCGTAGGCTGCACTGGCACAAGGTCTGTATCGAAATCTATCTGCGGAGTGGCGGCGAACTTTCCGAGGGCAGCCTTCACGCTCGCCCCCAGAATACTCAGGATCTCCTTCTCGCGCTCCAGCTTCACCTCGTTCTTGCTCGGATGGATGTTGATGTCGATCTCTGCGGGATCCACTTCGATCTTCACGAAGTAGCAGGGCTGCGTGTCGGTAGCAATGAGATTTTCGAAGCATCCGGTGATCACCTTATGCATCTTGAGGTGGTTGATATGCCTTCCGTTGGCTATCAGATGCCATAGGGCGTTGCGCCGCCGGGCGAATTCCGGACGTGAGACGTAGCCCTGGATCTTTACGAGATCCGTGTCGACGGCTATCGGGATCAGCTGCATGTTGAGGTTGTTTTTCCAGATGTCGTTGATCCTCTGGAGCATGGTCCCGGGCCGGAGGTCGATGGCGCGGCTTCCGGTGTCGATGCTTATGCGGAGATGATTGTTGACAAGCGCCATTCTCTCGAACTCTCGCATGATATGGCCCAGCTCTCCGGCATCTGACTTAAGGAATTTACGCCTGGCCGGAAGATTGTAGAAGAGGTTTCGGACGCTGATGACAGTTCCCTTCTCGCATACGCAAGGCTCCTGGCTTTCCACTCGGCTTCCGTTGATCACTATGCGGGTCCCCATTTGGCTGTCTTCTGTTCGTGTACGTAGCTCCACCTGTGAGATCGCGCATATGGAAGGAAGGGCCTCTCCGCGAAAGCCCATCGTATGCAGCGTGAAGAGATCTTCGGCATTGCGTATCTTAGATGTGGCATGACGTTCGAAGGCCATTCGTGCATCGGTCTCGGTCATTCCACGGCCATTGTCGACCACCTGTATTAGGGTCTTGCCGGCATCCTTGATGAAGATGCGTATGTCGGAGGCTCCGGCGTCAGCGGCGTTCTCCACGAGCTCCTTGATCACCGAAGCGGGACGCTGGATCACTTCTCCGGCGGCTATCTGGTTGGCTACCGAGTCGGGCAGCAGTCTGATTACGTCCATTTTTAGTTTTCAGTGTTTTCCGCGTTTTCGTCGGTTTCAGTGTTTTACTCTGCAAAATACTCTTCCAGCGCGTCCGGAATCTCACCAAGCTCGTCTTCCCAGCGCATGACGCCATCGATCATGATTCGCTTGGGGCGGATGGCGTCGAGCCAGCGGAAGCCGGGCAGATACATCTGAGCCTTCTTAACCATGAAGAGGGGAGTGGTGTTGCCAGTCACTTCCGGCCACATCTTGATTTTCTCTATCTGCTTGTTTTCCAAGTCGACT
>JAIDSM010000149.1 GCA_029061225.1 Muribaculaceae bacterium
TATGATAAATTATGGTAACTCGGCTAATTCGTGAAGTATATCGAAAATGTTACCATATACGTTTTAGAGGAAATTTAATAAATTCCAGTCAAATATCAAGCGTCGTAGAGTAAATATTGATGAGATTTGAAGTGACTTTTATTTCGATTCTTTCATAAAAGGTCTATTTCTTCTTAATCACGAAAGAATTTCATGAAATATTTCATCATTTCATTTTTTTTTTGTAATTTTGTAGACTCAATCAGGTAAAAATCAGAACGCAGGCTTTGGCTTGCAATGATCACTAAAAAGCCATAATTACAGGTAAGGTCGTAGCGACGACATAAGATAATGTTAAAGAAGAGTACACTTGAGCATATCATAAGCAATGACATGTCGGAGATGTGGAATGCGCTTCTTCCAGAAGAAAAACGCATAGTCACCGACAATTTCACCATATCCACATTTAAGAAGAATCAGATTGTTTATTCCGAGAATGAAGAGCCGGAGTTTCTATGGTGCCTCTTGAAGGGAAAAGTCAAAATGTATAAGGCCGGCATTGGCGACCGCGTGCAGATTCTCAGGCTGTACTGCCCCGTTCAATATTTCGGATATAGAGCGTATTTTGCCAAGGAACCATATCTTTCATCGGTAGCTGCCGTGGAGGAGTCAGTCCTCGGACGGGTTCCTATGCATATTGTAGAGAAATTGATCCGTGGCAACATCAACCTTGCTATGTTTTTCATCCATGAGCTCTCACGCAATCTCGGCGGATCGGATACTAAAATCGTAAATCTTACACAGAAGCACATCCGTGGCAGACTTGCCGATGCCCTGCTGCTTCTGCGCGACAATTACGGTCTTGAGGATGACGGAGCTACCCTCCGCATATATATGAGCCGCGAGGATCTTGCAAGCCTGAGCAACATGACTACTGCCAATGCAATTCGTACGCTCGCAACTTTCGTCTCAGAGAAACTCATACTTGTAGATGGAAGAAAAATAAAGATCATCAACGAGGAGCAGCTCCAGAAAATCTCCAAAAACGGATAACACCACTCTTCGTCAGTGCTTTCTCAACAGGCCTGAAAGTGTAAAAATAATATGATTTGTCCGGAATCACAAGTTGATGATTCCGGACACTTCTTTTATCTAAGGAATATGTGTAGGTTATCTTGAATGTAATGTCCTTTTGAGGGTCAACCGATCCACCTTTCCTTTAGGCGTCCTCGGCAGAGAGGAGACTACGACGACATCTTTAGGAGATTTGACACCAAGGTCAAGAATTTTCCTATATTGCCGAAGTCTTACCCCTACTGCTTCCGTAAGAAGCTCTTCATCGGCTTGCTCATCAGGAGATTCAACCACCAGAACCAGTTTCTCTCCCCATTTCTTGTCCGGTACGGATGAAAGACAGTAATCAAAAGCGATAAACGGCCCGAGCCTTTCCTCGAGTTCCTCAGGATGTATCTTGATTCCTCCGCTTATGACAGCATGATCCGCACGTCCCAGAATACGGAATTCATTCTCGCCTTTGACTTCGGCGATATCCGTCGTGATCAGCCGTTGCCCGTCTGGCATATTGATTATCAAGCATCCATTCTCGTTGACTCCCACCGATATTCCATCAAGCGTCTTAAATGGAGTTTCATCATCCGAGACTTTCCTTAGAGCTACATGGGATGCTGTCTCCGTCATTCCGTATGTCTCCCAAACATTATAGGGCGACAATAAAATTCTTCTTCTAATTAGAGAAGGGATAGCCGATCCGCCGAGAAGTATATTCTTGATTCCTGTCCACTCCTTTGTTGAATCAAGAACCCATTCCATCTGTGCGGGCACCATCGACAGAAGATCTATCCTCTCATCATAGGAGATTCCTCCGAGGGGTCTTGAAGATGGCGCTTCAGAAGTGAGCAGGCATCCGGCCTCGTCAGCCCTCACTGTCATCATCATCGACGCGATGTACTTGAAATCAAGACAAGTGTGAAGACGGCTTCCGACTGCTATTCCGAAAAACGTATTCGTGCGCCTTGCGCTGGCACGCATGAAATCCTTTGAGAGGCGTATCTGCTTCGGCGCCCCTGTGGATCCTGAAGTATGGCATTCTACAAAGTCTTTGCCATCTTTCCATATTATTTCAAATTCCTGCTGAGTCATATCAGTATCTCCAATCAAGAGATGAGTATATTTCATCACCTATACTTGTCTCGGGGTCATAAGACAACCTGTCGGAATCAAGATGAAGGGGACTTTCGAAATTATTGGTGAAAAGAGCTCCCGTCCCAAGTCCCTGGGGAATAGAGGTGTCGAGGGTAGCTGTCCATTGTGCAAGCGCATTGAGGCCCACGTTCGATTCCAGCGCAGAGGTCACCCACCAGCCGATACCCCTGTCTTCGGCAAGTCGGATCCACTCTTCGGCGCCACTGAATCCTCCGCAAAGCGATGGCTTAAGAATCACATAGGCTGGACTTATCTCATCAAGCAACGCGTTTTTGGCATCCGCGCCATACACTCCGATCAGAGATTCGTCAAGGGCTATTTTCAAAGGTGACACCCTGCATAGAAACGCCATAAGTTCCGGAATACCGGCAGGTATAGGCTGTTCGATGCTGTGTACGCCGAGATCTGCAAGACGCTTCAAGCGCGGCAAAGCGTTTTCCATAGTAAACGCACCGTTTGCGTCAACCCGTATCTGCAGCTCCTCGTCCGAATATTTCCGACGGATGTATTCGATCATCTCGATTTCCTTCTTCCAGTCGATAGCACCGATCTTAAGCTTTATGCAGTGGAATCCCTTCCTCACTTTTTCATCGATACGCTCTATCATCTCGTCGAAGTTTCCCATCCATACAAGCCCGTTGATTTCAATGGAAGTTCTTCCGGCAGTGAAATCGGAAGGGAAATAAATATGACGGCATCCCCCTGCATAGTCTCGCAGGGCTTGCTCAAGACCGAAAAGGATACTGCTGTGGCGCGATAGATCTGTCTCCTTGCCGAGAGCCATATTGGCAAGCAGCTCGATCAGCTTGTAGCCGTAGTTCCCGTCGGCTTCAGGGGAAAGACCGGGAAACACGGAGCATTCCCCTACTCCGAATTGGTCAGGATTTTTTTCATCATATACTTTGATGAGAAACGTTGGTTTCTCGGTCAAGACGCCCCGGCTTGTACCGGCCGGTTGCTTGAACTTAAGAATGTATGGCGCGTAGGCGAGTCTCATGGGAACATAGGATATTGATCAAAGTCCGGATCTCGTTTCTCAAGGAAAGCGTTTTTTCCTTCCTGGGCTTCGTCCATCAGGTAATACATCAGAGTAGCGTCGCCGGCAAACTCCATCATGCCGCGTTGGCCGTCAAGCTCTGCGTTGAGTGCCCTCTTGATCATACGGATGGCAAACGGTGAGCGCTTCATTATGGTACGGCACCATTCCACGGTGGTCTCTTCAAGCTTGTCAAACGGCACTACACAATTGACCATACCCATTTCAAGCGCTTCCTGCGCGGTATATTGCTTGCACAGGAACCATATCTCACGAGCCTTCTTCTGTCCTACGCAACGTGCAAGATATGAACTGCCGAAACCGGCGTCGAAACTGCCGACCTTGGGTCCGGTCTGACCGAAACGGGCGTTTTCGGAAGCTATCGAAAGATCGCAAAGCACTTGAAGCACGTTGCCGCCGCCAATGGAATAACCGTTGACCATGGCGATGACAGGCTTTGGAATGCTCCGGATGGCATGATGCATCTCAAGCACATTAAGGCGGGGCGTTCCGTCATCGTCTACATAACCGCCCACACCCTTTACGTTCTGGTCGCCGCCGGAGCAGAACGCCTTGTCGCCGGCCCCTGTAAGGACTACTACTCGTATATCGTTTCTTTCTCGGCAGATGCGCATAGCGTCAAGCATCTCGAAGTTGGTCTTCGGGCGGAACGCATTGTATACCCTGGGTCGGTTGATGGTTATCTTTGCTATACCCTCGAATTCTTCGAAGAGGATATCCTCATATTCTTTTATTTTCTTCCAGTCAAACATATCTTTTGTATTGGTATTGAGGCGATAATCCGCCTTGGTTATTTTTTACATTTATTGAAATATCCTGTAAGGACCTCAGCGCTTTCCTCTGGTGGAGTCCTTACTAAAAGCATTCTCGGGTAGTCAGATTCTTCATCCAGCCATTTAAGTCCCTCATGGAGCTGATCCATATCTGAAGCTTCCATCACGTCTATTCCATATCCTCCCGCTATCTGGTCTGCCATAGGAAGATTTCTGACACAGAAATATCGTTCGAGGGTATCTTCCGGAATCTTGGATGTGGCCTTAATAAACCGGAAGATGCCCCCACCGGAATTATCCACTACTATCATTCTCATGTCGTAGGGAACATCACCCAGAGCTGATGCCCCTGAATCGTAAAGCCAGGAGATATCTCCGGAGATCAGACATGTCTTTCCCCTGTAGGCCCAGGCTCCTCCTACCGCAGTGGAAGTACTTCCGTCTATTCCCGACACGCCCCTGTTGCAATATTCCGCATGGCATGAATGAGGTATCAGCTGCGAGTATCTGACAGCCGTGCCATTAGACACAAAGAGATTGTCAAATCTTCCATGCGTGAAGATATAATCAAGAGCCTTGAGGTCTGTCCATGGAGACTCGTCTATATATTTGCGCGACCGCTTAAGCGATGCCGTCCTCAGCTCAAGCCATCGCTCGGCATATTGGGATGATTTGTCATGTCCTGCCCTACGCAATGCACCGCTGAGCTGGCTAAAGAATGGAGCCGCCTCAACATCGATCTTATCTGTAAGGCACATGAAGCAATCGCAGAAATAATTTGAATGCCCGATACTCCACTGCCGGCGGGGAGGATAATCACGCAGATACTGCTTCAACATCCTTGATACCAGAGCTCCCCCCATGGAGATGACGATATCCGGACGCATAGCCTCCTTTAGATCATCCGTCATATCGCAAAGTACTGAGTCGATCATGGTCGACAATGGTTGCGGATCGTGCAGATTTGCAAGAGTCTCCGCAAATACCGCTACGTTGGGGAAGGAGGCAAATGTCCGTACGGCCTTGTCCAGACGATGGTCAGGAACTGAGAAGCCCGCTATGAGCATCACTTTCGTATTGCATAGCTCTTCTGCCAAAGACCTGACGGTCTCCCTGGATAAAGATTCAGCCTGCCTCAACAGCCTGACGGTCCGCTCTTCGTGTGGTAAGGCCTCCGACATTTCTCCTAATGGATCCGAGAGCTGAACATTGATGTGTACCGGCCCCGGCTTTCCTTCAAGTGCCTTAAGCATGGCTTCATTTACAGTTCGGTTGATGTTCCATCGCATTCGTGAGGTATATTCCACGCCGCTTCCTTCCGGAATAGCCCTTACGTCATAGCTACCCTTCACGATGTTGCGGAGTACGCCAAATTGTCTGATGGTCTGTGAATCATCCTGATCAATCCATTCGCTCGGGCGATCTGCAGACACTACGATCAAAGGCACACCGGAGTAATACGCTTCAGCTACAGCCGGAGAATAATCGAGCACGGCGGTGCCTGAGGTGCAGACTAAAGCTACAGGGCGTCGCTCAACCAATGCACATCCATAAGCTTGAAAGGCCGCGCTTCTTTCGTCGATGACCACTCTTTTTTTTATTTCTCCGCATGCTTCCATAGCAAGAAGAAGAGGGGCGTTGCGCGATCCCGGACTGCAATACGCGGTCTGCACTCCATGGGCTCTGATGAGCTCCACTATCTGACGGCAGTAAACGTTTGATGTATTGATCATAATTTCCCTGCATACAAAAAGGAGCGACGCATCAGTCGCCGCTCCCAGTAATTCTTAATGACATTATTATCCCACTCACGCTCAGATAGCCGACCTTACAATTCCGCGGTTTGAGTTTTCCACGAAATTGACTATCTCATCGCGGTATTTGGAAGGAGCGCACACCTCGCGGATCATTTTGATCGCATTGGTCACATTAAGGTCGCTGAGGTAAAGGATACGGTAGATTTCCTGTATCTGCTGTATTTCCTCCGGCTTGAATCCTCTGCGCTGAAGTCCGATGGAATTAAGGCCTACGAAGGATATCGGTTCGCGAGCTGCCTTTATGAATGGAGGTATGTCCTTGTTGACGAGGGCTCCACCCTGAAGCATTACATTGCGGCCGATATGGCAAAATTGATGTATCAGGCTTCCGCCTCCTATCACCGCACAGTCATCGACGATTACCTCGCCAGCCATCTGGGCGGCGTTTGAAATGATCACCTGATTGCCTATCACGCAGTCGTGGGCGATATGCACATATGCCATCAGAAGGCAGTTGCTGCCGACTACGGTCTTTCCTTTCGATGCGGTGCCCCTGTGCACTGTCACGCATTCGCGAAGCACAGTGCCGTCGCCTACATATGCATAAGTCTCCTCTCCGCGAAACTTAAGGTCCTGCGGTATGGCTGCCACTGTCACTCCTGGGAAGATCTTTACTCCGTCTCCTATGCGGGCCCCGGGATAGATATTCACATTGCAGTCTATCTCACAGTTGTCGCCTATCTCCACATCCTCGTGGATTGTAGTGAAATTCCCGATTTTGACGTTATTGCCTATCTTGGCATCGGGATGTATGCAGTTCCACTGAGCCATCGTCTATTTGTTCTTTATGATTTGAGCCATGAATTCCGCTTCGCATACAATCTTCTCGCCTACGAAAGCATATCCCTTCACTACTGCGCAGCCACGACGTATCTCTGTCATAAGTGATACGTTAAGGAGCAATGTATTTCCGGGTACGACCTTCTGACGGAACTTGACGTTGTCGATCTTCAGGAAATACGTTGAGTACTTCTCAGGCTCCTCAAGGAAATTAAGCACAAGGACGCCGGCTGCCTGGGCCATGGCCTCGACCTGAAGCACACCGGGCATGACAGGCTCCTGGGGGAAATGGCCTTGGAAGAAGGGCTCGTTGACAGTGACGTTCTTGACTGCCACGCAATGCTTGCGGTCAAGTTCAATTACCTTGTCAATAAGCAGGAATGGATAACGGTGTGGCAGAAGTTTCTTGATTCCGTTGACATCTATTATGGGGGCAAGGTTGGGATTATAGACAGGGCTCTGGATTTCAGTATGCTTCACTTCTTTGCGAAGCATACGCGCAAACTTGTTGTTGACGGTATGCCCCGGACGTATTGCCACTACCCTTCCCTTAAGCGGACGCCCTATGAGGGCGATGTCGCCAATTACGTCCATCAGTTTATGACGGGCAGGTTCATTATCCCACTGAAGCGGTTTAGGATTGATGTATCCAAGCTTGTCTACAGTCATATGGTCTACCTTTACGGCATCGCAGATCTCGTTGATCTTTTCCTGCGAAACAGGCTGGTCATATATGACGATACTGTTCTGTAGGTCACCTCCCTTGATAAGACCATGTTGCAGAAGCTGCTCTATTTCCCTGACAAACACGAATGTGCGCGCACTTCCTACTTCCTGCCTGAAATCTGCCAGGTCATCAAGGACGGCAAACTGATTAGGAAGAATCTGAGAATTGTATTCCACCATCACTTCCACGCTGAATCCCTCGTCAGGGTATATGGTGACGGTGGCTCCGTTCTCATCCTTATATTGAATCTTCTCCTTAATTATAAAATAGTCCTTGTCGGCGTTGAGTTCTTCAAGTCCTACCTCTTCTATCATCTGGGTGTAGATAGTGGCGCTTCCGTCGAGGATGGGAAGTTCAGGACCATCTACCTCTATAAGACAGTTGTCGACTCCATATGCATATAGTGCAGCCATTGCGTGCTCTATTGTGCTTACACGGGCATCTCCCTTGCCGATTACCGTGCCGCGGGTAGTGTCTACCACGTTCTCTGCAAGTGCGTCTATGACTGGCTGCCCCTCGAGATCAATTCTCTTGAACTTCACGCCGAAATTCGCCGGAGCCGGGTTGAAGACGGCGGTCAGATGCTTGCCTGAATGAAGCCCTTTTCCTTCTACCTTTATAGGAGCTTTTAAAGTAAGTTGATTCATATGCTGTTTTGTTGTTTTATTCCTTGTTATTACATTAAACGATTCGATGAACCGGACCGAATCATCTCTTTCGGTTCAGCTCATCGAAAAGTTCTTTTAGTCTGTTGATATATACCGTATTTCTTGCAAATTTCCTTACATCTACCGCAGGGTAGCCCATCAATCGCTCTCCGTTGCCGACATCGCCCGGTATGCCGGACTGGGCTCCGAATTCATTGTTGTCGCCCACATTGATGTGCCCGGAGAATCCTACCTGCCCTCCGACACGGTTGCGGTTGCCAATTTTTGTGCTTCCGGCTACTCCTGATTGGGCTGCGAAGACATTGTCCTCCCCTATCTCAACGTTATGGGCAACCATAATCAGGTTGTCAAGCTTCGTACCGCGTCCGATTCGTGTGCATCCGAATGTGGCCCGGTCCACTGTCGTATTGGCGCCGATTTCCACGTCGTTTTCAAGCACAACGATGCCGGTCTGCGGAAGCTTGTCATATCCGCCCTGTGGATTTGGAGCGAATCCGAATCCATCGCCTCCTATCACCACTCCGCTGTGAAGGATACAGCGGTCGCCGATTCGGCAGCCGGCATAGACCTTCACTCCGGCATAAAGGATGCATTTTTCACCGACCGCTACTCCATCGCCGATGAAGGTCTGAGGGTATATTTGCGATCCTTTGCCGATCACGGCTCCCTTCCCTATGTAGGCGAAAGCCCCGATATATGCATCATCGGGAATCTCCACCCCCTCGGCTATGAAGCATGGTGATTCTATTCCTCTTTTTGCCGGCATCGAATCCTGTATGGCACGAAGAAGCTCGGCAAGGGTGGCGTAAGGATCTTCCACCCTGAGAAGCGTCACGGCATTCGGATTTGGATGGTTGAATTCCTTGGATACAAGGATGGCCGACGCTTTGGTCGACTCTATGAAATGCGCGTATTTAGGGTTCGCGATGAATGTCAGCTGCCCCTCGGCAGCTTCTTCAATCTTCGCGAATCCAGTCAAAACGATATCCGGATTGCCATCGACAACCCCGTTGATCAAGGAGGCCAAGGCCCCTGTAGTCATTTCCATATAGGTTTCAGACGAGGAGAAGCTCTTATGAAAACATTAAAAATACTGACATCTTACGGACGTGTCCGCAAATATTTTGCAAATATCGTAAAAAAATCTGACATAACAATGATTTAAACCTAAAAAATGCACCCTTCACCTATTTTTATTAATTTTTTACAATATTCTTAAAAATACTTTTCGCAGTTTGAAAAATAATTGTTAATTTTGCACGTAAATGTGCGCCCACTCCATAATACGGCAGATAGGTGCAGAAACTAAAATTAAAGTACAACTAACCAATAAATCAAAACGCAATGGAAATTTCCCACATCGAACACATCGGCATAGCAGTGCCCAACCTGGCAGAAGCCATCAAGTACTACGAAGACGTGCTTGGCCTTAAGTGCTACAAGCAGGAAGTGGTAGAGGATCAGAAAGTGACTACAGCCTTCTTCAAGGTGGGCGACACCAAGATCGAGCTTCTTGAAGCTACAAGCCCTGACAGCACCATCGCCAAATTCATCGAGAAAAACGGCGGCAAGGGAGGTATGCACCACATGGCGTTTGCCGTAGAGAGCGGCGTTGCCGAGGCTCTTGCAGAGTGTGAGGAGAAGGGAATCCGCACTATCGATAAAGCTCCCCGCAAAGGCGCCGACGGCCTGCAGATCGCTTTCCTTCACCCCAAATGCACCGAAGCTGTGCTGACTGAGCTTTGCGAAGATCCCTCTAAGAAATAATAATTCAAGCATCTCAATAATGACCACTCAAGAACAAAAGATTCAAGAGCTCATCGACAAGCGTGCCACTGCACGCCTCGGCGGTGGCGAAAAGGCGATTGCCAAGCAGCATGAACGCGGCAAATATACTGCTCGCGAAAGAATCGACCAGCTCCTCGACGAAGGTAGCTTCGAAGAACTCGACATGTTTGTGACTCACCGGAGCACCAACTTCGGTATGGAGAAGAAGCAATATCTTGGCGACGGCGTCGTTACCGGTTTCGGCACCATTGAAGGTCGCCTCGTTTACGTTTTCGCACAGGATTTCACAGTGCTCGGCGGCTCTCTTTCCGAGACTATGGCTCAGAAGATCTGCAAGGTGATGGATCTCGCCATGAAGATGGGTGCTCCTGTCATCGGCCTCAACGACTCAGGTGGCGCACGTATTCAGGAAGGCATCAACGCGCTCGCAGGATATTCTGAGATTTTCCAGCGTAATATCCTTGCCTCCGGCGTAATACCTCAGATCAGCGCCATCCTCGGTCCTTGCGCCGGCGGTGCAGTCTACTCCCCTGCCCTGACAGACTTCACCATCATGGTGAAGGGTATGTCCTATATGTTCCTCACAGGTCCGTCTGTAGTTAAGACAGTCACCGGAGAAGACGTCACTCAGGAGCAGCTCGGCGGCGCTTCCGTCCACGCTTCCAAGTCAGGTGTGACACACTTCGCATGCGAAGACGGTGAGGAAGCCCTCAAGCTCATCCGCAAGCTTATCAGCTACATCCCGCAGAACAACATGGAGGAGACTCCTCTTGTTCCCTGTTCAGACCCAATCGATCGCCTTGAGGATAAGCTCAACGAGATAGTACCCGACAGCCCGAAGAAATCATATGATATGTATGAGGTGATCGGAGCTATCATCGACAACGGTGAGTTCCTTGAGGTGCAGCCTGCTTACGCCCGCAACATCATCACCGGATTCGCACGCTTCAACGGCCAGAGCGTAGGCGTGGTAGCCAACCAGCCCAAAGTGCTCGCAGGCGTTCTCGACTGCAACGCTTCCCGTAAGGCAGCCCGCTTCGTACGCTTCTGCGATGCTTTCAACATTCCTCTGGTGACTCTCGTCGACGTCCCCGGATTCCTTCCCGGTACAGGTCAGGAATACAACGCTGTCATCCTTCACGGTGCTAAGCTTCTCTATGCTTACGGCGAAGCTACAGTGCCTAAGGTCACTGTCACTCTCCGCAAGAGCTATGGCGGCAGCCACATCGTGATGAGCTGCAAGCAGCTCCGTGGCGATATGAACTATGCATGGCCTACTGCTGAAATCGCAGTGATGGGTGCCGAAGGCGCAGTTGGTGTCCTCTATGCGAAGGAAGCCAAAGAGCATGCCGATCCCGCAGCATTCAAGAAGGAAAAGGAAGAGGAATACACAAAACTCTTCGCCAATCCTTATAATGCAGCTAAATACGGATATATCGATGACGTCATCGAACCCCGCAACACACGCTTCCGTATCATCCGCGCCCTTCAGATGCTCGCCACAAAGAAGCAGAGCAATCCGCCTAAAAAGCACGGCAACATACCTCTATAATTTAAGAAACTATGCTTAAGAAATATATCGCATTAGGAATTCTCAGCTTCAGTCTGACGTGCGGATATGCCCAGACGGAACTTGCACCGGATCAGATCGATGCCCCGGTCGAGGCCGTGGAGGCTGCCGGACAGGAGGATGTTGTGGCTCTGGCCGTCCCCTCGGAAGAGACCAATACAGTGGAGGTCAGCCCTACGGCACGCAGGATGCGCCAGCTCGAGAAAGCCAAGAATCTTGAGGAGAACGACTCGTTCGGAGGATCGCTCACCATCATTGCAATGGTGATTGTGATTTCTGCCCTCATCCTTCTCAGCCTTCTTTTCCAAGGCTTTGGCAAAATTTCACAGGCCTTACTCACTAAGAAGAAGCACGCTGCTGTAGAAAAGGCCGGTAAGACTATCGATCAGGCCCATCCGGAGCTTGCAAGCGGCGAGACCATCGCTGCTATCGGTATGGCTCTTGCTGAATATTTCGGACAAGGACATGACATCGAGCATACCCTTCTTACTATCCATCAGATCAAGAAGTCTTATTCTCCCTGGAACTCCAAAATCTACAATCTTCGCGCAAAGCCTGAACTTCATCGCAACATCCGTAAATAATAATCACAATGAAAGAATATAAATATAAAATCAACGGCAGCAAGTTCAACGTTGAAGTTGGTGATGTCGATGGTAATCAGGTCGAGGTGATAGTCAATGGCAGCCACTATCATGTCGAGCTTGAAAAAGACACCAAGTCTCCAGTTAAGGTCAACAAGGCTGCCGCCGCTCCTACGACTCCTTCCGGAGAAAAGGTCATCTCCAAGCCTGCGGCTGCAAGCGGTGCGGCAGGTGCTGTCAAAGCTCCGCTCCCCGGCACCATCATGAGTTTCAAGGTCAAGGAAGGCGACACCGTCAATGCCGGTGACACCGTTTGCGTTCTTGAGGCTATGAAGATGGAAAACGATGTAAAGACCACTCAGGGCGGCACTGTGAAGAAGATTCTCGTCAATGTGGGCGATGCTGTGCTTGAAGGCAACGACATCATGATCATCGGTTAATTCCCAAAATAAGAAAAGCAATTCGATATGATACTTGCACAGACATTCTGGGAATTCCTTTCCGAAAACATCACCACCTTCTGGAACTTCACGGGTTTCGCCAACTGCCAGTATGAGAATCTCATCATGCTCGCCGTAGGTTGCTTCTTCGTTTGGCTTGCCATCAAGAAAAACTTCGAGCCCCTGCTTCTCGTTCCGATAGGTTTCGGTATGCTGATCGGCAACATTCCCTTCCAGCCGGGTATGGAAATCGGTATCTATGAGCCGGGATCCGTACTCAACATCCTCTACAATGGTGTGGAGAAAGGATGGTATCCTCCTTTGATTTTCCTCGGTATCGGCGCGATGACCGACTTCTCGGCCCTTCTCGCCAATCCTAAGCTTATGATTATCGGTGCATGCGCCCAGTTCGGTATCTTCGGTGCCTATATGCTCGCGCTTCTCATCGGTATGGATCCGCTTTCCGCTGGTTGCGTCGCTATCATCGGTGGCGCCGACGGTCCTACTGCGATCTTCACCACATCCAAACTGAATCCTTCGTTGCTTGGCGCCGTGGCGGTATCGGCCTACTCCTATATGGCGCTTATTCCGCTGATCCAGCCCCCGTTGATGCGTCTCTTCACTACTGACAAGGAGCGTCACATCAAAATGAAGCCGGCCCGCGTCGTTTCTCAGGATGAGAAGATCATCTTCCCCATCGTAGGCCTTATGCTGACCTGCTTTATCGTGCCCTCCGGTCTTCCGCTGCTCGGTATGCTCTTCTTCGGAAACCTTCTCCGTGAAAGCGGTGTGACCACTCGTCTTGCCAAGACAGCAAGCAATGCGATGACAGATATCGTGACTATTCTTCTTGGTCTGACTGTCGGCGCCTCTACTCAGGCCGACCTTTTCCTCACCAAGGAGACCCTCTTTATCTTCGCGCTCGGATTCATCGCATTCGTAATCGCTTCTTCAGCCGGCGTTTGCTCAGTGAAGCTCTTCAATCTCATGCTTCCCGAAGGCAAGAAGATCAACCCGCTCATCGGTAACGCCGGTGTATCCGCAGTGCCTATGGCAGCGCGTATCTCCAACAACCTCGGTCTGGAATACGATCCCACCAACTACCTTCTCATGCACGCCATGGGTCCGAATGTGGCCGGTGTGATAGGCAGTGCCGTGGCTGCAGGTGTGCTCCTTGCATTCCTCGGCTAATATTTCCTCAGCATTAAACTTTGTTAACATATACGGTGTTACTCTCAAAAGTAACACCGTATTATATATTACACACCATTATATTTTCAAAACCGATGAAGAAATTGATCACCGCAATGTCGTTGAGTCTGCTTATGCTGACAGGCTGCAGCGTGGCTCAGAACCTTGACATGGCCCGGCTTGCACAGGGAGGAGTGAAGATAGCTCAGTCTATGTCCGTATCCAACGACCAGATCCAGCAGTATGTCAAAAGCTATATAGCGGAGTCCGACACAAAGAATACAGTTTGTGGCCCTAATGACCCCTACTCTAAGAGACTCGCCAACATCGTGAGCGGAATTACCAATGTAGAAGGAACTCCTTTGAACTTTAAGGTCTATAAGACCAACGACATTAACGCTTTCGCCTGCGCCGACGGATCCATACGTGTCTATAGCGGACTCATGGACGTAATGAGCGACGATGAAGTGCTTGGTGTGATTGGGCATGAAATAGGCCATGTAGCCCATCAGGACACAAAGAAGGCTTTCAAGAACGCTCTTCAGACAGCCGCCCTTATGGATGTCATAGCATCTACAGGAAGCACCGCGGCTGCTCTTACCGATTCTCAGTTCGGTGCTATTGCTCAGAATCTCGCTACGGCCAAGTATTCCCAAAGCCAGGAGAACAATGCTGACGACTACGGTTACTCCTTCCTGAAGAAGAACGGAAAGAATCCGGCAGCGATGGTAAAGGCTTTCCAAAAACTCAAGCAGATGGAGGATGCCTCCGGCACGACGCAGACCGCAAGCATGGCACAACTTTTCTCTACTCATCCCAATATCAATAAGCGTATCTCACGTATGAAGGCCAAGTGCAAGGCTGACGGCTACAGCTATTGATTGCCCGAAGCGCAGTCTTTTAATCATGAGATTGAAAAAATATGCTTCTTACGGAGCATATTTTTTTGTATAGGTATTGGATAAACCGGATAAATGTATTAAATTCGCAGTCTAATTAAGAAAGAAACCATGGTATATAGATTTAAACTTGTAAGCGACGAAGCCACAAATTTCGCCCGCGAGATTGAAATAGACTCTGACTCCACATTTCTTCAGCTCCGCAATGCCATTCTTGACAGCGTAGACTATTCCAATGACGAGCTTGACTCCTTCTTCCTTTTCGATTATGATTGGCAGCGTCAGGAGGAGAT
>JAIDSM010000015.1 GCA_029061225.1 Muribaculaceae bacterium
ATACAAAAGGCTATTCGTCGGCAGCGTCATATGTGTATAAGAGTCAAGGGTTAAGGGTTAAGGGTTAAGGGGTAAGAGTTAAGGGGTAAGGGGTAAGGATTAAGAATTTATTGAATTTATATGATTTATAAGATATTGAGCAGACTTAGATTGTGCATTATGAATTATGAATTATGCATTAAGACGAAAGGATTGTGCATTATGCATTGTGCATTATGCATTTTCCTCAGTGTATTATGCATTGCGATGCTTACAGCTTGCGAGAAGAATCTCGATTTCAGATACCATGATATCGAACCCCTGACAGTGATCGAGGGCGAACTGACGTCGGAGGGCGCGAAGATAGGAATTACCCTCACCACGCCTATGGACGAACCGATGGACCGAACTCGCCTTACCGATGCGTCGGTCGTCATCGCCGACCTCTCCGATGGCGTGGAATACACACTGACTCCCGACACCGACGGATTCTACACAGATCCGACTCCCGGAATACCGGGCCACCGATACCGTCTGACTGTAAAGAGGGAGGGAAACGAGTACGCTACGGAGACCACGATGTATGCCGCTACGGAGATAGTCTCCGCTGAATTCAACTGGATAAGCATGCCCTACGACAAGGTGGCCGTATTCCAAGCCCGATACCTCGACAATCCTGCCGACACCGGCGACTGCTACTGGGTGAAGCTATACCGCAACGGCGAGATATATTCCTGGCAGGAGCAGGATGACCGCACTGCAGCCGAGGGTGTCAACACCTTCTTCACCATGACAAGCCGTAAGGATACCGATAAGGAGGACGACGACGAGGTCCTTTTCGACGGCGATGTCATGACTGTGACCGTCACACCCGTCTCCCGCGAGATGCACGACTACCTGGAGGCCCTGCAGAACGACAGCAACGGTCCATTCCTCTTTTCGGGCCATCGCGTGCTCGGCTATTTCCTCGCATCCGAACCCGTCTCGCGTTCCGTGACATTCCATCCCGATCAAATCCCTGAATACAAGTAAGCCGGTAAGCTCAAAAGCTCACTGACTCCAAAACTCACAAGCTCAAATTGACGTTTATATTGATATGAAAGAAGATACTATAGATTTCAAGCTTCCGGCCGAAAACCCCGAGGAGACCTCCCGGGAATGCCATATGTCGATCGAACTTTTCCAAAATGCCCGACAGACGATGGGCGAGCTCCGGGATCTCGTCAGAGAGACGGGGATATCATGGGATTTCCTGAGTCAGCAGATAGAGCGGGCGCAACACCCGTCGTCGCCCGTCAACAAGGCTCTCGACAGAATGGACGACTATTCTACGGGACTGGGAAAGACCCTGCATGACAAAGACTCCAACATCTGGTAAAACTCAAAAAATATGAAAACAGCCCTTATCACAGGCGTTACGGGCCAGGACGGCTCATATCTCGCCGAACTTCTGATAGAGAAAGGATATGACGTCCACGGTACCATCCGACGCTCGTCGGTGGATTTCCGCGAGCGTATCGCCCACCTCGAGGGAAACCCCAGGTTTCACCTCCACTATGCCGACCTCACCGACTCGATGTCGGTCATAAAAGTGCTTGGCAGCGTTCGCCCCGACGAGATATATAACCTCGCAGCCCAAAGCCACGTGCAGGTCAGCTTCGACTCTCCCGAATATACGGCCAATGTCGACGCTACCGGAGTGCTTCGTCTTCTTGAGGGAATACGCCAGTGCGGACTCGCGGATACCTGCAGGTTCTATCAGGCTTCTACTTCGGAACTCTACGGCAAGGTGGTGGAAGTGCCCCAGAACGAGGACACTCCCTTCCATCCCTATTCTCCTTACGCGGTGGCGAAGCTCTACGGATTCTGGATCGTCAAGGAATACCGCGAGGCCTACGGCATGTATGCATGCTCGGGAATACTCTTCAACCACGAATCAGAAAGACGAGGAGAGACCTTCGTGACGCGTAAGATATCGCTCGCAGCAGCCCGCATAGCTCAGGGCAAGCAGGAGAAGCTCTATCTCGGCAATCTGTCGTCGCGCCGCGACTGGGGCTATGCGAAAGACTACGTGGAGTGCATGTGGCTTATCCTTCAGCAGCCCGAACCGGAAGACTTCGTCATCGCTACAGGCGAGCAGCACTCCGTGCGCGAATTCTGCCTCTACGCATTCCGCCGCGCAGGCATCGAGCTTGAATTCGTAGGCGAGGGAGCTGACGAGAAGGGTATCGACAAGGCTACCGGCAAAGTATTGATAGAAGTCTCGCCAGATTTCTACCGCCCGACAGACGTGGTGAACCTCTGGGGTGATCCGACTAAAGCGAAGCGGAAGCTCAGATGGGATCCGACCGCGAAAACCTCCTTCGAGCAGCTCGTCAACCTAATGGTCGACGCCGATATGGCGAAGGTAGCCGTAGAGCGAGCCGGCGACCATGTACGCACCAACCTCGCCGAATTCCTCGAAAAGGGAATCGTTAAATAAAGTATTAAGGGTTAAGTAGTAAGTATTAAGTATTAAGGGTTAAGAGTTAAGGGTTAAGAGTTAAGGGCTAGGCC
>JAIDSM010000150.1 GCA_029061225.1 Muribaculaceae bacterium
ACGATGGTGTTTGCATCCTTATCCTTTGAAAGCAGATATAGACGGCGGTAGGATAGGGGCTTATGTGATTTTGGCGATGAGTTTACAATATAAATATCACGTTCATTGGCAAAATTCAAAATGCCCTGAATGTTTTCATCGGCCAATCGTCCTATCTCATCCATCATGCAATGCAGACGAAAGTCTCCTGCTTGGCCCGCACGTTTTTTGAAAACGCTTATCAAGAGGATATTCATAATGGCCTTCACCAGTGTGTCAGTGCCTTCCGAGCCCACTGCCTTGATGTTTTCTGTCCAGCCGGTTGAATTATCATTCTCTTCTATCTTGAATTTGAGAGTGAAAGTTTCTTCAAGAGGTAGCTTGCTGAGTTCTGGGGCGTGGGTCAGAGCCTCTGTCAATGACTTGAGATATTTTATCGAATCGCGAGATACATCCTCATGTTCTTCGCCGGAGAAAAGATTAAGTTCCCCAATATCATATTGATGGGTATTCCAGAATTCTGTGATATTCTGTAGCTGCATTATAATAGGCATAGTGCTACGTTCCAGACGAAGTTCAATACTGCGGATAACCCCGGCGAATGTCTTACGGGAGAAGTCGTAGTTAATATCCTTGACAATCCGCTGTATTTCCGACTCCCTACCAAGAAGAACATTGAAATCCGCAGCTGCACGCGACAATATATCCCTATATATATTGCTGGTCACCTGCTGGAACTCCTTGATCATGTCGTTTACCACAAACTCTTCAAGTTTATCGGCATAATTCCGGTAATGTGCTGTTGTTTCAAGTTCTGTAGGGAATTTGAATGTATTGCATTGAGAAAACCGGCGTTTGAAATCATTAACCGAAGTCTTGAGTGAGTCATTGAGACGGTATAATTTCCCTATCAGTTCTTTTATTGACTCCACAAGAGTGATACAATCAAGATCTGTATGGATCTGTTGGCTCTCTTTCAATTCCGGTGGACATGAATCAGAGGCCATGAAGTCATCAGTTATCCTTATAGATTCTGTTGCTTTCTCCAAGGCAGCCTGTAGTTCAGACATAGCGGTCATCTCGGCTTTACGTTTCGACTCGTGTCTCTGTTTTCGTCTGTCATAATTCTGTCTTAGCGATGCATCCTTGTCCTCCAGTTTCTTTTTATCGGTCTGATATTGCGGTACATGGTCGAGCAGTCTCTTGCAGTCATTTCTATAGATGGCTACTTTACTCTGTTCGTTTTCAATTATATGTATCCGGCTCTCGGTTTCAGTTATTTCATTGTTTATCTGTTCAATCATACCGGTATCGGCACCGGCATTCGATAGTGCTGCCCGTTCTTCTTTATCAAGCTGTCTGATTTTAGAGTCGGTTTCATTCTTGAATTGCATGATGTCATAGTCGACAGATTTCACCTGTATATCAAGAAGGTTTTTATCCTTTTTGTCTTCATCCTTTGCAGCCTTTGAAATAGCATTTAACTCCCGTTTGCTACGTTCATCGATTTTCTTGAGAGCTTCAGCATTGGAGCTAATTTCCAGAGCCAGTTTCTGTATTTTATCCCTGTACGTGGCATCAATCTCATTCAATCTTGCCTTTTCATCATTTTCTGTATCAGCCAGCCGCAGGTTTTCCTTCCGGAATTGCTGTCTACATACCTGTATCTTTTGTGTTATTGCATCAATGTCAGCTTGCAATGTTTTGGTTGCAGAGAATCTTTTTTTCCCATTTTCGGAAATACGGTTTTCCTTTTCATCCCTAAGTCGGTTGATTTCATTGGCCAAAGAGTTTATCTTAGTCTCAATCGCTTTGACATCCTCATTGATCATTGCCGGAGTCCGCACCTCTTTTTTTATTTCATCAAGATCAATCCTAACTCCAAACAATGTATCCGATGTATTCCCGGGAGCAAGCTCAGGATTGAGATTTTGACTGTAGAGCACATCTTTCTCATCTGCAATCTTACCGATAGACGATGCCCAATCTTCTACATTACCATCGAGCCATTCACAGAAAGATCCTTGCGACTTCTCGAGCAAAGCCCTTTCTGAATTCAAGTTCTCTGTCAAATTGGTGATCTGGTTTTCAAGAGATATGATTTGTGTGGCATACTCATTTTCAAGTCGCTGGCATTCCATCTCCAACTGGATTCTCATTGAATCCAGAGTACTCTCTTTCCGCAGTTTCTCTTCTTTAAATGAGTTCTCCTCTTTTTCTAATTTAGACAAATTACTTCTGCATACCTCCAGCTCATCTTTTAGCGGGGATGATTTTGAAGCTTCAAGACGCAACAATTCCAGTTCATGCCTATGTTCACGGCATTCTGCCAACTTCAAGTCGATCTCATTTCTTTGTGTCTGGAATTTCTCCTTCACTTCATTTTCGAGATTATTCCGCTGTTCAAGTCGTGCAAGTTTCCTGTCGATCACTTCCTGCTTTGCCTTGTTGATCTCATCAGTCCTTTTCTGCCGGAATTGTCGAAAGTCGAGATCCAGTCGGTCCCGGAGAGACGTGTACTTCTGAGTTATTGATAGATACTCTGCATTCAACTGTGCGAGCAATCCTTGTTTCTGTTGCAATGTAAGACGCAGCGACGGCAATGACTCCACACGGACAATCATTTCAGAAATGCCGATTTTCTGATACTCTTTCTTTAGTCGGGCGGCATCTTTGAGTTTACTGTCAAGTACTGCAATTTCATTGCTAAGTTTTTCGTGAGCCTCTGTGAAATTTGACTCTATTGATTTTATGTTAGCTGTAAGTGTATCTATATCAGCTTTCTTTTTCTCAATCTTGCTTGTCAGGATAGGGAGATTCCTTTCTGCTTTATTTCTTGAATAGATGAGCATGCCGCATTGTTCTCGCATTGAGAATTCTCCAGCAGAAATCTTATGGGCGATCTCTATGATTTTATCAGCATCGCGACGGGTTTCTACAATTCCTTGTTTATTTTTTTGTGTCCATAGGGATATATCCTTAAGCTCATCACTAAAATTAACAAGTTTGCTGCGGAAGAAATTGAGGTCGACGGCCGTCTCAACTTCATCGCCGGAAATACTGCGGATGATTGTATCTTTGATAAATCCGGCATCAACGCGCTCGTTTAGAAACACATTTTGGATGATACGCGGAATGTTTTGATATTGCGTGCTTTTGAGTAGATAATACTTTAGCAAGTCTTTCGACATCCTTACGGTGCGGTTGCCGTAAAGGATATCAAGATACTGGTTGTAGCGCTCTATTATGATGCTTAGGTCAATACCTTTGTTCTGTATCCGCTGTCTGACTGTCAGTGGATCTGAAGCTACCACACCAAGGTCATCAATTATCCAGCTTCTGTCATACGCAGCGTCCACGAATCGGAAGGCTGCCTTATTATGACGGCGAAAGAGAATCACACAGAAAGGGGGTTGCTCATCCCCTCGCGAGACCTCATAGACAATATATGATGCGGGGGTCGGCACATAGTAGTCGTCAAATGAACGCTGTCCCTGATTGCGTATGCCTAACTTGTCTTTTCTCGCATTGTAGAAGAATAGGAGAGCTCGCAGCAGGGTAGTCTTTCCTACACCTTGCGTTCCTGTGAAATACACATTCCCATCTAATGCCACCTCTCCGTAGCGGATATGTGCGCTATTGATAAATACTATTTTAGTCAGAGATCTCATCGTCGTCAAATGCTATGAGGTTTACCATATCTTCAAGATATCTGTATGCCGCTGTGACTTTATACCGTCTTGCCACATCATCGA
>JAIDSM010000151.1 GCA_029061225.1 Muribaculaceae bacterium
AACCAGACATGGATGGAATATACCCCCGACTATATCCAGCAGGCGATACGCCACTACAACGGAGACGCAAGGGCAAAACATGAACGCTGGACCAAGCTTTCCTGGCAGTGGGACAATACCATCACTTACCGCCATACCTTCGGAGACGTACACAACACAGACTTCCTTCTCGGCACATCAGCTTCCCGAAGCACATTCAACTATACTAAGGCGCAGGGTGACCGTTTCGCATCGAACGATCTCGGCTTCAATGACCTGGCCGGAGCAGCCGCCAACGACAAGAAAGTGATAGACTCCAACTTTTACGCGTCATCCCTCCTCTCTTACCTTGTAAGGGTAAACTACAACTACGACCAGCGCTACTACCTTACAGCCACTGCCCGATATGACGGATCCTCCAAATTCGGGCCCGGCCATAAATGGGGTATATTCCCTTCATTCTCCGCCAACTGGGCAGTCACGAACGAGAAGTTCATGCAAGACCAGCATGTCTTTGACAACCTTAAGCTTCGCGTAGGCTACGGCGTAGTCGGTAACCAGGATATAGAGAACTATGCCTACGCGACAATGTACTATTCGACAGTCAGCAACGGAGCCGCATCCTACGCCACAAGCGGACTTCTCGGAAATCCCCTTCTCACTTGGGAAAAGCAGAAGCAGACGAATATCGGCCTTGACATGGCGTTCCTCAACAATCGACTGCGTCTCTCTCTGGATGGATTCTTCATCAACAACGACAACCTTCTCATGAAGCACTCACTTGCATTTACCTCAGGCTACAGCGAGGAATGGGAAAACATAGGCTCCGTCACAAACCGTGGCTTTGAGATGACCCTCAGCGCGACACCGATCGATCTTCCTGACTTCACCTGGAACGTCTCGGCCAACCTTTCACTCGACCACAACAAGGTCAACAAGCTGCATGGCGGCGTGAACAGGATCCTCAACGGCACGGAGCGCACCGGCAACATCTTCCTCGGCGAATCGCTCAACTCCATCTATACACTGAAATGCGGAGGCATCGCTACTGAAGCGAACCGCGACCAGTGGGAAGGCATCGACTACAACGGCAAGAACGTAGGGATCGGCGACCTCTTCGCCATTGACCAGAACGGCGACAAGGTGGTAGACCAGAACGACCGTGTAATCGTAGGATGCATGGATCCCAAGATGTATGGCGGCTTCTCCACAGATTTCTCCTGGAAAGGTCTTACCCTCAACGCGATCTTCAACTACTCCATAGGAGGGAAGAAGATAAGCGACTACTATGAGTCGCTTATCGCATCCACCGGTACCTCCATGGCATCGGTCGATCTTCTCGACCGCTGGAGTACCCAGAATCCCAACGGCATCTTTCCGAGAGCGATAACCAACACGTCCTCAGGCTACAATCCATATTATGCATGGGATACTGACTTCGCAATACAGAATACCTCATACCTTCGCCTAGCGACCCTTACGATCAGCTATACATTGCCGAAGAAATGGATGAAAGCCATCTATTTTGACAACATCAGAGTGTATGCCACCGGCTCCAACCTTTTCACAGCGACAAAATACAAAGGATTCGACCCTGAGACAGGCGACTTCGGCTATCCAGCCACACGCTCCTTCACCTTCGGCCTGAACCTGACTTTCTAACACACCCACATCAATGAAGACAAACATTATCACAATCATACTTGCGGCCATATCGCTTGGCGCAATGACTTCCTGCTCCGACTTCCTTACGGAAGACAGCCAGATGGGCCTTACCGAAGAGCAGATCTACAGTGACCTCTCCTATATAGAAACCAACCTTACCGGTATCTACGACAATATGCGCGACTGGACCCGTTCAGACGAGAGGGCATGGTTCCTTATGACCGGAACCGACGAGATCCAGCGAGGCGCGTTGCAGATGAAAGACGGCGGTGAAAACGCCAGTCTTGACAACTACGACGCCAACCTCAACTCCCTCACAGGGCGCGTCAAGGACCAATGGAACGCCCGTTTCCCGGTAGTGACCGCAGCTGCCAAGATCATCAAGGCTCTTGAAAACAGCGACATCCAGGTGGGTACCAAGGCTGCAGAACTTCTCGGAGAGGCATGTTTCATCAGAGGATTCATGGATATGGAGCTCGCAGCATACTGGGGTGAGATTCCGGTCATCGACCTCAACAAGGTAGGGGAGACGGGATACGGTCGCCAGTCCCTTACAGACAGTTGGAAATTCGTTATCACCGATCTGGAAAAAGCGGCGAAATACGCTCCATCGAGCAATGACCCCGGTCGTGCCACTTCAGGAGCCGGATATGCGATGCTGGGAAAGGCCTATATGGCAGCCCCTGTCGAAACCGGGCTCCGGGACTTCTCGAAGGCAGCGGAATGCTTTAGGAAAGTCATGGAAATGAACTACTCATTGGTAAACTTTGCTGACCTCTTTGACTACAGCAAGCCCAACACATCAGAATCCATCTATGAGTTTCAGTTCAACAATACTCCGAACCAGAACAAGATCATGTTCCAGATAGGCTCGCGCGTAGCCCAGAACTGGTGGAGCGACGGCTGTTACTTCGCAGGCTATGACCATGTGGTGGTGACTGAGTATGCATACAGCAGTGTTTCGGAAGGGGGCATCTGGGAGGAAGGAGACCTGCGTCGCAACGAATCAATACGCTACGACTTCTCCTATTACGGTGAGACACCGAATCTTGACTGCGTGGCATGGGAAGACCTTGGCGAGGACCATGATGAGCTTAAGCCACACGTAAAGAAATATGAGGATTTTCGTACCGACCAGCATTCCGGTCTTGGCCTGAACAATATGTGGAACTCGGGCAAGAACATTCCGATGCTGCGCTACGCCGACGTGCTTCTCTCCTACGCCGAATGCCTTAACGAGCTTAACCGCACCTCCGAAGCTGTGGAGGTAGTGAATCAGGTAAGAAACCGCGCCTGGGGCTTCAACCTGCCTGACGACATGAAGTGGGGCAATATGACAGCCGATGAATTCCGTGTGAAGATCATGGATGAGCGTATGCGTGAGCTGTTTGGCGAGAACTGGCGCCGATTCGACCTCATCCGCACCGGAAAGTTCGTGGAATATGTGAAGGAAAGGAATAAATGGGCGAAGCGTTCGGGAACCATCGACGCCCACAACATGCGCTATCCCATCCCCAACGAAGAAATCGAGCAGAACGAAGACATGACCTCCGAGGATCAGAATGAAGGTTACCGTTGATTACGATGTCATGCATCAGCCTGACACCGGGCTGATGCATGACATTCAAAAAAAATCGTTAACTTTGCATTTCTAACATATCTTGAATCTCCATATGAAAAGCAATTCATTAAATAAGCTTATTTCCACATTGGTAATGACAATTGTTCTGCTAATGATTCCGTCGGCTTATATGCAGGCATATACCCATGACCACAATCAGGTATTCTCGCATATAAGCATAGACGAGGGATTGTCGGCCAATCATGTGAAGGCCATACTACGGGATAAGGACGGCTTCATATGGATAGGCACCACCAACGGACTCAACCGATACGATGGCGCGACTGTCAAGAAATACACTTGTTTTGATACAGTTAAACAAAAAGGCAACAATAATATAGGCGCTCTATACGAAGACATAGAAGGTAATATCTGGATTGGCACAGACCGTGGAGTATACATATACAAACCAGATACCGATAGAATTTCCTACGTGGATGCATGGGACTCACTTGCCGATGGATTTCTTAATTGGGTACAGGATATCGTGGGAGACGGTAAAGGTAACATCTGGGTTCTTATTCCGGATATGGGAATATTCCGTACATCCGCAGGGGGAGTCAACCGGTATGAAATGCCCGGGGGCAGCGAGTACAAGGAGGATTACTTCAACGACCTCTGTCTGACTGAAGACGGCACACTGTGGGCATGCAGCTCAAACGGCAAGGTATTTAAATACGATAAAGGTTATGACGAGATAGTGGAGGTTAAGTTCGATTTCCCGGCCTCCGGCAATAGAAAATTCTCCAGGATATTGCCTGACGGGAACAAAGGACTCATTATATGCACCGAAGATGTAGAGGTCTTCAGAATCTCTACTGATGGTGATCATGCAGTCAGACAGATTCCCGTGGCCAATACGGACAAACTATATTTTCGGAGCCTTGAATTGATCGGAGACCGGCTCTGGATAGGTACACAGACCGGACTGATCGCATACGATCTCAAGACGGGACAGCAGAAAAGACACATCAATAACCCGGTAAATCCTCATTCCATATCAGACAACACCATTTATACGCTTTACGCGGATCCGGAGAAAAACCTCTGGGTCGGAACTATGTTCGGCGGGGTCAATTATATCTCCAATGACGGGATCGATTTCCGCACCATAGAACCATATGACATAAACTCACGCAGGGTGAGGGGAATGGCATTCACCCCCGACTGTTCTCAGCTCGTGATAGGCAGCGAGGCAAACGGAGTGAGCATACGCGATATGGGCAACGACAGATTCATTACGCCCCCTTCATCCCTGACAGAGAAGTGCGCCACCATGTGTGTGACTCTGTCTGACGGAAGGGTGCTCATAGGACTTGAACGGAACGGGCTGCTCGCTTATGAAGCAGGTAAGAAGCCGTATCAGTATCTTCCGCGGCAGCTCTCAGGCGAAAACACTGTGTATTCTTATCTCTGTGACAGTCACAAGACGGAATGGGTAGGTCTGGGATATGCTCTTTATCGTAGAAACGATGGAGACCGGGACTTCGTAAGGGTCGATGCAACGGAGTACAACTGGATATTCTCCCTCTTCGAGGCAAAAGACGGAACCATATGGATCGGAACTATGGGAAACGGTCTACTCAGATATAATCCTGTTGAAGACTACTATCAAAGATACATATATAATGAAGATACCCCTAACGAAAGCTCCATTCCATCCAACTCCATCAACTCGATAATGGAAGACCATACGGGTAGGATATGGATCTCTACAGACAGGGGTGGCCTCTGCCGATACGATAAAGATTCCGACTCCTTCGTAAAATACGGACAGAGAGAAGGACTTCCCGACGACATAGTATATAAGGTATTGGAGGATAATGGAGGTAATCTGTGGTTTGGTACCAACAATGGTCTGACGCGTTTCAATCCGGTATCCGGGGATGTCACGGTATTCACCAAAGCCGACGGTCTCCCCGCCAATGAATTCACTTATAATTCCGCTCTTTGCGATTGTGATTCGTTATTCTATTTTGGAACGATAAACGGAGTAGTAAGATTCAATCCAAATAGGAAAAATCAATTGAAGTCGGATTATCCTGTCCTTTTTACTTCAATCTCTTTTTCTGTTCCGGAAGAGCAGGATGGAAATATAGTATATAAGGACGAGATTGAACTTCCCTATGATCAAAACACATTTTCCCTTACCATAGGCGTGCCGTCTGCCATCGGACTGAAGGGATCAAAGAAATTCTACTATCGGCTCCTTCCGGATGAGGATAACTGGATTCCCATGCAGGGGAACCGCATCTCCTTTACCAATCTTTCGCCTTCCACCTATACTCTTGAAGTTAAGATGGTATGCGGCGATGTCGTTTCCACAAACAAGATCAAGCTTGTAATAAAGTCACCGTGGTGGGCTTCCGGGTGGGCGATCGCTGCCTATGTCCTCTTGATAATAGGACTGATTGTAATTATCTTCATTCTTTACCGCAGGCGTGAGCAAAAACGCCTTCACGAGCGGCAGCAGATATTCGAATCCAACAAGGAAAAGGAAGTCTACAAGCAGAAACTTGATTTCTTCACGGAAATAGCCCATGAGATACGCACTCCACTGTCTCTCATAGACATTCCTCTTGAGGCTATGGAGGAAAGCGGCCTTGACAGTCCGGAATCGGAACATTACCTGAAGGTCACAAGGCAGAATACAGCCCGACTGCTTGAACTTACCTCACAGCTGCTTGATTTCCAGAAAATTGAAGCCGGGAAGCTTCGGCTTAAGCCCGAGGCGGTCGATGTGGTGGAACTCATAAAATATACACTTGACCGTTTTGAGCCTACAATATCTCTTCGCAACAAGAATCTGAAACGGGATCTAAATAAGGAAAGCCTGATAACGGTAACCGACCGCGAAGCCGTCACAAAAATCATCAGCAACCTTCTTAATAACGCAATGAAGTATGCAGATAAGAATATTTCCGTAAAGCTGGAAGCAACTGATGATACTGTCTTCATCAAGGTAATCTCTGACGGCGAGAAAATATCGGATGAAAACAAAGAGCTTATCTTTGAGACATTTTATCAGACCGACAAGTCGCAGGAACAGAAAAATGGCGTTGGTATAGGCTTGCCATTATCGAGGTCGCTCGCCGGACTGCTCGGGGGCTCACTGTATCTTGAAAACAATGATGCGGCGGAAAACATTTTCGTTTTGACTCTTCCTGTCAAATCATCTGTTCAGTCGGACGCTCCGGCAGTCGCCGACAGCCACGGAACCTCGATCGTTTATGAGGAGGAATCCAACCAGACTCCGCTCAATGCATCGGGCTATAGGGTGCTTATTGTGGAAGACAACGAGGGTATACGCACGATGCTTAACGACAGGCTTTCTTCATCTTTCCTGATAACTCTTGCGTCAAACGGTAAGGAAGCCCTGGAAATACTCGCGGCCAAGACGATGGATGTTGTGGTGACAGACATCATGATGCCTGA
>JAIDSM010000152.1 GCA_029061225.1 Muribaculaceae bacterium
CTGATTTTCTCTAATGTTGCCATTCTGAAATTATACTGTAAGTAGTTGATTAATACAAAACAAACACCTCCGGATGCTGAAATCCGGAAGAGACCGACGCATAAGATGGCCGATTTATCGTGCAAAGTTAGGAAAAAAAACGCTGATTTGCAAATGAAATGAGTTTAAAAGTTTAAAAGTTTAGGAGTTTAAGGGATTGAGGATGCATTGGAAGGCGTATCTTTCGGGCTTTCACCCTCAACACTGTATTGGCGATTGGAGAGGAATTTCAACTTTTTGGGAAGTTGGTTGTATTACTTATACGTTAACATAAATTATCAAAAGCAAAAGATTCTTCAAACTATAAACGGCTATGAAAAAGATCCTGCTAAGCTTATTCGCCACAGCGACAGCGGCAAGCGTGCTTGCACAAGGAGCTGTCTCTCTTGACAGCTGCCGGAACATGGCCCTTCACAACAACAAGGCCATACGGATAGCTGAAGAGAACATCAGAGGCGCAGGCTATCTGCGCGACGCGGCGAAGGCCGCCTATCTCCCCGGTATAGACTTCTCGGGAGGCTATGTGCACAACCAGAACCAGATCGCACTCCTCGGGGAAGACGCGAAGCTCCCGACCATGAGCTTCGACCCGAAGACCATGAAGTATGAATACAACCTCGTGACCGGTCCTGACGGAAAGCCTGTGATGAATCCGGCCAACGGACAGCCGATACCGAGCGAGGTAGCGGTCATACCGAAGGAGGCCATGAAATACGACACCCGCAACGTATTCTTCGGAGCATTTACCCTTACCCAGCCTATATACTTAGGAGGATCCATAAGGGCCCTCAATCAGATAGCCAAGCATGGCGAGAGCATCGCAAGGTCGCTCAAAGACCAGGCGGAACAGGACGTGCTGCTCAGTGTAGACGAAGCCTACTGGCAAGTGGTATCGCTCGTGGAGAAACGGAATCTCGCACAAAGTTTCGTAAATCTCGTAGACTCTCTTCGCCAGAGCGTCCTCGACATGAAGGAAGAAGGAGTGGCCACAAAATCAGACGTACTGAACGTAGAAGTGAAATACAACGAGGCATGCATCATGCTGACAAAGGTAGACAACGGTCTGTCGCTCTCGCGCATGGCACTGGCCCAGATCTGCGGACTACCTGTCGACACTCCGATGACGCTATCAGACGAGGCCTCGGAAGATCTTGAGGCCGACATGACGATGCCGAGCACCAACATGCAGGACGTATACGCCCGCCGTTCGGATCTCGATGTACTCCGCAAGGGTATAGACCTTCTCAAGAGCAAGGAAAACCTCTCGCTGTCGGCGATGCTTCCGAAAGTGGCAGCTTTCGGCGCCTACTCATTCTCCAACCCCAACGTGATCGACGGTTTCGAGAAGAAATTCGGAGGTGGGTTCTCCGTGGGAGCGATGCTGACAATACCCCTATGGCACTGGGGAGGCAATTACAACAAATACCGCGCATCTAAATCTCAGACAGCCGCCCAGAAACTTCTTCTGGAAGACATGGAGGAGAAGGTAAGCCTTCAGGTGAGCCAGGCTGAATACAGCTACAACGAGGCCTTCAAGACCTACGACATGACCAAGAAAAACATGCAGAGCGCACAGGAGAACCTTCAGAACGCGCAATACGCCTTCAAGGAAGGAGTGATGACGACAGACGACGTGCTCGGCGCCCAGACCGCCTGGCTTCAGGCCAAATCGGAAGTGATCGACGCGCAGATCGGAATCAGGCTATGCCATACTTATCTGAGCAAGGTAACGGGGGCGCTGAGGCAATGATCAATTATTAATTATCAATGATCAATGATCAATGATTAATTATCAATTGGGGGATTCATGATTTATCATGATCCATCATGATGAATCATTATGACGCCGAGAACTTATAACTGAAACTGAAACTGAAAGCTAAAAAACTGAAAACTCATAACTCAAAATATAAAAAAGCCTTATGGAACAGCATACCAATAACTACAATCCAACGCTCCCGGATCCGGCTGAGGTGAGCGGAAAAGAGAAATCCCTGATAGTGACCATCGTCGTAGTGCTTCTGATAATCGCCGCGATGGCTGTAGTGGGCTTCATATTCATCAAACCGGCGCCCGACACCATCCAGGGAATGGGAGAGTCAACAGAGGTAAGGATCTCGGGCAAGCTTCCGGGGCGCGTCACCAAGCTATATGTGGAGGAAGGTCAACGCGTGAAGGCGGGCGACACCCTTGTGCATATCCATTCATCGCTTGTAGAGGCACGTCTTGCGCAGGCTCAGGCCATGGAAGATGCGTCGAAAGCAGCCGACCGTAAGGTAGACGCCGGAACACGCAAGCAGATCATCAATTCGGCTCGCGACGTGATGAACCAGGCAGCAGCCGCCACAGGTATCGCAAAGAAGACATATGACCGCATGGAAAACCTCTTCCAGAAGGGAGTGGTCACAGAGCAGAAGCGCGACGAGGCGAAGGCAGCGTATGACGCAGCCAAAGCGGGAGAGGCCGCAGCGCGCAGTCAGTATGAGCTCGCCCTCGCCGGTCCTCAGGCTGAAGACAAGGCAGCAGCCGAGTCAATGGTGAGAGTGGCCCAGGGTGGTGTCAATGAAGTAGGCGCGATCCTCGAAGACCAATACCTCTTGGCACCTGCCGACGGAGTCGTAACGGTAGTCTATCCCAACGTAAGCGAGTTGGTGGCAACCGGCGCCCCGATCATGAACCTTCAGAAAGATGACGACCACGCAGTCTTCAACGTACGCGAGACCCTTCTCAAGGACATCACAGAAGGTACGAAGATCCGCGTGAAGATTCCGGCACTCGACAAGGAGGAAGTGATGACCGTATTCTATATCCGCGACCTCGGCACCTACGCCAACTGGCAGGCTACAAAGTCGACCGGCGACTATGACGCTCGCACTTTCCAGATCAAGGCCAAACCGGCAAAGAAAATAGAGAATTTCCGTCCGGGCATGAGCGTGGTGTATCTGGGAGTGGAGAAGTAAGGAAGTATAAAGTATTGAGTATAAAGTATTGAGTATTGATATTAAATCTCTAATCTTTAATCTCTAATCTTTAATATTTAATCTTAAATCAAAGATGAGTGGATTCAAGCAAATATTCATAAGGTCGGTGAAACAGCTGACCGGACGGCCGATCTACTGGGTCGCGATGTTTGTGCTGCCCCTCTTCCTGATGCTGATGCTCACAAATATGATGGAGGAAGGACTGCCCGACAAGGTGCCTGCCGCCATCGTAGACAAGGACGGAACCGCAATATCAAGGGAAATCTCGCAGAACCTCGGAAGTCTGCAGATGGTAGACCTCGTAGACCAGAGCAATTCCTACACCGAAGCACGCCATAAGATGCAGGAAGGAAAGATCTTCGGATTCTTCATGATACCGGAGAACTTCGAGCAGGACCTTCTCTCAGGAAAGGGACCTACAATCACCTTCTACACCAACATGACATACTTCGTGCCGGCCTCGCTCCTCTTCAAGAGCTTCAAGACTACTGCCCTTATGTCGAAGGCCGGCATCATGCTCAACGTGGCAGAGACGGCCGGACTTTCGGCCGATGAGGTGGTGCCGATGATGCAGCCCGTCAATATAGTGAACCGAGGGCTCAACAACCCGGGTCTGAACTACGCCATCTATCTGTGCAACTCGTTTGTGCCCTGCGTCTTCCAGCTGATGATCATGCTGATGGTCTGCTTCTCTCTCGGAGAGGAGATCAAATACGGCACCTCGCCGCAATTGATGCGTATGGCCAGAGGCAACATACTTGAAGCTATCTTTGCGAAACTTCTACCGCAGACGATCGGCTGGTGGATCATGATCCTGTTCATGCAGTCGTGGCTCTATTTCTGGCAGGGATATCCGATGAACGGCAGCTGGTGGTGGATGACGTTAAACGAGCTTATGTTCGTCGTAGCGTGCCAGTGCTGTGCGGTGTTCTTCTTCGGAGTGCTACCGAACCTTCGGTTCAGCCTTTCGGTCTGCTCGCTGATGGGAATACTCTCCTTCTCGCTTGCGGCATTCTCCTTCCCGGTGGAAAGCATGTATGGCGGCATAGCGATCTTCAGCTACGTGATGCCTATACGCTACAACTTCCTGATTTACATCGACCAGGCGCTCAATGGCATCGACATCTGGTATTCTCGCTGGTGGTATGCGGCATACATAGTATATATGCTCCTGCCGTTCACATTGATGTGGAGGATCAAGAAGGAATTCCTGAGGCCGGTATACATTCCTTAATGCATAATTCATAATTCATAATGCATAATCGGCTACGCAGTAAAAAATCATTATGAATTATGAATTGTGAATTGGAGTAAGATTGTGAATTATGCATTATGAATTATGAATTGAAGAAAAGATGGGAATATTTATCAAATCATATATAAAGGAGCTGAAGCTGGCGACGCACGACATCGGCATCATCCTTTTCCTGGCGTTCCTACCGCTCGCCTATCCTATCATCTACTCGCTGATCTATAATCCGGAGCAGGTGAGAGACGTAAGGATGGTGGTCGTGGACCACGACCGGTCGGCGCTGTCGCGTGAATTGGTGCGCAACCTTGACGCGACTCAGGAGATCCGCATCATAGGTTATGCTTCGGATCTCGGCGAGGGAAAGAAAGCCATGAACAGCCATGAGTGCTACGGCATCCTGGAGATACCGGAAGGTTTCGAGAGAAAGGTAGGTCGCGGAGAGTCCTCCCCAGCAGTCCTCTACTCTGAGATGAGCCTTCTTCTTCGTTACCGAGGCTTTCTTGTGGCCACCACCAATGTGGCGCAGGCCATGGGCAGCGAGATACTGACGGAGAAGATCAGCGAGAGCGTTCCTCTGGCGGAGACGCTCGTCAGCGGCGATCCGCTTGGAGTGCAGAACGTGGTGATGGGTAACCTTGAGTCGGGTTTCGACTCATTCATCATGCCGGGTGTGCTTGTGCTGATCCTTCAGCAGTGCCTTATCCTCGCGATAGGCATGACAGGAGGAGCGAAGCGAGAGAAACCGTGGCTGTATTCCGACATCGACAGAGCCACCTTCGGAGGCACGTTCAAGTCGATGGCGGGAAGCACACTCGCCTACCTCACCATCATCATCGTGCCATGCATCTATATGCTGCACTATGTGCCAATGATGTTCCGGTTCCCGATGGCGGGCAATCCATGGGAGATTCAGGTGTTTATCCTGCCGATGGTGATAGCGTCAATCGCTGTAGGAATGATATTCCAGGCGGCTTGCCGGGAGAGGGAATCGGTATTCGTGCTGTGGGTAGTCACCTCAGTGGCATTCCTATTCCTGTCGGGCCTGACATGGCCGAGATACGCTATGGCACCGTTCTGGAAAGGTCTGTCAGACCTTGTTCCGGCGACGTTCGGCGTGGAGGGCTTCATCAGGATGAATACCAACGGAGCAAGTTTAGCGCAGGTAAGCGGCGACTATATCGCTCTGTGGATACAGGCTGTCGGATATTCGATCATTGCGTTCCTTGTGCAGCGGTTCTATGTCATGCCGACGCGCATCAAGGCTGTTAAGGAGCCGGGGAAGGTGGCGATACCTTGATTAAATATAAAAGATTAATTATTAAAGATTAAAGAGCGGATCAGGCAGATTCGCTCTTTTTCTGTCGAGACGCGCGGGCGGACGCACGAGCCGTGCGTCCCTACCAAGCCTTTGGGAAAAGGCGGAGCCTCCACAATCAGATTTGCTTGCGGAGGCGGGCGGGGGGAATGCTGAGGCGGTCGCGGTATTTGGCGACGGTACGGCGGGAGATGTTTAGGCCGCCGGCTGTGAGAAGCTGTGTTATCTTCTCGTCGCTGAGAGGGTGCTTCTTGTCTTCGGCATCCACCACGCGGCGAATCTCGGCCTCTATCTTGCGGTTGGTGAGCGCGTCAGTATCTTCCTCGCCGGCGTTGTCGCCTACAGTGTCGCTGAAGAAGAAGCGGAGAGGAAGTATGCCCCATGGAAGGGCTACATGTTTGTTGGCCGTGCATCGTGAGATGACGGAGGCGTCCTGACCCGTGAGTTTTTCAATATCCTTGATCATCATGGGCCGGAGACGGTAGATGTCTTCGGTGTCGAAATACTCGCGTTGGATTTTGACGATGGCCGTCACCACCGACATCATGGCCTGCTGGCGAAGCTGGAGGGAACGGATGAAGTCTCGGGCGTCGTTGTAGCGGTTGAGTATAAACTCGCGGTCGGCGTTATCCTTAAGTTTCTCCATTCGCTTCTTCATGTCGGTCTCGGCCTGGGAAAATGTCTCACTGATGCGGAGCTCGGGGATACGGTTGTTGAGGGTAATGACCGGTTCCGGGCCGGAGGTATCGATGATTACGTCAGGGATGATGGTGTTGGTTGACGTCGGGGCGGAATCGATGGAAGCACCAGGTTTGGGGTCAAGGGTGCGGATCAGGTCGATGGCGGCGTTGACACGTTCCTGCGATATTCGGAGGCGCGAGACGAGAAGGTGGGTATGAAGCATCGAGAAGGCCTCATACTGCTCGTTGAGTATGCGGAGGGCGTCGTCGCGCTGCTGCGAGGGAGGAAGGTATTCGAGTTGTATGGAAAGGCAGTCTGCCAGGTTGACGGCTCCGACGCCATGGGGTTCGAGGGTACGGACTGCGGCGAGACCTTCGTCCATTACTGACTGCGGAAGATCGATGCCTTCTGAGAAGGCGAGGTCGTTGACGAGGAATGCAGGGTCGCGCTGGAGACGGCCGTTGGCGTCGAGGTTGCCGACGATGAAGCGTGCGGCGGTGAGCACGTCGTGGTCGAGATGCAGCTGGCCGAGCTGTGCGTCGAGGAAATCGTAGAGAGAGGGGGCGGAGTCAGCCATAGGAATCTCGGAAAAATCATCGGAGGAAGAAGAGCGTTGTGCGTAATGCGTAGTGCGTAGTTCGGAAGGTCCGGAGTCTCGATAAGAGTCTGCGTCGACGGCTTCGAGGGCCGGGTTAGCCTCCATCTCGCGCTCCACTTCTTCGTCGAGTTCGGGCGCAGTCATCTCGAGCATCTTCACGAAGCGAAGCTGCTGCTGGGTGAGGCGCTGGGTGAGGCGTTGCTCGATGGCTATGTTCTGCCGGCTCTTTTCCATAGTGCAAAATTAAGC
>JAIDSM010000153.1 GCA_029061225.1 Muribaculaceae bacterium
CTTCTCAGTGTCGGTTCCATTCTCGGAGCAGGATGCCGTGAGAGCCACTGAGTCGGAGATGAAGGCTTACCTCAAACACCTGAGGGATGCGCATTCCAGGAAAAGCCTTCCGGAATGCCTTGCGATGATGGCCTATCATTATGCCGCTGAATTCTTCGCCCTAAGGGCCCTCCATGATGCGGAGGCCTCCGAAGCGGAAGACCTTCTCAGTGATACCGAGCGGTTGCTCGGCGAGCATGACGGGGAGGAGCCGGACAATGACAGACGGGAGTTCGGAGAATTCTGATCCGCGCCCGGACAAATCTCATCAATGATCACACAGCAGGATGCCAAGCATATTCCTTCCCCCGGCGAGCGGCGGAAGCCTATCGGCATATACGTACGGCAGCAGTCGCCGTCTGAAGACGACAAGACAACTTATAATACAAATATATATAGAAACTTTTTTTATTCGATACAGACATGACGACAGCAATTTGGATCATCATAGCAGTGGCAGCGGCAGCGGCAGGTTATGTATTGGCCTCCGCAATGAGCAGGAAGAGCGCCAACAGCAGAGCGCATCTGATCCTGGAAGAGGCGAGAAAAGATGCCGAAGTGATCAAGGACAAAAAAATCATAGAAGCCAAGGAGCAGGAGGTGAAGATACTCGCCGACGCAGAGCGCACCGCCAACTCAAAGATGCAGAAGGCCCAGGCCTCAGAGGCACGCGCCAAACAGCGGGAGATGCAGCTCAACCAGCAGCAGAACGAGCTTAACCGCCGCAAGAAGGAACTCGACTCTCAGAAACAGAGCCTCGATACACGACTCAACAACGCCGAGAACCTTGAGCGTGCGCTTGAGGCAAGACGCGGAGAAGTGGAACATCTACACCGCCAGGCTCAGGAGCAGCTCGAGCATATCTCCGGCCTTTCAGCCGACGAGGCCCGCGAACGCCTCATCGAGAGCCTGAAAGACGAGGCGAGGACCGCGGCTCAGGGCTATATCAACGATATTATGGACGAGGCCAAGCTTACAGCCAACAAGGAGGCTAAGAAGATCGTGATTCAGTCCATTCAGCGAGTGGCAACCGAAGCTGCTGTGGAAAACTCAGTGACGGTCTTCCATATCGAGAACGACGAGATAAAAGGCCGCATCATCGGACGTGAGGGTCGCAACATCCGCGCTCTCGAAGCCGCTACCGGCATAGAGATCATAGTAGACGACACTCCTGAGGCGATAGTGCTTTCCGGCTTCGATCCGGTGCGTCGCGAGATTGCGAGACTTGCCCTGCACCAGCTCGTGCTTGACGGACGTATCCATCCGGCACGCATCGAGGAAGTGGTGGCCAAGGTGAGGAAGCAGATAGAAGAGGAAATCAACGAGACAGGCAAGCGCACATGCATCGACCTCGGCATTCACGGGCTGCATCCCGAGCTGATACGCATGGTGGGCAAGATGAAATACCGTTCATCCTACGGACAGAACCTTCTTCAGCATGCCCGCGAGACTGCCAACCTGTGCGCTATAATGGCAGCCGAGCTTGGCCTTAACCCTAAGAAAGCCCGCAGGGCCGGACTTCTTCACGACATAGGAAAGGTGCCTGACGACGATCCCGAGATTCCGCACGCGATCTTCGGCATGAAGCTTGCCGAGAAGTTTAAGGAGAAACCCGATATCTGCAACGCCATCGGAGCGCATCACGACGAAGTGGAGATGACCAGCCTCCTCTCGCCGATAGTGCAGGTTTGTGACGCAATCTCGGGCGCACGTCCCGGTGCACGTCGTGAGATAGTGGAGGCATACATCAAGCGCCTCAACGACCTTGAGCAGCTTGCGCTGTCATACCCCGGCGTAATTAAGACCTATGCCATCCAGGCCGGCAGGGAGCTGCGCGTGATAGTGGGAGCCGACAAGATCTCAGATCAGGAGATAGACAGCCTCTCAGCAAACATAGCCAAGAAAATCCAGGACGAACTCACATATCCGGGCCAGGTGAAGATCACCGTAATACGCGAGACTCGCGCCGTGGCCTACGCCAAATAAACGGGAGGCGAGCCTATGGATGAAATTGAAAAGAAACCGATACCCGACTGCTCTGAGTGCGCAGGCTGCGACAGCGGCAACGGCTGCGGAGGATGTTCCTCCGCTTCTCCTGATGCTGCGGAGGAAGGAGGATGCGGCGGATGCGGCAGCCACAAGGTGATGGGATGGCGCCGCGAGCCTCGCGGAAAGCTATATGCCACCAACTGGCTTGACGACATATCGACGGCGGCGGACTTCCCTGCGGTGCAGGTGCAGTTCAAGAACACCCGGGCGGGATTCTATCTCAATCCCTCCAAACTGAGTCTTGAGATAGGAGACATAGTGGCGGTGGAGGCCGCCAACGGCCATGATATAGGACAGGTCACCATGGTAGGTCCGCTCGTCAGGATGCAGATGGTGAAGGCTAAGCTTGACCCGGATAATCTCGATGAACTCAAAAAGGTGTTCCGAAAGGCACGTCCTTCAGATATAGAGCGCTTCAATGAAGCCCGCAGCAGGGAGCACAGCACCATGATAAGGTCGCGGGCCATAGCGGAGGAACTTGGACTCAACATGAAGATAGGAGATGTGGAGTATCAGGGCGATGGCGGAAAGGCCATCTTCTACTATATCGCCGACGAAAGAGTTGACTTCAGGAAACTAATCCGCATACTCGCCGAAGAATTCAAGGTGAGGATTGAGATGAAGCAGATCGGAGCCCGGCAGGAGACGGGCCGGATCGGAGGCATAGGACCATGCGGCCGACCGTTGTGCTGCTCCAGCTGGATGACACATTTCGTCAGCGTAGGCACGGGCGCCGCGAGGATGCAGGACCTCTCCATGAACCCGCAGAAACTCGCGGGGCAGTGCGCGAAACTGAAATGCTGCCTTAACTTCGAGATCGACGCCTATGCGGAGGCCACCAAACAGCTTCCACAGAGAGACATAGTCTTGCAGACAAAAGACTCCGATTATTTCCTCTTCAAGACCGATATCCTCACGCGCAAGCTCACCTACAGCACCGACAAGAAGATGGGGGCCAATCTGACGGTGATTCCTGCTTCAAGGGCATTTGAAATCATCGCGCTCAACAAGCAGGGTATCAGGCCCGACCGCCTTGCAGAGGACTCCGAAGAGGCCGAGGCAACGCGGGAATACATCGACCTTACAGACCAGGACGCCCTGACACGCTTCGACAAGGCTAAGAAAAAGAAGTCGAAGCATAAGGGGAATCAAGGAGCGCAATCTCAAAAGGTAAACGCTAAAAAGGAACAGCCCGAACAGCAGCGGCAGCCGCAACCGCATGAAAACGCAAACCGTAATCCCGATAACGGATCGAGAAAAACGGGCCACCAGCGGAAACAGAAGCGGCAGCAACGTAATAAAGACCAGAAGACAAGCAATACGAACACAGAAGCACATGACTCCAAGAATTCTCAAGGATAAACTGACCAATCCCATCTTCAGAGCCGTCGGCGAGACTGCCGACAGTCTGGGGCTGGAGGTGTATGTGGTAGGCGGCTTCGTGAGGGATGTCTTCTTAGGGAGGCATTCCGCCGACCTCGACTTCGTGACGGTAGGCAGCGGCATTTCGCTGGCCAGGGCAGTGGCGGAGCGCCTCGGAAAGAAGGGGCGGCTGACGGTCTATGCCAATTACGGTACGGCCCAGATACGCCATAAGGACCTCGAGCTGGAGTTTGTTGGAGCCCGCAAGGAAAGCTATACACGCGACTCTCGCAATCCGATTGTGGAAGACGGCACGCTCGACGACGACCAGAAACGGCGCGACTTCACTATCAACGCCATGGCCATCTGCCTTAACAGCGACCGCTTCGGTGAATTGGTGGACCCTTTCGACGGCATCGCCGACCTTGAAGGCAAGACCATCCGCACTCCGCTTGACCCGGATGTCACTTTCAGCGACGATCCTCTGAGAATGATGCGTGCGATACGCTTCGCAACTCAGCTCGAATTCGACATCCTGCCGTCTACTTTCGAAGGCATAAAAAGGAATGCGTCCAGAATAGAAATCATAACGAAGGAACGTATCAACGACGAGCTCGGAAAGATCATGCGCTCGCGACGCCCTTCCATAGGCTTCCATCTGCTCGACGAGAGCGGACTGCTGGAGAGGATCATGCCGGAGGTCTATGCCTTGAAGGGGGTCGATACCGTAGGAGGCCGCGCGCACAAAGACAATTTTCTGCACACCCTCAAGGTGGTGGACAACGTTGCGGAACGCTCCGACAACGAATGGCTGCGCTGGGCGGCTCTGCTGCACGACATCGCGAAGCCTGTCACCAAAAAGTGGGATAATGCTTTGGGTTGGACTTTCCACAACCACAACTTCATCGGCGAAAGGATGGTGCCACGCATTTTCCAGTCGATGAAGATGCCTCTCAACGATAAGATGAAATATGTGCAGAAACTCGTTGGGCTTCATATGCGTCCGCAGCAGGTAGGCGAGGAGGGAGTAAGCGATTCCGGCGTCAGAAGACTGCTCACAGATGCCGGAGAAGACGTTGAAGACCTCATGATACTCGCTGAGTCAGACCTGACTTCGCGCAATCCGTTGAAGGTCAAGGCTGCCCTTGATGGCTTCACGGCCCTCCGGGACCGAATGAAGGAGATTATTGCCGCCGATGACTATAGGAAATGGAAGAACCCTATCAACGGCAATGAAATAATGGACAGGCTCGGCATACCTCCATCCCAGGAAATCTCACGGCTTAAACAGATGGTCAAGGACGCTATCCTGGACGGTGTCATTCCCAACGAGCACGATGCAGCATGGGACTATCTCGTGGAGCACATGCACGATCCGGCAGATCCGGAAGCCGGTGCCTATACAGAGGAAACATCAAACAACACTCACCAATAATACTTACGAATATGTGTGGAATAGTAGGATATGTAGGAGAAAGAAACGCCTACGATATTCTGATCAAGGGCTTGCACCGACTGGAATACAGAGGATATGACAGCGCGGGTGTGGCGCTTGTCAGCCCTTCGGGCAACCTGAACGTATATAAATCAAGGGGAAAGGTCTCTAATCTGGAGCATTACTGCAAGGATAAGGACACTGCGGGAGGCACAGGAATCGCCCATACGCGCTGGGCCACCCACGGCGAACCTTCAGACAGGAACGCGCACCCTCACTACAGCGAGGATGAGGCCATCGCTCTTGTTCACAACGGCACTATCGAGAATTACAAGGTGCTCAAGGACGCGCTCATAGAGAATGGCTGCAAATTCCAGTCAGAAACAGATACTGAGGTGCTGGTGCAGCTTATCGAATATATCCGTACGCACAATGACTGTACGCTTCTTGACGCTGTCAAGGAAGCGTTGCGTCAGGTGGTCGGCGCATATGCGATCGCGGTCATAGAGAAAGGAAATCCCGACACCATCATAGCTGCCCGCAAGAGCAGTCCTCTTGTGATCGGAATAGGGGAGGGGGAGATGTTTCTTGCCTCCGACGCGACTCCTATAGTGGAGTATACGAAAGATGTAGTATATGTAAAGGACGATGAGATTGCCATCGTATCGAAGAATGAACCTTTGAAGCTCATCAATCTTGACAACCAAGAGACCAGCGTAGACGTGAAGACTCTTGAGTTCTCGATTTCCCAACTTGAGAAAGGAGGGTATCCCCACTTCATGCTCAAGGAAATATTCGAGCAGCCTACGACGCTTCTCGACTGCATACGGGGCAGAGTAGTGGAAGAGGGTCGCAAAATCGTAGTCAACGGTGTTCTTGACAGCAAGGAAAAGTTTCTGAATGCAAAAAGGATAATAATAGTGGCGTGCGGAACGTCGTGGCATGCCTCGCTGATAGGAAAGTACCTCATTCAGGATATGTGCAGAATCCCTGTAGAGGTGGAGTATGCAAGTGAGTTCCGCTACAGCAATCCGGTGCTCGACGAGCGCGATGTAGTGATCGCCGTGTCGCAGAGCGGCGAGACCGCCGACACGCTTGCAGCCATCCAGATGGCGCATGACGCTGGAGCGTATGTATACGGCATAAGCAACGTGGTTGGTAGTTCGATACCCAGAAACACCGATTCCGGCACATATATACATGTAGGACCGGAAATAGGTGTGGCCTCCACGAAGGCTTTTACAGGGCAGGTGATGGTACTGACGCTCATAGCTATGGCGATAGCCGAGCTCAAGGGGACTATGGCTAAGGAGGATCTTGATAAAATAGGAGCCGAGATTCTCAAGATACCGGCCTACGTCAAGCAGACGCTTGAACTTAACGACCAGATAGAGCGGCTGTCGCTGATATTCACATATGCCCACAACTTCCTTTATCTTGGCAGAGGATACAGTTATCCTGTAGCACTCGAAGGGGCCCTGAAACTTAAGGAAATCTCCTATATCCATGCTGAAGGATACCCGGCTGCTGAGATGAAGCATGGTCCGATCGCGCTTATCGACGCGGAGATGCCTACGGTCATCATCGCTCCCAACGACCATCTATATGAGAAGATCGTCAACAACGTGCAGCAGGTGAAGGCCCGCCATGGCAGCGTAATCGCGATCGTGACTGAAGGCGACAAGGAGATAAAGAACATCGCCGACCATGTGATAGAGGTGCCGGACGTGCCGGAATGTCTCACTCCTATCATCACGAGTATTCCGCTGCAGCTTCTTTCCTACTATATAGCCATCAATAAGGGGAAGAACGTGGATATGCCGAGAAACCTTGCAAAATCAGTGACAGTTGAGTGATTTTGATATTTCTTTGATATTCATAATTATATGGATTCATGCTATTAAAATTAAGCGTGCGGGCAAAAAAAAAATGCATGTCTGCACGCTTTTTTTTACTGAAAAATTTGGTGGGTTGGAAAAAAAGTCGTAACTTTGCACTCGGTTTCGGGAATGAAGGCCGCAAGCCTTAATCTGAAGCCCGGAAATGAGCAAAACAAATGCCTCTTTAGCTCAGTTGGCCAGAGCACGTGATTTGTAATCTCGGGGTCGTTGGTTCGAATCCGACAAGAGGCTCAAGAACAATGACAGTTTGGGCGAATACCAGAGTGGCCAAATGGGGCAGACTGTAAATCTGCTGGTTAATACCTTCGGTGGTTCGAATCCATCTTCGCCCACAAAAATAATGCGGAAGTAGCTCAGTTGGTAGAGCATTAGCCTTCCAAGCTAAGGGTCGCGAGTTCGAACCTCGTCTTCCGCTCCAATATAAATCGCCCATATAGCTCAGGGGTAGAGCACTTCCTTGGTAAGGAAGAGGTCGCGGGTTCAAATCCCGCTATTGGCTCAATGGGGACTCGTGTGGTCCCCGTAAATGTAAAGAGAAATCACAAACAAACAAAATATAGCAAACAACTATGGCTAAAGAAAAATTTGAAAGAACGAAACCGCATGTAAACATCGGTACTATCGGTCACGTTGACCACGGTAAGACTACACTTACTGCTGCCATCACCAAGGTTCTCGCTGAAAAGGGCCTTTCTGAAGTTCGTTCGTTCGATTCAATCGACAATGCACCTGAGGAAAAAGAGCGTGGTATCACAATCAACACCGCTCACGTAGAATATCAGACCGCAAACCGCCACTACGCACACGTAGACTGCCCGGGACACGCCGACTATGTAAAGAACATGGTAACTGGTGCTGCTCAGATGGACGGCGCTATCATCGTGGTAGCTGCAACTGACGGTCCGATGCCCCAGACTCGTGAGCACATCCTTCTCGCTCGTCAGGTGAACGTGCCTGCACTCGTAGTTTTCATGAACAAGTGCGACATGGTAGACGACCCCGAGATGCTCGAGCTCGTAGAAATGGATATGCGCGATCTTCTCGCACAGTATGAATATGACGGTGACAACACTCCTATCATCCAGGGTTCTGCACTCGGTGCGCTCAATGGCGAGCCACAGTGGGTAGAGAAGGTAATGGAGCTTATGGACGCTGTTGACACATGGATTCCACTTCCTCCGCGCGACATCGACAAGCCCTTCCTTATGCCGGTTGAGGACGTATTCTCAATCACAGGTCGTGGTACTGTTGCAACAGGCCGTATCGAGGCTGGTGTCGTAAAGGTAGGCGACGAAGTACAGATCCTTGGTCTTGGTCAGGATCGCAAGTCAACTGTAACAGGTGTCGAGATGTTCCGCAAGCTTCTTGATCAGGGCGAGGCTGGTGACAACGTAGGTCTCCTTCTCCGTGGCGTTGACAAGAACGAAATCAAGCGTGGTATGGTAATCTGCCACCCGGGACAGGTTAAGCCTCACGATCACTT
>JAIDSM010000154.1 GCA_029061225.1 Muribaculaceae bacterium
ACTTTAATGTTCATTATAGAAAATATAAAAGATTTGTCTGGCTGTCCGCGAGGATCGCCAGTTTTTATTAAAATATGTTAAAGATTCCAGAATCCCTATATATCAAATTCTGGATATAATTCGTTAATTAATAGTAGATATAAGTCCAGAAAATTTCATTTCTATGTTACTCATACTATTGTTACTCCAGGGGCGGGCCAGGGACTGAACACGCTCTCCCAGTCCATTCCAGTTATCACGACAATCGTCACGCCATATTTCTCGGCAGCCATTTCAATCCAGTTGCCGAGCATGTCCATAGGATAAAGTATATATGCTATCCTGTCTTTGCTTTTAAGACTACTGCAAAGACAAGACAGACCTTCGATTTCAATTATCTTATCCATAATTTAATTTATCATTAATATCAATATCTAAAACATACATTACGCATTACGCATCACGCATTACGCATTACGCATTACCTGAGAGTTTCATCATATCAGCCATATCTCGAAAGCCAAGCGAAGTATAAACCGGTTTTCCATCGGCTGTAGTTTCAAGGTAAATTTTCCCACACCTACGATTCTTCGCCTCTTCTACCAGGCGCGAGACAATCCTGTGGGCAATTCCATGATTGCGAAACGCCTCACGAACATAGATATTCATCAGATAAGCGCAGCTGCCCGACGGATTATCGGGCGAAGGGAGCTCATCGGTCAGACACACGGCTCCACAGCCGCAGTCAGTTCCGTCATAGGAAGCTACGAACGCCAAGTGGCTTCCGTCAGGAATATGAGATAAGTAATATCGTTGATTGGCGTCAAGTAGCCTTTGATCCGGCTGCTCGCCAAACACATTTCTGATGACTTCTTCTCTCCAATCCATCAAAGTCTGAATATCATCTATTTTCCTAAGTACGGTCATCATACTCCTCCTTCCTTCATGACAACCGGCAGGGCCTCAACGTCTACCTTTCCCCTTCGTGTAAGGGGAATTTCCTTTAATTTCACGAAAAATTCCGGTATCATAAAGCTGGTGAGTCGGTCACTGAGATAGTTTCTTATCTCCTTAAGCTGGGATCCCTCTTTCGGTATAATGTAGGCTGTCAGATAATGGAGTCCGTTGTCGTCAAGGAACGCACGTACGACTCCGCGCTCAACATGCGGACATGTGTTGAGTACATTCTCCACCTCTTCCGGCTCGACCCTCTTTCCGAGAATCATCACCTGGTCGTCACGGCGGTGCAGGAACGCGATGTTTCCGTCGGGAAGCTCATACCCGAGGTCGCCGCTGCGGTACATCCTTGTCCCGTCGGGCATTGTCACGAAATTCGCCTGCTCAGGCGCATTGTTGATATATCCGCGGCTTACCCCCTCGCCGAATATGCATATTTCTCCGATGGTTCCCTGCGGAACTTCATGAAGCTCCTTGTCGAGTATCTTGACCTTCACTCCCTTTACAGCCTTTCCAACAGGGAAAGTGCCGTCGTCAAGAGGCTTGGCGTTGTCTACACGGAAATAGTTGGAGCAGACCGTTGTCTCGCTCGGGCCGTATGTATTGTAGATCTTTATGCCGAGATCTTTCAGACGGGTGATATAGCTTGCGCGGATCACATCGCCTCCGCTTATTATGAGTTTGATGGACTTCGGGATATAATCGAGCTTATTCATCTCTGCGAGAAGATAGGGGAATCCGTCGATGATGGTGACTCCATGACGTTCCGCGAATCTCAGCAATCCTGTGAGAGTGCCGTTATGTACTGCGTGGGAGGGAATGCAGAGCGCCGCTCCGTTGAGAAGGGTCGTATAGACTTCTTCCACAAATATATCGAACGAGCAGACCGAGTATTGCAGCATCACATCGCCTGGACCCGTCTTGAACTCAGCCTCGAATGCCTCGCAATAGTTGACTACGGAGTGATTCTCAACGCTTACGCCTTTAGGTTTGCCGGATGTCCCCGAAGTGTAAAGCACGTATGCGAGTCCGTCCGGCTCGCTGCGGTCGGCCATTGTCCTATCTGCAGGCATAAGATGCTTGCAATAATTGTCGTTTATTATGAAATCCACTCCGGCACTCTGCATCATATAGTCTATACGTTCCTGTGGTAGTGACGGCTCTGCGGGTACGTAGAAAGCTCCGCTTTTCAGCACGGCAAGCATCGCAGCTATCTGTTCCGCTCCGTGGTGCATCACGATGCCTACGGATTTTGGCTGGCTGTCATAGAATTTAGTGGCTATCGCATCGATCATTTTGTCTAGCTGGGAGAATGTCAAGGTGCGATCATCCTCGATTATGGCAGGATTTTCAGGGTATTTGTCAGCAGTTTCCTTAAAGAAGGAGTATATTGTTCTTTTCATATGCGTTTTTCTTTATTCTTATAGTATAATGTTTTCAATCATACCGTGGTTCACTGACTGAGCTGACATTCCGTAAAAGAGCTGTATTTATCACGTTGTCTACTATGTCAACTTTCTGTCGAGTTTATATGATGTGGCTATCTTGTGAGAATATTTGGGTGTTTAGTTTTATGTTTCGATTTAAGAAGCAGACTTGTCAGCTTGGAGAGCTGTTATTGTGGAAAGCCCGAGGGTGTTGCAGAACTATATTCTCCGCATCTTGTAGGGACGCACGGCTCGTGCGTCCGTTTTTATATTGTTGATT
>JAIDSM010000155.1 GCA_029061225.1 Muribaculaceae bacterium
TGGCTACACTGGAGTTGTGCACGGACGCACGAGCCGTGCGTCCCTACCATACCGATGAAACTTATTTGCAGAATATCTGATTTTTTTGTATATTTGCGAAAAATTTGAGGATTATGAGCGGATTGAGATACCCCGTGGGAATGCAGACCTTCTCCGAGATAATCGAGAAAGGATATGTATACGTAGATAAGACACACTATATCAAGCCCCTGCTCGATCAGGGTAAATTCATCTTCATGAGTCGCCCGAGGCGGTTTGGGAAGAGTCTATTGCTGTCTACATTGGAGGCTTACTTCGAAGGCCGTCGCGAGCTCTTCAAGGGGCTCGCCGCAGACTCGATGGACCTTGACTGGACTCCAAGGCCGGTGCTTCACTTCGACTTCAACGCCGAGAACTTCAGCATTGAGAACGGACTGGAACTGCTTCTTGACGGACTGCTGAGAGACTATGAAAAAATATACGACCGCAATCCGGAGGACATGACCTTGTCACAACGTTTCAAGCGTATTATCAAGTCAGCTTATGAAAAGACAGGGCAACAGGTAGCCATACTCATCGACGAGTATGACAAGCCTCTGCTGGATATCGAGGACAATAAGGAACTGTATGAAAAGAATCAGCGGATGCTCAAGAGCTTTTTCGGCAACCTTAAGAGCATGGACCGCTACATAAGGTTTGCCTTCATAACTGGAGTGGCGCGTTTCAGCAAGGTAAGTATATTCAGCGACCTCAACAATCTCGACGACATATCGCTTGAGGATGCATATGCCGACATATGCGGATGGAACGAGGAGGAACTGCTCAGTCACTTCCGTCAGGGCATCGAGGAGCTGGCAGAGGAACGGGAAGAAAATTTCGAAGATACTCTGACGGCCATGCGGGATTATTATGACGGTTACCTTTTCTCGCTGAAAGGATCGCGTCTTTACAATCCCTTCAGTGTATTGAAGGCATTGAAGAAAAAGGTTATCGACCCCTATTGGTTTGACAGCGGCACTCCCACTTTTCTGGCTCGCAGAATCAGGAACCGGGGTATGTTCCCTCCCGACCTCAACGGGCAGATGTGTACAAGAGAGGAACTAATTGCTGTCGGCCTTGATGACAGCGATCCTGTCCCACTTATGTTTCAGACCGGATACCTCACCATCGCCAGATACCATCAGGAGATGAAGCTTTACGAACTGCGCTTTCCCAACCGAGAGGTGGAGATGGGATTCTACAATCAGTTGCTTCCGATCTATGTGCCTGAAGTGAAGGATTCCAACAGTCCATTGCGTTTCACTCTCTTCAGGAAGGATCTTTTCGAGAGCAGACCCGAGGATTTTATGAAGAGGCTTGCCATAGTATTTAAGAATCTTCCGTATGATGATAACAATGAGTCGACATACCGCGCTGTCACTTTCCTCATATCTGTTCTTTCCGGAGTCCCGTCACTTACGGAACTACATAGCTATAAGGGTCGCTCAGATCTGGAGGTATTCGCCGGAAGGAATATATACATATTCGAGTTCAAATACAATAAGAGCCTTAAGGAAGCCATGCAACAGATCTATGACCGCGACTATGCGGGCCGATACGCGATGGATACGCGTCAGATATACCTCATCGGAGCGAACTTCATCGAGGATAAGGAAAACCGGGGGCTGGAATATGAGATAGAGGCACTGAGATTTTAAGTACTGAGTAGTGAACATTGAGTATTATACAGAAGTATTGATATTTGCTTTTGGGCGATGTAGACGGATCTTAGGCGCGAAACTTTTTTTCTCGGGCTCTGCTTTTGGAACGGGCAGAAGGGCGCAGAAGTTTTTTTGGGGATGTGTTAACTAAAAAGGTTGGGGATGACGACGCGGGACGCACACGGGAGTGTGCTGGCTACACTGGAGTTGTGCACGGACGCACGAGCCGTGCGTCCCTACCATACCGATGAAACTTATTTGCAGAATA
>JAIDSM010000156.1 GCA_029061225.1 Muribaculaceae bacterium
TTTGAATCGTGAATTGTTACTCTAGATTGGTGAATTGTGAATTGTGAATTGTGAATTGAGAATTGAGAATTGGGAATTGAGAATTGAGAATGGTGAATTGGGAATTGAGAATGGAGAATTGAGAATGGTGAATGGAGAATGACTCATGATTAGCCGCTGAAAGCTGACCGCTGAAAGCTGATCGCTGAAGACTGAAGACTGAAAACTGAAGACTAAATATGGATATATCGGTTGTAGTGCCATTGTACAACGAGGCGGAATCGCTGCCCGAGCTTCACGCGTGGATCACTCGCGTGATGGCTGAGAATGGCTTCACATATGAGATAATCTTCTGCAACGATGGCTCTACGGACGATTCGCTGCAAGTGATCAAACGTCTACACGAGGACGACGAGCACGTGCGCTGCATGTCGTTTTCGCGCAACTACGGGAAATCGCCAGCCCTAAACGAGGGTTTCCGAATGGCGCAGGGCGATGTGGTGATAACCATGGACGCCGACCTTCAGGACAGTCCGGACGAAATCCCGGAGCTCTACCGCATGATAACGAAAGACGGCTACGACCTCGTGTCGGGATGGAAGCAGAAACGCTACGACCCGCTGAGCAAGACGATACCGACCAAGCTCTTCAATGCCACGGCGCGCAAAGTGAGCGGCATCAAGAACCTGCACGACTTCAACTGCGGCCTGAAGGCCTACAGGAAGGACGTGGTGAAGCATATAGAGGTCTACGGCGACATGCATCGATACATCCCCTATCTGGCGAAGAATGCGGGCTATAAGAAGATCGGAGAGAAGGTGGTACACCATCAGGCACGCAAGTACGGAGTGACAAAGTTCGGACTTGACCGTTTCGTAAACGGCTACCTTGACCTCGCGACGCTATGGTTTCAGTCGAAGTTCGGTGTCAAGCCGATGCATATCTTCGGTCTGCTGGGGAGCCTGATGTTCTTCATCGGGTTTCTGGCCACACTGACTGTGCTGACGCTTAAGATTGTGAGCATGTGCAGCACGGACTATCATTTCTACGTCACGAACTCGGTGTATTTCTATCTGTCGCTGGCAGCCATGGTGATGGGGCTTCAGTTTTTCCTCACGGGATTCATCGGTGAGCTTATCACTCGCAATTCGCCGGAGAGGAACAAGTATATCAAGAATCTTGAGTTCTAATTGAGAATTGTGAATTGTGAATTGTGAATTAAGAATTCTTAGAAGTCTGGCTGTGGCGGCTTTGGTGGCAGTCGGGGGACTGTGTGCTTCGGCGCAAAGCAACAGGGGCACTATCTCGCCTGTAGAGAGCGATGATGAGGCGCCTGCGCAGCCTACGCTCCATTATTACGACAAGCACGGCAATAAACTCGACAAGCCGGTGCTCTACCTTGCGGAGCTCGACACCGTGACCACAGTGCGCCCTAAATCGCCTTATCCGCTGTATTGCGGCGTTACTGTAGGCGTCAATTTCGCCGACGCCATCATGGCGGCTACGGGACAGACACACAGCAGCTACGACATCAACGCGATGGTGTCGCTCCACAACTGGTTTTTTCCGGTCGTTGAGTTAGGTATGGGCTGGGGACACCATACGGAAAACAATGATCTCTTCAAAATCAAGGCAAAGCCGAGCATGTATGCCAAGGTAGGCCTCAACTATAACTTCCTGTATAAGTCTAATCCGGAATATATGGCATATGTCGGACTGAGATTCGGAGTATCGCAGTGTAAGTGGGACAAGACCGATATCAAGAGCACGATTGTAGAGGAGAATCCGGCGGAAGATCCCGAGACAGAAGTAAAGAGCCGGGAAGGAGAGCCACAGCCGTCGTATGAGCCGGATGAGCTGAATCAGAAGTGCACGAGTGTATTCGGGGAGGTCGTTGCGGGACTGAAAGTTAAGATAGCGGGACCGTTTGCGTTGGGATGGAACATCAGATACAGGTTAGGACTTCACAACAGCGGCGGGATGTCGCCATGGTTCGTGCCGGGTTATGGGACGGGGCCGTTAGGGTTCACGTTCAACGCCTACTGGACGTTTGGCCAGAAGGGGAAGAAGCCGGTGGAGCTGCCGGAAATTCCGGATGTCTCCGTAAATCCAGAGGACTGATAATGGGTAGGCGGTTAGGAAACCGCCTACCCATATTATGCTTTACATGGATTTGGAGAGGGTGAGGGTGTATTCGAGGCCGCCGGCGGGGTTGTTGCGGACCGTGATGTCGCCGCCGTGGAACTGTGCCGCGCTCTTGACAATGGCCAGACCTATGCCGCTGCCCCCCTTCTTGCGCGAACGGCCTGACTCGATTCGGTAGAATCGGTCAAAGATGTGCTCAAGATGTTCTTCAGGGATTCCTGTACCATCGTCGCCGATGATGATGCGGTAGCTCTTCTCGTCTTCCTGCTGAAGGAATATGGAGACTGTGGAGCCACCGGAGTAAAGGATAGCGTTGTTGATGAGATTATTGAAGATCGATTCAAGCAGAGGTCCGTTGCCGAGCATCATCATCGTCTCGGGCAGGTTGATCTCAAATCCTATGCCGGCATCCTCCGCCTTTGGAAGCAGGTTGTCAGTCACATCGTCTACTATGTCGCGGAGCGAGAGAAGCTCACGCTGTATATTTTCAGCACCCTCCTCAAGACGGTTGAGGGCGAGGATATCCTTGATCATATTGAGCAGACGGTCGGAATTGGCCTTGCAACGGTTGAGCAGCATCGTAAGCTGTGCTTCGGAGAGTTTGTCACGGTGCGTCAGGATTGTCTCCAGCTCAAGCGAGATCGCCGATACGGGGGTCTTCAGCTCGTGATTGATGTTGTTGGTAAGCTCTCTCTTGAGCTTAGCCTTCTCCTCCTCCTCCTTCTTGGCTATGGCCGCCTGACGGTCTCTTTCGGCAAGTGTACGCTGCCAGCGCACGTAGATCAGGACGATATTGTGTGCGATCATTCCGAGCTCGTTGCGCGGGAATACCTTTGTGTCGTAGATTTCCTCACCCTTTTCAGCCGCCTGTGCGAACTCAGATAGACGCTTGACGGTGTTGCCTACACGCGAGCAGGCATACCACGCAAGAACGATGATGATTACATAGATCAGCAGTGCATACCAGATAAACGAACGGTCGATCTGCATGAACTCGGCGATACCCACGTCGTGTCCGAGAGCGCCGGTGCGGGCGTATAGGTCTCCCTCCTTAAGGGCCGCGTAGTAGAAGAAGTCGTCGCCGTCTATCTCATCGTCGTTGTGCACGGAGAAGCCGCGGTGGTCGGCGGAATTATCCGCCATCTGAATTTCCGGAAGTTCAAGGGGGTCCTCCGCGCTGTCAAGTTTCGAATTATTGTATATGACATTACCCTGCGAGTCGAAGATGGCGAGCTGCAGCTCCTGAATGGGGAGATCGATGGTGCGTTCCCAAAGCTCGACATTGACCACTCCCCCGTCGTAATGGTCGAGCAGCTGATAGTTGAGAATAGTCAGCTGAGCGTTGAGCAGATCCTGACGGTAGCGTTGCTCACGATTGAACTGGAAGACGAGGAACGCGACTTCGCAGAGCGTGAGGATCGCCACTACTGTGAGGAGGAGTTTGGTGCTATAGCTGATCTTTATGGGATGCACTTGGGTAAGTATTAAGTTTTAAGGGTTAAGGGTTAAGGAGAGTATCGGCGCTTTGCGCAGTATTGGCTTTGCAGTACCGGCGCTTTGCGCAGTATGGGCTTTGCAGTAGCAGTATTGACGATTAGACTTTGAAGCCGTAGCCGTAGCCGGAGCGGGTCACGATGAGCTTGCCGTATTTACCGATCTTGGCGCGCAGACGGGTGACGTTGACGTCGACCACACGGTTTACGACCACCACTTCGTCTGACCACACCTTCTGAAGGATGTCTTCGCGTGAGAAAATCTTTCCGGGGTTGCTCATGAATAAGGAGAGGAGCTCGAATTCCTTTCTCGGCATACGTACGGGGACTTCATCTATGGTGCATACGATCTGGTCGAGGTCGATGACGAGACCTTCTTCCTTGATGATGCGCTTCTGCTTCACTTCCTCCGCTTTCGCAGCCGCAGCGACGGCTCCCTGCACAGGAGCACCGCTTCCGGTGCGTTCCGTACGACGGAGCACCGATTTGATGCGGGCAAGGATGTTACGGATGTTGTAGGGTTTGGTGACGTAGTCGTCGGCACCGAGGTTGAGGCCTGCGATCATATCGTCGTCGGCGTTCTTTGCGGTGCAGAAGATAATAGGGAGATTGGCCGTAGCAGGGTTGCGCTTTATGACTCTCGCACATTCGAAACCTGACATTTTGCCCATCATGACGTCAAGGAGAATGAGGTCGTATTGGGTAAGGTCCATTTCGAGGGCTTCTTCCGCCGAGTAAGCGGTGTCGGCTTCATATCCTTCGATCTCAAGGTTAAGTTTAAGGCCTTCACAAAGGTCCGGTTCGTCGTCAACGACAAGTATCTTGTAGATTTCCATGCTCTTAAAATAATGCATAATTCATAATTCACAATTCATAATATCCGTCGGAACATGAATAATGAATTATTATAGTTCATAATTATCTGCAAAGGTAATAATTTTTTTTTGGATATGCAATTTAAAATTCATAATTCATAATTCATAATGCATAATTTTGCCGGAATAGAGGCGGTTAGGAAACCGCCTACCCAGTTAGTTTGCCGGAACGGGGGCGGCCGCAAGCCGCCTTTCCATGGCTACGCAGTATACCGGACGGCTCGCGGAGGTTAGGAAACCGCCTACCCATTCACTTTGTCGGCTCGGGGCGTATGAACCTTTCGGGGGTGGGTGCGTTATAAGGATAGCGATATTTGCTGTAAACTATCAAAACTTCATTAACCACTAAAGAAAAACACGATTATGAAAAGCATCTACAAAGCTATGGCACTCGGAGCAATAGGAATCTCAGCAGCCGCTATGCCCGCACAAGGCGACGCCTGCACCCGCGTGATATATGAAGGAGCCGACAGCCTTTACATCATAGGCCGCTCGCTCGACTGGAAGACTCCAATCCCAACCAACCTCTATGTCTATCCCGCAGGAATCTACAAACAGGGCTCGTCGAAACCCGACGGCATCAACTGGACTTCAAAGTATGGTGCCGCATATGCCGTAGGTTATGACGGAGGCATCACCGAGGGAATGAACGAGATGGGACTCTCCGTAAACGGTCTTTTCTGCAAGGGCACCATCTATAACAACGAGGTGCGCGAAAAGAATCCCCCCATTTCGCTTGCGATGATAGTAGGATGGATTCTCGACAACTGCGCGACTACGGATGAAGTTAGGGAACTGCTGACCTCTACCCCGTTCAGCATCGAGGGCGCCACATTTGACGGCGGCACTGTCTCGACTCTCCACTGGGGAGTGACCGACGCTTCGGGAAAGAGCATCATATTCGAGTTTGACCACGGCAACCTGAACATATATGAGCCGGGCGACATAAGGGCAATGACCAATGATCCTCAATGGCCTGCAATGACGGCAATCATCAATTACTGGGACAAAATCGGTGGAACCCACATGCTTCCCGGTACCGTCAGCAGTCCTGACAGATGTGTTCGCGCCAACTTCTTCGCTCACCGCGTTGAGAAGACCCCCGACGCACAGCTCGGAGCGTCGATCACGAGATCGATATTAGTGAATTCCTGCGTGCCCTATACGTATACTATAGAGGGCGAGCCGAATGTAAGCTCCACACAGTGGAGAAGTTATTCCAACCTCCGCGACAAGCTTTACTATTTCGATATCGTGACGAATCCCGGCTACTATTATGTAGACCTAAAGAAGTGCGATCTCAGCCCGAAGGGTAAGATCCTGAAGCTGGATACTTCAAACACATCGGATCTTGTAGGCGACGTGACTAAGAAGTTTGAGAAATCGAAAGGCTTTACGCCGATGTACTAAGTGAATGGGATGGCGGTTTGCAACCGCCACTGTTCAGACATGAGAAATATATTTAATAAAAATCAGTATTAACCAATTGGTTAATACTGATTTTTATTTTTTGAAGACCACTAACGGCGGTTGCAAACCGCCATCCCATTCAATATTTCATCAAATATCCAATTCAATATTCTGAGTCTCTGGTGTATATCGTGAAGGAGCCGGGAGGCAGAAATCTTGGATTAGCCAATATATAATGATAACATCTGTAATAATCATCTTCATTCCTAACCAAACGATCAAAAGATTCTTTCATCCAAAAGCGTCCAGTACGACCTGCAAGTAAATTGATCTGGCGTGCGGAATATCGTTTTATTGAATGTAGAATATCTTCGATTTTATTATTTGCAAGTGGTAATATAAGCATATGAACGTGATTCGGCATGATAACATAGCTGTCAATTACATAATTTATATTATCCTTGAATGCTATTGTATCTATAAGGACTTGCCGAAATCTCGGATACTTTAATAAACACGAACCATATCCCTTATCCATGAGACGGTGTTGCATCGGACCGAATTCTTTCCAATATAGCATTTTAGTCTCGTTGTCCCATGGGTGAGGATGCTTTTGTGTGAACTTATCTCGCTGTTCATGAAGTTTTTTGCAAACCGATTGCGGAAGAGAGTCTGCCATTCTGAAGGTAACTGACTGCATAGTGCCATCTTGATGCATATGCGGTAGATAGCCTTTGAAATGGAATTCAATTTCTTCGTTACGGTCTAAAAACATGATGTCTATATAAATTTTTTGATTGCTGGCTCGCGGCGGTTGCAAACCGCCGTCCCATTCACTTTGCTGGCTCGCGGTGGTTGCAAACCGCCATCCCATTCGCTTAGTTTAGTTTTTGATGGGGGATGGAGGGTAAGGATTGGATCGGTCTTCGAGGGTCATGATGGAGAGCGTCATGCAGAGGTTGGCGAGGACGAAACGACGGAGGGTGTAGATCATGCAGTGCAGTTCCTGGAATGCGTTGAGGGCGTACTGAAGGGCAACGCGCTTTTCACGCTCCAAGTTGCTGCGTCCGTCGTGCAGGAGCTCGTAAAGACGCTGTGTGTTGGCATACGACTCGTCGAGAATGATCGACATCCGCTTGCGCAGTTCCCGCATGCCGTTGATGTCAGTCGTGCCTATAAGTGCGAGGCACGTGTCGCAGATGTTACAGATATCGCCGAGCAGAAATTCAAGCTGCTCGCCGTAGACATCAGGGAAAGGTTCTGAGAACCGAGTCTGATACTCTATGCATACTTGAGCCATATGGCGTATGCCGTCGTTGACGTTGAACCGGCAGTCGTTAGACAGATGCAGCCATGCGGCAGACTCTATGTATGTGGTGTTTTCAATGGTGCTGATGCAGTCGTCTTGTGTAATCTTTTGATCTTTGAGTTCTACCCTCATCTCCTTTGTATCGACGATGCACTGCTCAAGAGCTTTCATGTCGCCAGCATTGTAGGCACGACTCATCTTCGTCAACGTGCGCTTGACGTATTCGAGATACTGCTTATTGTTGGTGAATATGTATTCGATGAAGAGATTGTATGCTTTTTCAGAGTCGAGAGTGTCTTTGATAGTCTGGCAAATTACGGCAGTCTGGTCGTTGATGTATTCGCCGCGCTTGTGCTTGAGTCTGCTAAGGCGAATGGCGTCATCGCCCATCAGCTCAAGGTAGAGCAGAAGACCGATAGCCAGGACAGCTATGACCGATAGAAGTATGACAAACCAGAATTCCATTGTTCAGTTAAAATGTTGAGGAGGATTTATGGGGTTAATGGGGTTGAGAGGGTTTATAGGTTTTTTACGTTGTTTGCGATTTGTGATGCAAAGTAATAAAATAATTGTTACATCGGTGTTACATGTCAGTTGCAATTATATTAATAATTGAGAATGGAGAATTGAGAATGGAGAATGGGGAATGGAGAATTGTGAATGGAGAATGGAGAATGGAGAATTAAGAATGGTGCATGGAGAATAGAGAATTAAAAATG
>JAIDSM010000157.1 GCA_029061225.1 Muribaculaceae bacterium
TTTTTTTCACCCACAATCCGCCTACCGCTCTGTAGCGCGGGCTCGTGGGCTCGGAGATTTGTATAAGAGACCGTGTATGGTCTCCCGCCCGGATGGCCAACCTATGGGACGGCGGTTTCCCAACCGCCGCGCCAAGTCCCCAACCCATGGGTCTGCGGTTTCCCAACCGCCGCACCGAGTCCCCAACCCATGGGACGGCGGTTTCCCAACCGCCGTAATCAATATAGACATCATCATTAATTAAAGAAAAATGTTCCTGGATAGAAATAAAGAAATAGAAGTCTATAGTAAAGGCAACTTACCCCACATGCACCAAGCTGAGACAATGCAATATATCACGTTTAGGCTTGCGGATTCTCTTCCCAGAACTGTATGTGGTGAAATTTATGACCGCATGGAACATTTTAAGAAAAATCATCCCCTCCCTTGGGATGCCGATACTAAATTGCAATATTGGAAAGAAGTTGGACCTATGCAACAGCGTCTTCTTGATAATGGATACGGTGCTTGCTGGTTGAAATATCCGGAGAACCGAAAATTTTTGATCGAAGCCATAGCTTTTAAAGATAATATTGATTACGAGGTATATTGCTATGTTATCATGCCAAATCATGTTCATATGCTCATAAGGCCTCTTGGCTTAAAAAAAATAGAGGATATACTGCATTCAATAAAGCTTTTTTCTGCTCGTCAGATAAATAAGTTCATAGGTAGGAAAGGCAACTTTTGGATGAAAGAATCCTTTGATCGATTAGTAAGAAACGAAGACCATTTAAAGCACTGTTATAATTATATAATGTCTAATCCTAAATTTCTGCCTGATGGAAGTTTTTCAGTATATGTAAAGGATGGCATTTGGTAGCCCTCTTTATGGGACGGCGGTTTCCCAACCGCCGCAATCAGCAAAAAATCAGGCGGTTAGGAAACCGCCTTCCCATAAAAATCTACTCCTCTTTCTCAGTCAAACTCTCCTCAATCTCCTCCTCAATCTTCTTCTTCTTCCTCTTCTCCCCAAACGTCAGGTAAGCATTGAATGTAAACCCAAGCGGCCCCGTCCCATACCCCGGCACAAACCACGGCGACATCCCCCCGCTGCTATGCAAACCGAGTCGATACCTCACATTCCATCCCAACGAAAACGGCCCCGCAATCTTAACCTTAAGCCCTGCCATAACCTCCCCGAATATACTCGTGCACCTCTGGTCCATCTCATTCGGGCTATACACAGTCTCCCCCGCCTCATTCGTCGACCGAATATCCGTCTTGTCCCATCGGCACTGCGCCGCCCCAAACCTCAGGCCAAAATACGCCATATACGCCGGGTTCGACTTATAAAGGAAATTATAATTGATACCCACCTTCGCATACATCGAAGGATGAGCCTTTATCTTAAACAAGTCATTGTTTTCCGTATGATGTCCCCAACCGATACCGGCCTCAACCACCGGGAAAAACCAGTTGTGGAGCGACACCATTGCACTCACGTCATAGCTGCTGTGGCTTTGCCCTATCGCCGACATAATCGCATCCGCAAAGTTCACACCCACCGTCACCCCGTTGAAAAGAGGGTAGGGCGACTTAGGCCGTATTGCCGAAGCTGTATCCAGCTCCGCCAAATACAGCACAGGAGTATCCAGCTTCTCGCCATGCTTATCATAATAATGAAGCACCGGCTGCGGCGGAGCCTCATCATCGCTCTCCACCGGCGTTATCTTCCCCTTATTAGATTGCGCATAGCTCCCCGTCGCCACCGTCATCATGACAATAGCCATTATGGAACGGAGGCTTCCTATGGGACGGCGGTTTCCTAACCGCCGCCCGAAGTCAAAATCAAAACTCCACATCCTTTATATACTTATTCCTCTCCGGCGAATTCCGCGCTATCAGCTCCCCGACAAACCCCGTCAGGAAAAACTGCAGCCCCATCACCATCGCCGCCAGCGACAAATAGAAATACACCGAATTAGTCACATAGAAATGGTAATCCTCACTGCACATGCTCACTATCTTCAGCGTCAGCACCGTCAGCGTGGCCAAGAACCCGATAAAAAACATCAGGCTGCCTAATAGTCCGAAGATATGCATCGGCTTGATCCCGAATTTCGACTGAAACCACAGCGTCGCCAGGTCCAGGTACCCGTTCACAAAACGGTCAAGCCCAAACTTCGTTGTCCCATACTTGCGCGCCTGATGATGCACCACCTTCTCCCCGATCTTCTTGTAGCCTGCATTCTTCGCCAGATACGGAATATAGCGGTGCATATCCCCATACACCTCGATATGCTTCACCACAGCCTTCTTGTAAGCCTTCAGCCCGCAGTTGAAGTCATGCAGGTTCTTGATGCCGCTCACCTTGCGTGCCGTCGCATTAAAAAGCTTCGTGGGTATCGTCTTGCTCAGCGGGTCATATCGCTTTTGCTTCCAACCCGACACAAGGTCGTAGCCATCCTTCGTTATCATGCGGTATAGTTCCGGGATCTCATCCGGACTGTCCTGCAGGTCCGCATCCATCGTGATCACCACGTCTCCCTGCGCCCGCTTGAAACCCTCGTTGAGGGCCGGCGACTTACCGTAGTTGCGCGAAAAACTCACGCAATGCACATGCTCATCACCCTTCGCAAGCTCCTTAATCACGCGCATCGAGTCGTCCGTCGACCCGTCATTGCAGAAAATAATCTCATAGGAGAACCCATTCTCCTCCATCACCCGCGTGATCCACGCATGCAGCTCCGGAAGCGACTCCTCCTCATTATACAATGGCACTACTACCGATATATCCATAAGTGTTTCCTGTTGTCTATTATCTATGGGAAGGCGGTTTCCTAACCGCCTAAAATCGTCTTATTTTACCAGCATATCAATTATGCATTATGCATTATGAATTATGCATTATGAATTATGCATTATGAATTATGCATTATGAATTATGCATTATGAATTAAAAAACCATCCCTATTCGCGAAATCATCTCCTTATCTTCTCGTATCGTATTCCCGATGGTAGTCAGCATATCCCCCATGATAGCCCCATTCACACCCCCCTTGAATATCCTCTCCATATTCTTCTTCGAGAGCCGTCCCCGTCCCCCCGCAAAACGTATCACCTGCTTCGGCAGTATAAACCGCCACACAGCCGCGCATCTCACGATTGATTCCTCATCGAGTAGGGGAGTACCCTCAAGCGGAGTCCCCTTTATCGGGTTCAGTATATTCATCGGCACCGAATCTACCCCCCTCTCCCTGAGCATCAGCGCGAAGTCCACGCGGTCCTCCACAGTCTCCCCCATACCGATGATACCCCCCGAGCATATCGCCATCCCCTGGCGCCGCGCCGCCTCTATCGTGCGTCGCTTATCCTCCTGCGAATGGGTAGTGACGAGCTTCGGCCACATCCTCTCGCTCGTCTCCATATTGCAATGGTATCGCTCTATCCCCGCCTCCTTTAGTTTCTCAAGCTGAGGCTCTGTCAGCAGACCCATCGACACGCAAAGATGTAGGTTTGTCTCATTCTTTAGTCTCCTTATAATATGAATGAAATTCTCAAGATCCCGGTCTGAGACCGTTCGCCCGCTTGTCACGAGCGAGAACCGTCTGATTCCCGTCTCCTCATTAAGGCGTGCCGCCTCCATCGTCTGGGTTTCATCAAGGAAATTGTATGTCACGCACCCCGTATCGTGATGCCGTGTCTGCGCACACCACTTGCAATCCTCGCCACACATCCCGCTCCTCGCGTTCACGATCGAGCACGAATCAAACCGGTTGCCATGAAAAGCCTTGCAAATACGGTCAGCCGCATCGCAAAGATCATCGAGTAGGGGAGTGCCCATCAGCGCGAGAGCCTCCTCCCGGCAGACTCCCTCGCCCGTCTCCATCACCCTTTGGGCTATCTCCTCAATCATTTCCTTATTCATAAATCAATATTCCATATATAGAC
>JAIDSM010000158.1 GCA_029061225.1 Muribaculaceae bacterium
CTCTTTTCTTTAATCGAGATTCTGCAATCTCCATTCTCGATTGTGCAATCGCAATTCCCAATTCCCAATTCTCCATTCTCCATTCTCCATTCCCAATTCTCAATTCTCCATTCCCAATTCAAAACCGAGATTAGCCAGCATCTCCTTGTCTTCCCTGACGGTATTCCCCACCGTCGTCAGCATATCGCCCATGATGGCACCGTTGATGCCTCCCTTAAAGATTCGCTCCATGTTCTTGCCGGAGAGCCTTCCGCGACCTCCTGCGAATCGTATCACCTGCTTCGGAAGTATCATCCTCCATACGGCCGCGCATCTCACTATATCCTCCTCTGCGATCAGTGGAGTGCCTTCCAGCGGTGTCCCCTTGATGGGATTCAGTATGTTCATCGGCACGCTGTCGACACCCATCTCACGGAGCATGATGGCGAAATCCACACGGTCCTCCTCAGTCTCACCCATCCCGATGATGCCCCCTGAGCATATCGCCATGCCTTGTCGGCGGGCTGCCTCGATAGTCTTGCGTTTGTCCTCCTGGCTGTGGGTGGTGACCAATGTCGGCCACATCCTCTCGCTCGTCTCCATATTGCAGTGGTAGCGTTCGATGCCCGCCTCCTTCAGCCGCTCCAACTGGGGTTCCGTCAGAAGACCCATCGACACGCAGAGCCGTAGGTCTGTCTCCTCCTTCAGCCGGCGTATGATACGGATGAAATTGTCGAGATCGCGGTCAGAGACGGCACGTCCGCTCGTCACGAGCGAGAAGCGGCGGATACCCGTCTCCTCGTTCAGTCTGGCTGCCGTCATCGTCTTCTCTTCATCAAGAAAATTGTAGGTCACGCAGCCCGTGTCATGATGGCGCGTCTGCGCGCACCACTTGCAGTCCTCACCGCACATCCCGCTCCTTGCATTGACGATAGAGCAGGAATCGAAACGGTTGCCATGGAAAGCCTCGCGCACACGGTCGGCGGCATCGCAGAGCTCATCGAGCAGGGGAGTGGCCATCAGGGCAAGCGCCTCCTCGCGGGAGACACCTTCGCCCGTAGCAATCACCCTTTCGGCCAGCCTATCGATCTCCGCCTTCTCCATTATTTTATCCATAAAAATCATCAGAATATAATATCGCCTGCAAAGATACAAAAAAATCCCCAATCAGCCAAACTCCCCCTCACTTCCCCCGGCTGCATAGCCTGCAGCCCCCTCTTCTTTTCCATTGCCAGGGTCTGAGATGGTTAGCCGGACATGCCCGGCCAGTATCCGAAATCCTCCGGCCACAATCCTTCTCCTTTCCCGATGGCAGGTTCTGAGATAGTAAGTAAGACCAAGCCTCGTCACTAAGATCTCCCATGTTATCCTCCGATGTGAGGGTCTGGGATAGTTAGCATCTTGAAGCCCTCGAGATGGCCGGGTCTGTGATAGTAATTCGAGCATGCTAGGCAAGAAGAAAGCACCTACAAAACTGTAAGTGCTTTCCTTATCGAGAATATTACTTGTAGATGAATTTTATCGGGAGGGCATCAGATTGGGTTACTACATTGGTCTGATTATAAGTGCCTAAACTACCATAATCGTAAGCATTGAATACCAATGTATAATAATTAATATCCCATGATGCTACCCTATTGTCAGCCCCAATCGTAGAGCTCCAAGGCTTTCTGTATGCTTGTCTGATCCAATAGACAGCCCCTGGTTCTCTATATAGATTGTATGTTAGTGGACGGCAGTCATTTCTTGTGGAATTTGTTCTATACAATAATCCGCCAATACCACTATAGGTTAGGGAACCATAATAATTTGCGTTCGTACTTGCATTTCCTGTTGCTGATCCCGTATATGGCACCATGTCTGTCAAGGTTGGATTGTTATAGCCGGCAATGTTGTTATAAGTCCACATTATTATAGATCTTCTTCCTTGTCCGATAGCACCAATTGGAAACATTACTTGATCTCCATTATTCTCATTATACACAATACAAGCCCTTACGCCTCTGGGAGATTCCGGTGCCGTGTTGTTATAATCAGTATAACCGTGAGCATCATTCAAGTTGTCAGCAACTCCGCTTGCTCCATCAGCATATACTATGCCATAACCGTAATTACAATTATCTCTGAGACTTGCATAATCTTCGTAGGTAGGTAAAGATAATTGTACATTTCCTTTGTTTACCGCTCTCCAGTTTTCTGCCCAAGCAATATCTTGAGTTATTGCTTGATTCTCTGGTCCCGTACGATTGCCAGATGGAGAACTTACTTGCCATGGCCAAGCTGTAATTGCACTCCATCGTGAATTACGAGTGCCGAAAACGGTGCCATTTACATATGCAGTCGAGAGATTGTTGGTTTCGCTTGTTACTGGTCGCAGCCAGCCATAAGTGTCATTGTTGCTCTCTCTGATTGCATAGTTATAATTGCCTTTCTTAAACATAGAGCCAATAGACAAAGGACTATTTGTTACGACCACATCCGTTGATGTTATATCTTGTCGTTGTGTTGTGCTATTGCTGCCAGCAGCAAATGCGTTATAACAACTCCATGTGGCTTGGCCAAGTTTCATACCCTTGTCATATCCTTGACGCACAAATATCAGATGTTTACATGTGTAATCATGATATTCCACTTCTATAATACCGCATCGGGCTTCATTTGAACCGATTGTACCATTAGGCTTATACCAAAAATCCACTTCAGTTCCGGTCACACCCTCAATATAGCGTTTGCCACCGGCTGCAATAGTTGAATTGGATACTTCCTGTCCATCGTCAGTATATAGTTTGATTAATCCATCCGGGTCTTGGAGTATTGAAACTCTCCAGGGTCCTTCGGATGTAAATGTGCCAAATGTTGATCCGCCAGCTGCATCCAATTGCATAAGTTCTACATGGAATTCGGCATCATTATTAGCACGCCTCCAAATAGCTTTGGGATTGACAATACGTGGTACTTGGTAGATAGTGACATCAACGTATTTGACCTCCTTTTCCTTCCCATTTTCATCCTTTATTTTGAATAAGACGTTAAAATCATCGTCAAGCCAGCCTGAGGCAGTGGATGTTTGCGGGTCAGGCGCTCCCTCTTTACGCAGAGAGAAACGTACAGTGGCTTCTCGGACATATGCATAAAATGGATTATTCCCAGAAAAGTCCGAAGCGGGGATTAGCTCCTTCGGTCGTGTAAACATGGGAAGGTTTACTGTTACGGAATTTTCATCAGTTTTTACGACATTATATATGCCATCGTTTTTATTGCCACTTATGCCGAAATCCGTACCATCTTCCATGATGTCATAATCAGCATAATAACGAGGCGTGACATTTATTTTCCCCTCGTAATTATTTCGCAGATATGTGTTACCTTCTTCGCCATATTGCTGATCTATGCCAACGATAACCTGTTTATTCTCTCTGAGGGAAAGAAATCCTGCATAGTTAGCACCTGCATAGGTGTTTTGATAGGCCCAAAGATTCCATACGAACCCATCAAGATTACTATAATCGCCACTGATAGTGGGAGCTAATGCTCCAGTCTTTTCAATAGTCGGTATCCAGTTATTTTTTATAATCTGTGCATGAAGATGAAGATTATTGTCTCGAATGTAATCTATGCCAGTCAATCTCACTGGATAGTTCATGTTCTGATTGTAGAGGTACGATATATAGTAGGGGTCCGGTACGATTATGCTCGGCTCCAACTCATCGTATACGATGTGCCAGTCGGGCTGGTTGGCCCATCCGTGGAATTTCAGTGTAAGCTTATAGTGGCAGTTGCGCTGGGCATTGTAGTTGTATGTAGTGTTCTGTCCAAGCATGAATCGATATTTGATTGGCCCCTTGCTCAGTTTCTCGCTGTTCTGACTGACATAATAACCTTCGACTTCGATATATGTACCGTAACGAATCCTATCCTTGAAGTCGGTCTTCATGTTGCCGTTATCATTCGTAACGATATTTCCATCATCGTCTTTTTCTGGCTCATTGATAGAAGTGCCTGTTTCATCCTTTATCTGCTGCTTAAGGAAGTCTTTCTGGCCTTCGTAGTTACCTTGCATATTCTCATAGAAATATAGGGCCCTGTCTGTCTCAAGATGATCCTTCGTGCCTCCGACCTCAGTACCTTTTTGAAGGCGAAGCCAACCGGTATAAGTGCTTGCATTCTGCTCGCCATCGCCATAGTAGAATGTTTCCCCGTCCTTTATCAAGTCTTCATCTGAATTCGGAGTATTATCCTCACCGAGTGTACACTCTTTTGGAATGTCATGAATTGTCACAGAACGTATATACACTGTAACCGCCTCTTTCAGGCCTGAAGGATCGAAGGCAATCGTTACCTTGGAGACAGTACGCTTCATCCAGCAGTGAAGTTTGATGCCGGGTTTATTGATTACAACATCAGGAGCTGTGAAACCCACCGACCTCTTTTCATTGTCAAGTGTGAAGAATCCAAACATTGAATTGTCAAGAAGGACATTGCTTTCCCATTTCACGCGATAGCTTTTTAATGCCTCTTCTGACTCGGTCACGTCATCAGGAAGCATCCCGAGGTTTCCTACAGCATAAATCCTATATTTGCCATAAGGTAGGTTTTTGAATGTAAATGAAGCCTTAGGCGTGGAAGCTTGTGAAGAATGGTCGTAGCTTGAATCCGGATCACCTCCGGGATTGCCTGTCGGTGAGTCGGAAGGATATGATGTGTTTCCGTTTTTCTGGTAGTCATAATCTGATTCCTCGCTTGCCATAAACTTCTTGAAGAATTTTCCATCGGAGGTATATACTATTACGCATACATTTTCAAAACTGTTTATGGCTGTGCCGGAGCTACGGGTATCTAACCCTACTTCCATAGGGTTGAAAGTCAAGGTCGCCGCTACATCCGCTTCTCCTTCTCCGATTAGAGAATTGTCGTAAAGCAGGTCATCGCGGCATGACATCAGTGTAATGCTTCCGATTATCGAAAGCATTACATATAATAGTGTTATATTGAAAAAACGTTTCATTATGATAATCAAACCAGCTTAATTGAATTTTTAGTTGACGATAAGCTTATTTACATATCTTACTATTTTAATCGAACCCAAACCAAGGATTCAGCGATACTCCAAGATATGGCACCAACACTACTTCAGCACTTAGATCTTCCGCATTCTTAAGTGTCATCTTCACCCGGACGATGGTATTTCTGGGAAGCATATCCGGCAGGTCAAGATTCTTGGCGTCAAACTCCATCCTCAGTTTTTCATAAGTAGGTTGCCCTTCTTCGTCCAATACTGGATTCCCTTCATTGTCAAGTATAGGCTTCGTGGTATCATATTTGTCGAATTCGACTCCTATCGATACGCTGAAGAGGGATAACTTCGTGTTTTCTCCTTCTTCTCCATCCTGTGCGACCAAAGTTTTCGATTCACAAAAATACAGTCCAGGATTATAGCTTGGGGAATATGCAGTAGGAGCAGCTCCGATTTTTTTGCTGTTATATCCGAGATTTTCCGGTTTAAACATGTAGGGACGTATGGAATTACCTTCAAAACCCGGTGTGCTGTAATCTATAATCTCCTTGTCTTCCGTGTTCACCACACCATCAGAATTATATTTACCGGGCTTATACGTGGTGTTGTGGGGGAAAAGGTATTCTTTCTGCATCAGACTGCTGATAGTGATCTCGGTTACCTTGAAAGATCCGGTCTCTTCCGTGGCATCCATCTCAAACTCAAACTTCACGAGATTTCTGGTGATAAACAGTTCCTTTTCCTGAACATTCTTGGCATTCGGATCTGTCAGATTGGATGTGACGGAAATATCGAAGAATTCAGTCATAGGTACGAATTTCTTATCAGCTTCATTGTCATTATCAACCATCGGCACTGCGAAAGTATCCTTTATGGTCTCATCCGGCTCAGTCCATTCGTTGTATATGACGATATCGCTGGCAGCAGATGGCAGGAATATTTCACCGGGAACATAGACGTTGTTTATTTCTGTGTATTCTGCGTTCAATGATCCCTCGTCGGGCTTTACAGTGTTCTCGATCTTTTTGTAGTATCCTTCTTTCAGATCCTTTAGCATCTTCCTTACATGTTCGTTAGGAAGTGATGCTTCATTGGCTACAAGATAGATATGTTTGTTCTCGGATCTCGTCAGAATGTCATTATCATCTCTTACTATCTCTCCAAGACTCGTCGATACTTTAAACTCAAGTTGGCCAATCTCTCTTAGACCAACCCCCTTAGGCATATTTACCATACGGTTGAACTCGACGGTATTATCTTCTCTCGTTATGATGATACGTAGGGTATGGATCAATTCATACGGATCTTCAGTAGGCTGAAATGGTTCAGTACGTGTGCCCCCTAAGCTGCTGCTATTGCCTATGCTGACCTTCAGCGAGAGTGTGACGTCGCCACCTCCATCTTCATTCCAGAAGAGTGGTGCTGGTTCGTCAGCGCATCCGACCGCGAGAAATCCGATGCAGAGCACCATCAGATATGATATGTATCGCATCATGCTCATCTTAGATCTTCGTTATTGATTCTCACATTCCAGTCCTTGATCGAGATTACTGTCGACACCCACTGTTTGTTTTCTCCGAGGAAGAATATCATGTTCCAGTGGCTCTCGCGGTCAAGGAATTCCTGGTTTGGCATTGTGGCGAAGGCCTGGCTCTTGAGAAGAAGCAGGTAATTGTTGAGAGGGATGTCTACTACGTCCTTTCCGGTGGCCTTGTAAGTGATCTGCAAGCGAGGTGACGCTGCTGTAAGAAGGCGGGAGAAACTGAGCTCAGCCCAAGCCACGCTTGCGTCGGAACCGTCAGGCAATTCACCCGGACTTGCATTGTCGCTTGCCCAAGGATAATATGTCACGGTCGGAACGGGCAGCAGGTCATTATCCCATGCAAAGAGGGTGTTGTTGTCCGTAATCCGGAAATCATAGTCCTTATAGTCTACAGGCTCACCGCCAACCTGCTGAAGAAGCACGCGAAGGTTGTTGGTGTCTTTCATCATCTCGACTGTGACTTCCTTATATTCAAGGTCGTTCTCTTCAACGGATGTGTCAAGCTTTCCGTAGAAGAGGGGATGAAGCTCGGTGCTGATCTTTTCAGGATCGAGACGCACCTCAATATCGTGCAGCTTAGTCGTCTCGGGTGCGGTGACGAAACTGAAAGAAGAGTCATCGCAGGCCATGCCTCCGTAAGCAAGCACTGTGTACTGTCCGGGTTCGAGATCGACGGTCATACGCCAGTTCTCATCCGAAAGTTCTGAGTGATTCATGTTGGTTCGCGTGGTCACATAGTTGCCCTTGCTGTCGTAGAAGAGCACCGTGAGGCAATCTACCTGCGAGTAGAATGCATTGGCGAATTCCATATTGTAGTCATATATGAAGCGTATGCGAAGTCCCTGAGGACATGGCTGCAAGTCTTCATGTATACGGTCGCATGAGGAGAACGACATGATAGTTCCCGCTACCATGGTCACCGTCAATGCCTTCTTGATAGAATCTGAAAAAGATCTGATATTCATGTCTTGTATGTTGTTTTTTCTGGTGGTCAGGGAGGGTGTCACGCCTCCCTGACCTGTATGAAGGATGATTTAGAATTCGATGTTGTTCTCACGTACTACCCAGGGCAGAGTGGTGCATGTAACCGTGATGTATACGTCGCCCTTCTCGTCGGGAGTATTGGGAGTAGGCTTATCCGGGTCGTTTTCGGGGATGCGGGGATGACCGATACGTGAAAGCTTGGTCACTGCGAGCTTGTAGACGTTGTTGCGGACAACTGCAAACTCCATCGGGCCCATGACACCGGTCTGACCGTTGTCGTTGTGGCGGTTCCAGTAGTAATAGTAGCAGTAATAGCCCCAGCCGCCGAGAGCCTCGTCATAGCTTGTCATATAAAGGGCGATATTCTTGGCTACCGCCGCATCGCGGAAATCATAGAACTGCTCATCAAGCACTGGGGTTGCTTTCCACTGAGAGTAGAGATAGTCGGGAGAAGTTTCATCCTCAGGAGTTGGGTCCGTGATGGTCACAACGCCGGGAGTCTCTGCCGGTTTTGTCGTGAGGAAATTGATCTTTCCTTCTGCAGTCTCCTCGAATGTGACGGTTCCAAAGCCACCGTTGCCAAAGACAGCGTTGTAGAGTGTAGAGCTGCGGTTGACGGAGAATGTCCATGCGCCGTCAGCACCATGCTTGATGTCGGTGATGGCGAAGCTGATGGCTGCGCGGCGGATGTGGTCCCATGTGCTGTAGAGATGGCCGCCGAAGAGGAAGAGGATAGGATCTTCCATGTTGTTGCCATTTGCACCCGGACGCACCTGAAGGACTTCGAGAAGCTTTTTGGTAAAGTCATCGTCAGTGTCAGCGGCAGTGCGGGCAGGCTGGAGCAATCCCTTGAATACGATACCGTTTGATACGGCGTTCTTCTGGCTTGTTACACCGGGGATTGTACCTTCTGTCAGATAACGCCAAACTTTGTAATTGCCGGTCTGATCATTCTGAGAGCCATTGATTACGTCTGATATGAGACTTGTGTACCAACGGTCGTTGGCTGTTGCGTCAAGGTTGTCCTGCTCTCCATCTTCATTGAAGAAAGGATAGTTGAAGTGGAGCGCATAGCCCCCCTTGTTGAATTCAGCCTGACCGGAATATTTCCATTCGGAGAAAGCATCTACCACATAGTTGCCGTCCTGGCCGGGGATGTCAGTGCCGGAAGGACTGTTGTACCAAGGAAGTTCCGGGCCGCAAATCGTATAGTTCTTGTCAAGGCCGTCGTTGGATACACGACGAAGGAAATAGAATTCCTTGTTCATGTTGACCATCGACATTCTTCCGAGCTTCACATTTACCAAAGGATTCTCTTCAGAGTCGAGAAGAACAGGGTAGGTCTGAGGTGCGTTCTCAGGATCGGGAGCACCGTCACGGAAGTCGTAGCGGGCCGCTGCTCGTTCTACTTCGACATTACCTTTTCCTTCCAGGTAATTGTCTATTTCATTAGGACGTCCGAAGTTGTTCATGCCCGAAAGATTGAATGCGGAGGCTTCAGTCGAGAAGTCATCCCACGCATCGAGGCTGCCGGGGAAGAGACGGGTGCATATTGAGTTGTTGCCCATAAGGAAGTTGTTGGATGCCCAGATTGGGGATGTGCCATTGTTGTTATTCTCATCCCATACACCAAGTGCATTCATCCAGTTGGTATCACCCAACTGAGTGTTGTCAAGTACGGTTTTCAGACCATCTGTAGGATTACAGAAAACAAAGACGTTGATCTTATGATTTCCTGTTTTCTCGTCAATGTCAAAATTAAGCTTTTGATAGTAATCGTTAAGCTCTGTTTTAGTGAACTTGGCCGAGCTTCTGTAGCTTCTGCCGCTTGTGCCCATTTCAGTAAGGGTGGTGTTCGCAGCGGCTGCAATGAAGGAGTTGTCGGTCTTAGCGAGGACGATGTAGGTTGTTCTAACTGTGTTTTCAAAATCCTGACCTACTTCGGTACCGCCATTGCTGGAGTTCTCTCCGTCGGTGTAGCTGCGGGTTCCCTTAGCAGAGGGAAGATCGAAGTTAACGGCAAGATATACTCCGTCTTCTGGATTTACGGCATTTCCGCCGTTTTCAGATCCAGGCTCGATCACGTCGTTGGAGCAGGCGCCGGCGAAAAGAAGAGCAGCCGCCGACAGCGCGCCAAAAATTAGATTTTTTTTCATGTGATTGAATGTGTGAAAATTTATTGTTGTTCTGTTTCTCTTTTTATCTATGATAAGACGGGTGAGGACGCGCAGGGACTGCGCTTATCTACTCCGGATCTTCATCGGGTGAGGACGCACAGGGACTGTGCTTGCTACCCTCTTAAGACTCAAGACTGAAGACTTAAGACTTACAGTATCCTCACGTTTCGGTCCGAGTCGAGGAACTTCTCCACCTTCGCGATGACTTCGTCGGCCTCCCTGACTCCGGCGGC
>JAIDSM010000159.1 GCA_029061225.1 Muribaculaceae bacterium
GTTTTCGGATAGTCATTGTAGAATGTCTATGTTTGAATTATTTAAATTATTGATTCTAAGAAACACCTGTATCTGAAAAAATTGAGCACAAAGATAATAAAAAAACGCCTAAATCAAACATGGATTCGGCGTTTTTGACCAATTTATAGGAGTTTTTTACGTTTTACGTTTTACGTCGGACGAAGACAGACCCGTAAAACGTACAACGTAAGACGCATCAGGCCTTCAGTTTGAGACGGAGATTCTTGAGCATGTCTCGTGTCATCGCGTCGAGATCATATTCCGGCTTCCAGTCCCATTCCTCGCGCGCGCAGCTGTCGTCAAGGCTGTCGGGCCATGAGTCAGCAATCTTCTGGCGCAGCGGATCGAGTTCATACTCCATCTCGAAATCAGGCACATACTTCTTAATATTCGCGTAAATCTCTTCAGGATCGAAGCTCATCGCTGTAATATTGAAGGAATTGCGGTGCTTGAGGCGGGAGGGGTCAGCCTCCATAATCTCTACCGCCGCGCGAAGAGCGTCGGGCATATACATCATGTCCATAAGCGTGCCCGGCTTAAGGGGACACTTGAATTTCTCGCCGTTTACGGCGTAATAGTAGATATCGACAGCATAGTCGGTGGTGCCACCCCCCGGGGGCGCGACATAGCTGATCAGGCCGGGGAAACGCACGGAACGGGTGTCAACGCCGAAGCGCTTGGCATAATAATCGCTGAGGAGCTCTCCGGACACTTTAGTCACGCCATACATGGTCTCCGGACGCTGGATAGTATCCTGCGGGGTCTTGGTGTGTGGGGTAGAGTTGCCGAAACTTCCGATAGAGCTGGGAGTAAAGACAGCGCAGCCTTTCTCCCGAGCCACCTCAAGGGTATTGAACAGGCCGCCGAGACCAATCTTCCATGCAAGCTGCGGCTTAACTTCCGCCACAGCGCTGAGCAGGGCCGCAAGATTGTAGATGGTATCTACCTTATAGCGGTCTACGGCATCGGCTATCTGGCCGGGATTAGTAATGTCGACGAGGGCGGACGGACCAGACTCGAGAAGAGCTCCCTTGGGCTCCGCACCGGGAATATAACCGGCTACTACGTTTCCTTCCGGATATAGACTGCGGAGCTTCATCGTCAGCTCGCTGCCGATCTGCCCGGTACTGCCTATGACAAGTATATTTTTCATTTCTAATCAGATTAGATCAATGCATATTAGTCATTTAAGGATCGGAATCCATCGCCTGCGGTAAACAGCCGGGATTTCACCTGCAAAATTACATTATTTTTTTGAATCTTCCGCAACTTCCACCGAAAAAATTAATCATTTTGCCACATACGTGATAACGACTGATACGAAAAGAGAACATCACAACATTAACGGGACTTAAATATCTTTTCACCATTGCGGATGTAGAATCCCGCCGGAAGCCTCGACCACTCTTCCTCCGACATCGATATACCAATAAGTATTCCAGATGGGCCACAGACACGATACGGAGGTCCGCCAGCCTCTCCCGTCAACCCGTCGACGCATTCCGAACAATTCAGCTCATATGCTTTGCAGTAACTTTCCGTATTAAGGGCTTCGCCATAAACGTAGTCTCTCAGATCGGCCAGATCGGGATTCCTGACCTCAAACATGTTGTGGCAGGCAAGAAAGGCAGCCTTTTGAGCTGTTTCAGCCGATGCATCATCCACAGGAATCACACATCCTTCATACTTATCGGCATACTGAATCTCAGGTTCAGGCAGACGCAAGGAATTGCCATAAACCGAAGACTTAAAGCGCGGGCCGAAGACAGTCTCGAAATAACAGCATCCGGCGGTATATTGCGCAAGCCCTCCCGCCAGATGTGTGCCGTCTCCAGTAAGGTCATGGGCGTTGTTATATCCGGTAAGTCTAAGGTTCTGAATCGCCGTCCCATAAGGCACGATAAAATCCACGTCGTAGGCATTACGCAGCCAATGCACGCTATCCCTAATCCTTTCCCAACGCTCCAACGTAGACCAGTGTTGGGTGTTTCCAACATAATTCTCGGCATAGGAATGAATGAGAAGGAAGCCTACGGGAACTTTCGGATGATGCTTACGAATGAGCGTAAGCAGTTCGGGGAGGTATCCTCCATCTCCGTTAGAATTCCAGTTTTCATAAAAAGGAGTGAACGCACTTGCCTGATTAAGGATGATCAAATCCCATCGACTTCCTTCGATCATCTGCCTGAATACAGCCCCGTCTTTCTCTCCTCCCTCGCATGCCTCCAGATCAGGTTGAAGTCCGCCAGCCATTTTGTAATACCAATAAGATTTCGAATTCTTATCATTGGAGACATCATACCAGTTCTTAAACGTGCCGCTTGAATACATCAGCCTCCCGACGAGAACTTTACTTACATCCACGCCGGCGGCCCTCAATAGGTCGTTGACATAATAGAGCAAATTACCTCCATAGCTGTTGCTTATGTGAAGTATGCGCAGAGTGTCGCGCTCCAGATCTACCGGGAAATTGATAAAGGCTTGGCCAGACGCCCTTGCCTTCATTTCCAAGCCATCCGGCGACTCCGGGCTACTCGTTTCGGATGAATTCCCACTATGCGTGACGGTGGAGAACGAGTTATCCTTTATTATAAAGGCATATCTTCCGGAACGCGTAGGAGGATTCAATACTTTAAACCTCAATGTATCGGCACCTCTTGCAGAAGACCCGATCAACCTGCATGCACTAACCTCTTCACCGATACTACCGTCTTTATTCACAGCGTATAAGGATGGCATATATACAAACGCGCCGAATTTATCCGAACCTTCAATAGTAAGTGTAATCTGATCCAGACTGTTAACCTTATCGTCTTCCGGATATATCATGACGTTATCCCGGGCCCTTCGGTCAAGGCCCGAGATGCCTTCAGCCATAGCCATCTCAGTCAGAAGCGCGCATATAACAGCGATCGCGACGAAAACTTTAACTTTCATGATACGGTCCTTTGAGTTAAGGCTCAAACATCAACGGTCAGATCAGTAAAGTCGAGACCGACCTTTCATGCCTCATTCTCATTCGCAAAGTTAATGCAAATTTATCAGTTTAGCAAGAAAACACCCATATTTCTAACTTGAGAAGCCTTGCGTGTGTAATAATGATACGCTGCGGGGCTGACCCTAATTTTTTGATTTTGGAATATGGAGATTTTTTTGTATCTTTGCGGTTTGAAACCACAAACATATCATCACATACGTCATGATTTCCAAAATAGAACAACTTAAAGCCGAGATCTCCGCGCTACAGGCCACTACGGCAGAGGCAGTGGAGCAGCTCCGCATCAAATACCTCAGCAAGAAGGGTGAGATATCCGCCCTTATGAACGACTTCCGCACAGTTCCAGCAGAACAGAAACGCGAGCTCGGACAGAAACTCAACGAGCTAAAGACCATAGCCACCGAGAAGCTCGCTGCGCTTAAGGAGTCTCTTGCCGACAATGCCGACAAGGAGAAGGCAAACATCGACCTTACCAGGACCGCCACTCCCCTCCCCCTCGGCACAAGGCATCCGCTATCGCTCGTGAAGAACGAGATCATCAACATCTTCGGCAATATGGGCTTCACTATTGCGGAGGGTCCTGAGATTGAAGACGACTGGCACGTATTCAGCTCGCTCAATTTCGCCGCAGACCATCCGGCACGCGACATGCAGGATACCTTCTTCATCCAGCGCGACGGCAAGGACGACATCCTGCTCCGCACACACACCTCAAGCGTACAGACACGCACCATGGAGCATAACCAGCCGCCAATCCGCATCGTATGTCCCGGCAGGGTATACCGCAACGAGGCGATATCAGCCCGCGCCCACTGCTTCTTCCATCAGGTGGAGGGCCTCTACATCGACAGGAATGTAAGTTTCGCCGACCTTAAGCAGGTGCTTCTGGAATTCGCTCAGCAGATGTTCGGTCCGGAAACCCGCATCCGTCTTCGCCCAAGTTATTTCCCCTTCACCGAGCCCAGCGCCGAGATGGACATAAGCTGCGGCATCTGCGGCGGAAAGGGATGCGCGATGTGCAAGGGCACTGGATGGGTGGAAATCCTCGGCTGCGGTATGGTAGACCCCAACGTGCTCAAAGCCTGCGGAATCGACCCGGAAATATACTCAGGATATGCCTTCGGCATGGGTGTGGAGCGCATCGCCAACCTGAAATACCTTGTCAAGGACCTCCGCCTCTTCAGCGAGAACGACGTGAGATTCCTCGATGAATTCGTAGCCGCGCACTGATGCGCGAAGCGCAATGTATTGAACAGTAAGTATTGAACAATAAGCATTGAACTGACAACAGACAACACTAATGAGGAAGAAGGAAAGGTATGACCGGATTATCTCGACATTTGAGGAGATAATGCCGGAGCCGAAGACGGAATTGCATTATGACACACCGTTTCATCTGCTTCTGGCCGTGATCTTGTCGGCGCAATGCACTGACAAGCGCGTCAACATGGTCACGCCCGCTCTCTTCGAGGCTTTTCCTGACCCGGAGTCGCTCGCGGCAGCTACGGAGGAAGAAGTGTTCCCATACATCAAGAGCGTCACCTTTCCCAACAACAAGACGCGCCACCTATTGAAGGCAGCGCGCATGCTTGTGGAGGATTTCAATTCTGAAATGCCTCAGGATATAGACAATCTGATGAAGCTTCCGGGTGTGGGACGTAAGACGGCGAATGTGATGCTCGCTGTAGTATGGGGTAAGGCTGCCATGGCGGTAGACACTCATGTATTCCGCGTCTGCAACCGTATCGGTTTCACCAAAGACTCACCCTCTCCTTTCGCCACAGAAAAGGAACTCGTAAAGAATATTCCCGAGGATAAACTTGCCAATGCCCACCATTGGCTGATACTCCACGGACGCTATGTCTGCACCGCACGCAATCCAAAATGCTCGGAATGCGTGATAGCTGATTGGTGTGCCAGCTATGCCGGGAAGACTTAAGTCTTGAGTCTTGAGTCTTAAGTCTTAAGTCTTGAGTCTTGAGTCTTAAGTAGCTATTAAAATTAATATAATCATAAATGTATTATCTTCTGAATTTCAGAGACTAACAATTATGCATTATGCATTATGACTTGCT
>JAIDSM010000016.1 GCA_029061225.1 Muribaculaceae bacterium
AACTCCCGCTTCTGGGATATCCGCCGCTGGAAACTCGACCTCAACGAGACCGTCAAGGGTATCGAATGGCATGCCGCCGGCACATACGAGATCTTCGACGTCGAGAAGCGCGATTACGAGGATTATATGATCTATCCCCCGATCCCTCAGTCTGAGATCCTTAAATTCAGCAATCTCCAGCAGAACAACGGCTGGCATTAATCCCGCAATAATCTGATCAATCTTATGAAACGTAAATTTATATTTCCCGCATCCCTGGCTGCCCTGGCGCTTCTCACTGCCTGCCATAACGGAGAGAATGAATTCTCCGATTTCGACTATCAGACAGTGTACTTTGCCAATCAGTACGGTATGCGTACGGTTGAGCTCGGCACAGATGAGTTTACCGACCTGACTCCCGACAATAACCATGACGTCTACATCAAGGCCGCATGGGGTGGAGGTTACACCAACAGAAAGAATGTCGTGATTGACTTTGTAGTCGATCCGGCTCTCGTAGACGGTTTCTACTTCAAGGATTCCGACCAGCTTGTAGAGGTAATGCCGGAAGACTACTATACTATTGATGACAACAAGATAACGATTCCTTCCGGACAGATCGGCGGCGGAGTCAGGGTGCATCTCACCGACAAGTTCTTCGCCGACAGGAAGTCGGTCGGAAACTGCTATGTGATTCCGGTGCGCATGACCGATGTGGCCGGAGCCGACAGGATCCTGACAGGAACAGCTACGGAGGAGAATCCGGTTCTGACAAATGACGCTCACTGGTCGGTGCAACCTAAGAATTTCATTCTGTACGGTGTGAAGTTTGTCAATCCCTGGCATGGCCAGTACCTCCGTAGGGGTGTTGACAATGCAGTTGTCGACGGTCAGTCCTCTATACTCGTACGCCACAGTCAGTATGTGGAGAATGATGAGGTAGTAGATCTCACGACTTCCGCATTCAAGGAAGATGTGCTTCCCATAAAAGTTAAGGATGCCCAGGGCGGCGACCATACCATCAATGTTGTCCTTACTTTTGCTGATGACAACTCCTGCACGCTCTCATCCGCTACCGAAGGCGCTTCAGTGTCCGGTTCCGGTAAGTTCGTGACCAAGGGTGAGAAGCAGAGCCTCGGCGGCAAGGACCGCGATGCCATCTATCTTGACTACACCCTGGAGATGCCTGCAAGCAATATGAAGTTTGAGTCGAAGGATACTCTCGTGCTCCGCACTCGCAATGTCTATGGTTCTCAGGCATTCAACATTGAAAGGAAATAACCCTCAAAATTTGTAAGTATGAAAAAATCGTTTATTTACACTCTGCCCGCACTCGCCTTGGCAATGGCTTCTTGTGCCCATGGCTATGAGGGTGATTTCAAGATGGACAAGCCCGAGAGCGTGGAGCTCGATGAGCAGATCGCTGCCTATGATGTGCTCTCGGAGTATTCCTCTAAAGCCGGAGTAACTTTGGGTGTGGCCGTGGATCCCGCTGCGTTTGCTACTCAGGGACTTGCCTACAGTATAGTCAAGACCAACTTCGGTGAGGTTGAGAGCGCGGTAAGCATCACTCCCTCTGCGTTGAAGAATGAGGAGAATGTCTATGATTTCTCTCCCCTTGAGAATCTTGTGGAGACAGCGGATAAGGCCGGTGTCAAGGTCTTCGGACCGGCTCTGTGCACCGATGCCAATCTTCCTGCCTTTTACTTGAACTCTTTGCTCGATGACGTGGTGATTCCTTATGAGCCTTGGAATGAGCAGATCCTCATGTGTGATTTTGAAAAGGACGAGATAGGAAAAGCTTATGCATCTCAGAAGAAAGCTGTCGGTAGCGTCGATGTAAAGGTCATGGAGGATCCTCTCGGCCAGCAGGGAAAGGTGCTTGGTGGTACAAAGCTGACTATGGACGTTCCACTGGTTGAGATTACTCTTCCAGAAGGTTCTACTCTCGCCGATGTCTCTCGAGTGACATTAAAGTGCCTGTTGCTTGACGGTACTCCCACATCTGCAAGAATTCAGATTGAGTCTTCCGGTCTCAACGACAAGACCAACCCATATTCCACTAAGGGTAAATGGCAGGAGTTTATCTTTGATATGTCCAACATAAAGTTCAAGGAGGCTGAACTTAAGCAAAACAAGATTAAGCTTGCCGTTGGTGGCTATGGTTCAGGTGTAAGCTGCTGTATTGATGACATCACGATCCGTCTTGAGCATCCCACCGGTGACGACACAGTGATCGTTAAGACCCCCGAGGAGAAGACTCAGATTGTCAATGAGCAGCTTTACAAGTGGGTAGACGGTATCACTGACATTTGTGCAGCTTCCGTGAAGGATTACATCATCTTCGACCAGCCTCTTGAATCCGCAAATTCAAAATTTGTCTGGAGCGACTACCTTGGTGAGAAATACGTAGCTGAAGTGCAGAAGGCAGTCATTGCCAAAGCGGGATCTGACGCTAAATTCTATGTAAGCCAGAACCTCATGGTAAGCGATGCCATGGCTGCTGAGGTCGCTGCCCTCAAGGCTGAGATTCAGAAGCTCGAAAATAGCGGTGTGAAAGTCGACGGTGTCAATATCGTCCTCTCTACTTCATACAGCTTCGATGCAGCAGAGCAGGCGGTCGTCAATGCAAATACTGTTGCGGCACTGAAAAGTCTTGCCTCGTTTGGCAAGCCCGTAAGACTTTCTTCACTCAAGGTAAATGTCATCAACGAAAATGGCGGACAGGCAAATCCGGCAAACATGTCGGTTGAGCAGCGTAAGGCAGTGGGTGAGTATTACAATCTCATCATAAGTACATTCCTTGCAGAACTCGGCAATAATGCTAAGTCCATCTCGTTCTCTGCTATTCAAGATACTGCTACCGATGTAGCTCCCTGGCAGCAGAACGGCAACCGCAGCTTCGTCTACGAAGGCATCGTCAAAGGCCTCTCTAAATAAGTTAGGGTAGGGACGCACGGCTCGTGCGTCCTCCCCTCAGGAAATTATGCTTTATGCATTATGAATTATGATTTTTTTTAACAATACTATTTATTAACCTTAAAAAAGATTTCTTATGACATTTCATTCTCTGAAATCACTGTCAGCCCTCGCGCTGGCCGGCATGTTTGCTGTCAATGCATATGCCGAGACTCTTTTCGAAGAGTTGGTAATCGATTTCACTCAGAAAGAAGTTGGCTTCAAGCTCAACTCTTACTGGAGTGGTCCTAACGACAACATGCAGGTTGTTGAAACAGAAGAAGGCAACCTTCTTTTCATCAATGGTGTGACTGTTGGTGAGGATGGAACTCCGGCCGTCAATGAAGCCGGCTATCCCTGCTGGAACACCATGACTCGCTACGAGAATCTGGCACTTCCCAAAGGCTTCAACTTCTCCAACATTCAGCTGATTGAGCTTGAGTATAAGCCTACTCAGCCTGACAATGTACCCTTTGCTATTCAGCTGAAGCAGACCACAGATCCTCTTTACTATGAAGGAGACATCGTCGTAAACGAATGGAACACTCTGGTGTTCGACCCGACTGCGTTTACCACAGGTGAAGGTTCCGATGTGTATACAGGCACTCCTTCTGTTCTTGATTTCTGTATGGGTGCCAATGGCTCTTCTAACTACTACATCAAGAGTATCACTTTCTATCTCGAAAAAGAGGTGACTCAGCGTGAGAAAGACGAGGCAGCTCTCGACAAGTCAACAGCGGCTTTCATTGAGTTCAACTTTGACAACTGGGAGGTTTCCGGTGAAGGTGCTGATGGATACTTCTCTCCGTATCTTGGATCAAACGGTGGCTCATTTAACCGTCCTGACATGATCATTGACAAGGGTCCTGAAGGTTATAACAACAATTGTGCTCACGTTATCTATTCCGGTTGGACTCCTATCTTCATCACAGAGCCTGTGATTGTACCCGAAGGATACACAGCTGATGATCTTCGTCTTGTAGAATATGATATCTATGAGACTGATATTCCCGGTGAGGATTACACTAATGGTAATTCTTCAGATGCAAGAAACGGTGCTCCTCTCATCCGTATTAAAGATGTATATCCCTGGGGATGGCATCCGGTTGGTGACGGTACTTCTGCAGGTAACGCTCAGCTTCCCTCCGTCAACGAATGGCATCACATAGAGTTCCGTCCTTCTGCTTTCGAATGGAAAGAACGTGACTTCAAGGAAAATGTTGTTGATGAAAATGGTGAACCCGTTCTTGACGACAATGGTGAGAATGTACAGAAAGACACCCATTGGGATGTTGATAAGGTACAGCAGGAATTCAACAAATTTACTTCTTTCTATATCTCAATCGGCTTCTTCCCCTGCAACTGCCAGACTTATGTTGACAATGTAAAACTCTGGTTCCAGAAAGGTGGCGAAGACACAGCTGTTGAAGGTATCCAGGCTGTCAAGGGCAACGGTATCATGTACAACATCTACGGTCAGCCCGTAAATGAGAACTACCGTGGCATCGTTATCAAGGACGGTAAGAAGTTCATCAAGAAGTAAGATCGTTTCCCTTTGTAGGAAAATCTCGAACTGAATTGTAATGGATTCGCAAGTCCGTGATGGGCTTGCGAATCCTGCAAATAATGTTTAACTATTTTTTATAACCCAAATTTAAATCATGAAAAAGATTACACTTTTCTGCGCAGCTGTAGCTGCCGCCCTGGGCATGAACGCTCAGGACACAACACCGCTGACCATCGATATGTGGCATCAGTGGGAGGGTATCACTGCTGAGGACACTTTCTGGGGTGAAAACGTAAAGATTGTGGAGAACCCCACCGAAGCACTGGTAGAGAATTACGGAAAGGATAGCGATTTTGTAATCGGAAATCCCGCTTGCAATGGTAATTGCTATGCTGATGTGACTGAATTCAGTGGCGTTGAAGGAAAAGGCTTTTCAGGAAATGGAAAGGTTCGTTTCTACTTCAACCGTGAAGATATGCAGGGTCCCGGTAAAGAGTGTGTCGTTGATATTGCTGAAGATGGCACATTCAAATTTGATTTTTCCGACGTACCCGGAAACCCCAAATTCCTTCATCTCAATTTCGTGAAATTCCATTGGGGTGTAGAAGGAAATATTGAATATATCAATCTGCTACCCAAGAAAGGTGATGAGCCTGTGGTTCCTGTCGATCCCAATGCTATTACCGGTGCATGGTTCCATGAGTGGAATGGTTATGGAGCTGACGCTACTATTGTAACTGAGAACGTAGAAGTTGATGACCTGATCGGTAAAGAAGTAGGTGGTGGAACTACAGTCCTTGGCACTGCAAGTGTATGGGGTGAAATTTACGCAGATCTGACTAATTATGCTGGTATCGAAGCTGAAGGCACCCCCGGAGCTGTAATAAGATTGCTTTTCAATCGCCCTACCCATGATCAGGGTATCACGGAATTTTATGTAGAATTCAATAAAGAGGGTAAATTAAAGTTTGATTTTACAGAAGTAAAGGATGGAGATGTTCCTGCATCATTCATTCATCTTAACGCAGTAAAAATCAACTGGGGATTGCCCGAAGGCATGACTTCTTGCAAGATTAGCAAATTTAACGCCGTTCCCAAAGGAACTTCAAGCGTAAACGCTATCGAGAATGCTCAGCCTACAGTGATTTACAACATCTACGGTCAGCGTGTTGACGAAAGCTATCGCGGCATCGTCATCAAGAACGGCAAGAAATTCATCCAGAAATAATCCCCGATTATTTCCCCCAACAAACATACCAAAGCGCATAAGCCCACGGCTTATGCGCTTTTTAAGTAGGGACGCACGGCCCGTGCGTCCGGTGCCATCCCCTCCTTTTCGATTACTAAGCGATAGTTACTTCATCATACACCGCGACGCACACGGAGTGTGCTTACTACACTCCGTGCTGTCCTCAGTGTAGCAAGCGCACTCCGTGCGCGTCGCGAGCTGTTATTCCCAAACTTTTTTATAGCTTATACCCCATTTCGTTCTTCAACACGCGCCTGGACGCACACGGAGTGTGCCTACTACACTCCGTGCTGTCCTTAGTGTAGCAAGCGCACTCCGTGCGCGTCCCACGCTGGGAAAAGGTAACTTCTGCTCGATGCGCACACAAAAAAATCCCGAAGATTTCGACAATCTTCGGGATTTTTCTATCAAGAATCTAAAGTCTACTTCTTCATGACCTTGCGAACCGTACCGTCCGCCTCAATCACGATATTAAGTCCTGATTGCATCGAGCTGACCTTTATACCCTGCGGAGTATAGATACCTGCCGGAACATTGCTATGTCCGTCATAAATGCCTTCTACGGCCGAATCACCGGTATGGTTAAGCTTGCATTCAAGCAGCAGGAACTCATGGTAACCACCCACGGTCGACTTGTCGTTGAAACGGATGATGTAGTTGCCCTTTTCAGGAACAGTGAACTTGAATTCATGCTGCTCCTCAGCCGATACATCTGCAGAGGTATTGCCGTTCACGTCAACTGTCGTAGTAAATACTTCAGACTGCGCTACTTCGGTATTTTTATCTGCGTTACGTATCGTCACATTATACTTCGGGCTTAGCTTCCATGCCGCCATCGCGAATGTAAGCTTGTATTCGCCCGGTTCGAGATTCAGTCTGTAGTTGTTTATGGCTCCATATTCTGCCCTGCTGTTTCTCCAGTAGAGTGCCTTCCCCTGATATCCCTTAAAGTCCTTCAGTGTCCTTGCTCCTGAAGAGAACGAATTGGGATACTGATGCACCTCGTTGTTCTCCTGTATGCAGCGCCATCCTTCCGGTATGCTGCCGTTGGCTGCATTGGTGAAGTCGAGTTTATAGATAGAAGTCGTATCGTAGAACACAGGAAGAATCGTCACGTTGTCCTCAGGCATGATGAAGGATATTTCTCCTGAATCGTTGATTGCTATAGTCTTCGCCATTGTGTAGTAGACGGAATTCACTATGCGGAGTTCCTTCAGCGCATATCCTTCTTCAGCATTGACTTTCAGGGTCACTTTCTGACCTTCCGATGCCTCTGATACGTCGGCCGTCACGGTTCCGTTCTCTACATCCCTTATCGTCACGAGGAACTTTTCCTTCGGTGTTCCCTTAGGCATATAGATGATCTGGTCTATTGTCGGGCCTACTCCGGTCGTATTTGTGATTATGAAGGTATTTTCGCCGGCATTTAGTGATGCCTCGACCTTGACTTTCTTCCAGTCATTCTTCGGGGCTTTGTTTATGGTTATGTTTCTTGCCTCTCCATTGACTGAAACTTCGATTTCAGCATCAGCAGATGTGTTGCAGTATCGTATGTAGATCTCATATTCTCCGGCTTCCCTGAGGGTAAGGTTATGGCGCAGAGTAGCCTTCTTGTTGGTGCCAAGTTCTACGAATCCCATACCGGAGAATTCCGAATAATCGGGAGCCCACCAGCCGGAGTGGGTAAGGGCCAGTTTCCCGATGCTTCTATAGTCCATATCCTCTGCCTCTATAATAATAGGACCTTTGAAAGGTTCCGGCTGTTTCGGAACTGATATTGTGTAGTCTGATGGTATGGCGTCCGTCATGCCGCTACGATCTGCGTTTCCGCTGCAAGACACGGTGAGGTCCAAAGGCCCGAGATGGCTTACAGTAAGCGTGTAGCTCTTATCGGCCTCGTTATAATCATCTTTAATATTGACTTCATAGGAAGCGTGCTGCTTAAGCTCATAAGATGGTTTTTCTTTCAGACCTTCCAAGCGAATTATGTCTTCCCTGATGGTGGTTGTATCGTTTCGGAAATTGTTAAGGTAGAAGTCGATGTGGTCATTATATTCGCGAATCACTCCGGAAGAAAGTACATCGTACTTAAGCTCAAGTGTCTCGCAAGTGTTGTATTTGAGAGGTATCCTTGCGGATGCAGATCTTTTGCCGCTTACGTTTGAATACGGAGTGTATGTGACGAGCTGATTACGGAAGCGGTTGACATAAAGGTCTCCTTCGGAAACCTCAGGATAGTACTTATTGAACTCCTCCACTTTCTTGTCTATAGTATTCCAGCGTGTCTTGCGCTCCGACTTGTTTACGAGAGAGGGAATCTGTTTTGCCAAAGGATCGTAAGCCTCAAGCATCACGGGAACTGTGCCGTAGCGGCCGGACTTCTTAAGGTAGAGGTAGTTGTCCATCCAGTATCCCTTGTTGCGGTTGAAGGGGTCATCCTGCTTGTAGAGTCCGTCGTAGAGGTTATCCCATGCGGCGTACTTGTCCTCGTCGTTTCCGCTCGTGAGATCGTTGATGACGGCTACCTTTGTCTTCTCCACTACTTCCTGACGGGATGGAATATACATTGAGCCGTCGATGATCTTCCTGAACATATCGACCCAGATGGCGTCGAAATTGGGGAAGGTTGTCCATCTGCGTCTTAGATAGTTATCAACAAGAGTGGCACTGAGATTCTTGAAGTCCTCTGTCCATATCAGCTCCGGACCGTCCCATACCGCTCCACCGTTGACGCAAGTCTGCTCCATTACGGTGCCGATACCCGCTGATCCGGGATAAGGCGCATTTTTTGTATCTCCGAAGTAATCTCCCAACGCTCCGTTCCATCCGCAGTTGTCGTAGCGTACGCCATAGTTGTTGGCGAGACCTGCGACGAACGGACCCCATGATACGCTCTCGTTATTATAGAAACAGCTGCTTGTGGTATACTTATAAAGCCAGAGTATAGCTTCCGGATGCTCCTGGCAGGCCTTGTGCAGATCTGCGTTGCGCTTCATCATGCCTAACGGATTGAGCGGATGGCTCCAGATGTTTCCGCAGAAACTTACCGTCAGGAAACCACCGTATTTATGCGACATCTCCACAAGCTTGGCGAAGAGGGCGATGCGTGATTCCTGTGTGCTGCTGCTCTTGTCGCCGGCCTCATCGAATCCCCAGAACTGCTCGGCATAGTTCCATCCGAGGAAGTTGGGATAAGTCTTGAAGAAATACTCGAATGTCTCGAGGTCATCGTCCTGGATGTGGGTGTGGCCGCCGCTTGCAGGCTGGCAGGTAAACCACATGCCGTTGTGCTGACACACAGATGCCCAGGATTTGTAAGTACGCACTGCCGAGCGCGGCATGCGGTACATGTTGTCCTTGGTGTCGTAGCCGCAAGACAGTGACAGGTTCATGCAGACATAGGGCTTGATTTCCTCAGGAATCAGGTCGATGATCTTCTGAGGGTCTGCCGCGTTCCATACATCCACATGGACAAGCCAAAGCGGATGCTGGTTGTCGATGGGCCGTCGCTCCTGCGCCTTGAGCCCAAGGACAAATAGTGAAAGTAATAAGCAAAGTAATACTCGCCTCATAATGTAAATGATATTTATGAGCAAATGCTCGGTTATAAATAATTCTGTATCTGGGTCGGCGGTTTCCTAACCGCCGCTCGCTCGAATCCCTTCCGTTGCTATCTGCAAAATTAATGATAAATTCCGAAAACCAATCTAACAGGCGGATAAATTACTTTTTGATTGGTAACATCAGAGGTAATTTTATGCTTGAATTGTTTCATAACATTCCTTTTATCTATCATGTGATATATATTGCGGTAGTGTACGATTATGTATGAACAATATACAAATTGGTATTCGACGGTTTGATTTTTGAGCTATCTTTGCATCTGTTATCTCGAAAATTCAATAAATACCATAGAAGGACATGAAACATTTACTTACTCTCTGCATGGCTTCTCTTACGCTGGCGACAGCCTTTGCTGCGACAGCCCCTAAATGGGAGAGCCTCACCGTCAACGGCGCAAGCCGTAAGATGAAAGTCTACGTACCTGAAAACACTCCGAGCGGAGCGGCGCTCGTAATCGCTTGCCACGGTATGAATCAGGATGCCAACTGGCACGACAGCAATTCCAAATGGGCCGCAGTAGCCGACACCGCCAAGTTCGTGCTTGTTTTTCCGGAAGGCATTGACCGCGGTTGGGACATAGGCGGAAACAGAGACGTGAATTTCGTCAGCGCCATCATCGACAAGATGGAGAAGGAACACAACATCAGTACGGGTCGTGTGTATCTGACCGGTTTCTCAATGGGTGGAATGTTCACCTATCACTGTGCCAACCGTATCCCCGACAAGATTGCTGCGTTCGTTCCGGTCAGCGGATATCCGATGGGCGATAAGAGCGCGTATAGCTCGCGTCCTGTGCCCATCATGCACGTTCATGGTACCGGCGACGATGTCTGCGTCTTCAGCGGTGTTCAGCCTACACTTGACAGCTGGATCAAACACAATAAGTGTAACACCGTGGAGGAACTTATTGATCCGTATCCAAAGGGAAACCGCAACAAAGGCGCCAAAATGCATATCTGGGGCGACGGTCTCGACGGAGTGGAGGTCCGACTGCTCGAACTCAAGGACAAAGGTCACTGGCAGTCGGAAGATCCCGTCTATTGCCTTACGAGTATAGAAGGCTGGAACTTCATGAAGCGCTGGAGCCTCGGCCCGGACGCTCCGAAGGTGAAGACTCTCGAACCTGAGAACGGCTCTTTCGACCTTCCGCTCGACGGCATGGATATCAGCCTTACTTTCGATATGAATGTAGACGGCTCTGAAGCCGAGGCTCTGCTTGAGAAGGATGGCGTTCCTGTAAAACTCAACGTGAAGAGTTCCGGAAATGTTCTGACCCTCACGGTCCCGGCTCTGGAACGCGGTGAATATGCACTTTCTGTCCGCAATGTGAAAGGTGAGAACGAAGGCGTAATGAAGGTATTCAAGGCTACCTATACTTTGGGAGTTGAGGAAGTGGGTGATGTTCCTCCCTACAATGTCATCTTCCATCCCGATCTTCGTGCGGAAGAAAATAAGGTAGGGGAGGGTATACCTACAGGGTGGTACCGTATAAATACCCGCAGCGGTGCGAAAGACGAGAAGACATCCGGAAGCGCGAATACAGGTGGTGCCCGAATGAAGTATTTCATGCAGGGGGGCGACTTTGACGAGGGTTTCTATCTGAGTGCCCGCGACTACGACCGCTGCGAGATCACCTATGGCAAATATGTGCCTGACTATGCACTGCATTTCGAGAAAGGACGCTATGTTGCTAATTTCAATTCCGTATACTGGAATAAGGGTTCTCTCGACGGCAATGTAAAGTTCGACTTCACTGTGAAAGGAATCGACGGAACGACAGTCGCAAACTTCCCGTCGCTCCCTTCGACCGGAAACATGGACGAGCAGCAGGGTCGTATCGGTGGATCGACCGCACATTCATTGGAATTCGACATCTCCTCTGAAGGTGATTATACGGTGACCTACAGCATGACCGCCGGATGGGCTGCCGTGATTGTTGGAAACCTTAAAATCGAGACAGCAATGTCACCCGCCGAGCGCTATAAGGGTGGCTTCCTCCGTACCTTGAATCAGGCGAAGGATATGTACGCCTCTATTCCGGAGGCGGACCGCAACCGTCAGGAGGCTATCGCTCTTCTTGATGCTATCAATAAGTATGAATCGCTCGTCTCCACATCTCCTTCTGTTTATGAGACTGCTACCAAAGCCCTTACAGAAGCGATGGAAAATGCGGCATCCCTCTCTGGAGTCGAGGCCGTTGAGGGTGACTCCGAGATCGTAGCGCGCGAATGGTTCAACATCCATGGTCAGGCTGTAAATGCAGATGAGAAAGGCCTCATCATAGAGCGCATCCTCTACCGTAACGGCAAGACCTCCGTCATCAAGAAAATGAACTGACATGATCCTGCGTTCAGCTACCTTTTCTTAAGCTTACAGCTAAGCCGCTGTCCGGAATGACAGCGGCTTAGCTGTCTAATCGTTCCATACCGGCAAATCATTCATCCTCTCCTCGACACCTGCCGGATAAACTCCACCCATCCAACGTCTAACGTCCAACGTCTAACGTCCATATCGATTTTGTGCTATGATTTAATCGAAATCGTGCATGCGGCTTAACGAAAATAATACTATATTTGCATTTTATTAATTCAACTGCCATTATGAAATTGAAAATTTCCATCGGATGTATGGCGCTTCTCATGGCCCTGTCCACCTTCGCAGCCGAAAAAGTGTATGTGAAGTACTATACTCCTGAAATCGTGAGAATTGTAAAATCTCCCGACGGTAACCCCAATGGCGACCGTGAATCTCTCGTTGTCACCGCCAAGCCTCAGGATGTAAAGGTGACCGGAGTTATTGACGATGAAGTGACAGAATATAAAAGCTCTGCCCTCAAGGTGATGGTTGACAATAATACAGGTAGGGTCAGCTTTTATAAGCCCGATGGGGAGCTTCTCGTTGCGGAAGGAAAACACGGCTTTACTCCCATTTCAGAAGGAATTGACAAAGGTGCCTATAAGGTTATGCAGAGCTTCGCCCTCGAAGCCGATGAGCCTATCTATGGAGTAGGAATGCTACAGAACGGCAAGATGTCGCAACGCGGCGAACACCGTCTCATGCAGCAATCTAACCTTGAGGACTTCGCCCACTTCTTCCAGAGCATAAAAGGTTACGGCATATATTGGGACAACTATTCCCCCACGGCACTCAACGATGACGGCACCCTTGAGCTTGAAAGCCAGGTCGGTGATCTCGTTGATTATTACTTCATGTATGGAGGCGACGCCGACGGTGTGATAGCGGATATACGCTGGCTTACAGGCTCGGTGCCCATGGTTCCCCTATGGACTTACGGTTTCCACCAGAGCCGCGAACGCTACAAGACGCAGGACGAACTCCTTGAAGTAGTGGATAAGTACCGTAACCTCGGTATTCCTTTCGACGGAATTATCCAGGACTGGCAGTATTGGGGCTCGAACTACACCTGGAACGCCATGGAATTTATCAACCCTGACTTCAACCGGGCCCAGGAAATGATCGACAAGGTGCATGACAACAATGCCCATATGAGCATTAGCATCTGGCAGAGCTTCGGCCCGCAGACGAAGCAGTATAAGGAACTGAAGGAAAAAGGACTTCTCTTCGATTTCGAGACATGGCCTGAATCAGGTCTCACGGAATGGCCTCCTCGCCGTGACTACCTGTCTGGTGTCCGCGTATATGATGCTTATAGCCCGGAGGCCCGTGATATCTATTGGAACCATCTCAAGCGTCTCCACTCTATGGGAATTGACGCATGGTGGATGGACTCTACCGATCCCGACCACATGCAGTATAAGGATTCCGATCTCGATCAGCCAAGTGCTCTCGGCAGTTACCGCTCGGTCCGTAATCTTTTCCCCTTCATGTGCGTAAGCGGTGTCGACAGCCATCAGCGTGCCGACGATAAGCAGAAACGTCCTTTCATCCTTACACGCTCCTACTTCACCGGGCAGCAGCGCTTTGGATCTCAGTCCTGGAGTGGCGACGTCGGCAGTTCATGGGATTCCTTCCGCAAGCAAGTGCCCCTCGTCCTCAACCATACCCTTACGGGCAATCCTAACGTAAACACCGATATAGGCGGTTTCTTCTCAGGTAGCTATAACAGAAACTATGATCCTACTTCAGGTTCGAAGAACCCACAGTTCCAGGAACTCTACACCCGCTGGATGCAGTTTGGTGCCTTCACTCCGATGATGCGCAGCCATGGCGCCGACACCTACCGCGAGATCTATTATTTCGGGAAGGAGGGTGAACCCGTCTATGACGCTCTCGTTGACGCTATTAAGTTGCGCTACCGTCTGATGCCTTACATCTACAGCACCGCCCGCCGTGTCAGCGCTAACGACGACAGCTTCATGCGAGCCCTCTTCATGGATTTCAAGGATGACAAAAACACTTGGGACAACGGACGCGAATTCATGTTCGGACGCAGTATCCTCGTGTGCCCCGTTCTCGATCCCCTTTATACTCAGGAGAAGGTCGTCAAGACCAATGAGATGACAGGATGGGACAAACAGGATGCCAATCTTAATTCCGAAGGCTGGCAGGTGGTCGACTGGACCGCCAAGAAGGTTTATGACGTATATCTTCCGGCAGGCGCGGACTGGTATGACTTTTGGACCAATAAAAAGTATGACGGCGGACAGACTGTCAAGGCCGACGCTCCTCTCGCTTATTCCCCCCTCTATGTAAAGGCAGGAAGTATTCTTCCTCTCGCGGAGGATATGCAGTACACTTCCGAGAAACCATGGGACTATCTGACTCTCAATGTCTATCCCGGTGCAGACGCTGAATTTGTACTTTATGAAGATGAAGGTGACGGCTTCGGATATCAGGAAGGAAAGTTCTCCAAGATTCCGATGAACTGGAATGACAAAAAGCGCACCCTGACAATCGACGCAACCAAAGGTAGCTTCGACGGCATGCTGAAGAACCGCACCTTCAACGTCGTTCTTCCCGACGGCCAGTCAAAGGAAATTTCATACTCGGGTAAGCGTACATCCGTTTCATTCCATTGATTTATATTTTATTTGTAGGGACGCACGGTTCGTGCGTCCACCATTTATTTATATAGCCTAATGAAATTCAAAATAATTTTAACCTCAGTCTGCTTGGCCTTTCCGTTTTTTCTTACCGCCGGAAATGCATCTAAAGGAAGATGCATTTCAGGTAGCTCAGATGATGGGGATCTTACTTTTTATTATCAGTCTTCTGATGAAAAGGCTCCTGCCATTCCTTTGCTCAAATTTGAATTCGGCAAACTCGAGAGAATCGGTAACATGATACAGGGTGAGACTGACTATAACATGGTGACAGGTAAAAGAAGCCATTGCCATAACAGTTTCTCCGGGTGGCAATATATTACTGCTACTGGTGATACCGTTTATGTAAGGTTATATGATGACGGTTTCGCATGGAAAAAGAAAGGTTCATCCAAAATAGAACTCATCAACCCTCAACATACTTGGCTTCAAAACTGGACGGACTGTTATGAGGAATTTTTTCCGAAAGATCAGGTCCAGACGGAAGGGAAGCGTATAGGCTATCCAGCTCTCTTTGAATATAAGGATAGCATTTTCGGACTCCTTACCGAATCCGGTATCACTTCCGACGAAGCCGGTGTCAGCATGTATGCCCTTGGTAATAATTGTTTCGAACTGAAACCCGACGGTCCGGAAGATGGGGGTTGGCAGACTTTCATAGTCGGTGGCCTTTCCGATATCGTGGAGTCAACCCTCGTTACGGATATCGCTGCTCCGAATAGACTCGAAGATACCTCCTGGATAGAACCCGGAGTCGCCTCATGGGTATACTGGGCATACAACCACGGATCTGATGACTTCAACATAATAAAGAAATACATCGATCTTGCCTACGAGCTGAAACTTCCGTACATACTTATAGATGCGGAATGGGATAGAATGAAAGATGGCAAGACTGTCGAGGATGCGGTAGAATATGCAATATTGCGAGATGTCAAGCCGATGATATGGTACAATTCTTCCATCGGCTGGGTCGACGGCGCGCCTACTCCGAAATACAGGCTGAATACTCCCGAAGATCTTGAGACGGAATTCGCATGGTGTGAGGAGATAGGTGTGAAGGGTGTCAAGATTGACTTCTTTTCGGGCGATACTAACCGCAACTGGAAGTTTATGGAAGAACTTCTCGAAGCGGGGGCACGTCATCACCTGCTCGTCAACTTCCATGGCTCCCCGCTTCCCCGAGGCTGGCAGCGTACATATCCCAACTTCATAACCACAGAATCCGTATACGGCGCGGAGTGGTACAACAACCGGCCGGATATGACAACGAGGGCTGCATCCCACAACGCGACACTTCCCTTTACCCGCAATGTGATTGGCTCGATGGACTACACTCCCTGCGCCTTCACCGACTCGCAGCATCCTCATATCACTACCCATGCCCACGAACTGGCACTGACAGCTCTCTTTGAGTCCGGAATCCAGCATCTCGCCGACCGCCCCGAAAGTTTTCTCGCTCAGCCGCAGGAAGTGAAGGAATATCTCTCTAATCTTCCCGCTGCTTGGGACGATACCGTACTTCTTGGAGGTTATCCGGGCGAATTCGTAATCATGGCAAGAAAGAAAGACGGTAAATGGTGGATCTCAGCCATCAACGGAACTGACGCTCCTGTCACTCTTGAAGATATCGACTATGCGCGTCTTGGCCTCGACAATTCAAATCTGGCTATCAGGTCCTTTGAGGACGCTGCTCCGGGCAGCGTCCAAAAATGGAAAATATCTGACTCATCCTCTTTGCCTTCGTCTTTCTCTCTTCTTCCTAGAGGAGGTATGGTAATGACCGTATCCCCTAAGTAATAGAAGGGATGCTTCGCGTGCGTAAACGCGTGAGTGATAATACGCTGACAACTCAGCTCGGAGAGCTGATATTATGCTAAAATCCAGGCTTCAGCCTGGAAAATGAAACAGATAATCAGTAGCCTCGGAGAGGCGCTTTATGATTTAGAATCAAACAATTTTTATATACATGAAACTAAAATCAACAGTTCTATCATTTTTGATTGCACTCTCATCCTTGGTCGCAAATGCCGCTCAGGATCTCACTCTCTGGTATTCTGCACCTGCAGTGGCGTGGGTGGAAGCTCTTCCGATTGGTAACTCACGAATGGGTGCGATGATATTCGGAGGTGTCGATCGTGAAAGGATCCAGCTCAACGACGAGACTTTCTGGGCCGGAAGTCCTCACAACAACAATAACCCGGAGGGTATCAAGCACCTGCAGGAAATAAGGCAGCTTATCTTCGACGGGAAGGAAAAGGAAGCAGAGCAGCTGATCAATCAGTATTACATGACTCCCCACCACGGCATGTCTTACCTTACCCTCGGCTCTCTGTACATTGACTTCAATCATACCGGCGACGCTACGGACTATCGGCGTCAGCTTGATATCGCGAATGCTGTGTCAGAGGTTGCATATAAGGTGGGTGATGTTTCATTCAAGCGCGAGACGATAGCATCTCTTCCTGATGGCGTGATAATGATGAATATTTCTGCCGATAAGAGCAAGGCTCTTAATTTCTCTCTTGAATATGACACGCCCGAGGGTGGATCGGTCAAGGTAAACGGTAAAGGATTGGACGTTACTGTCCCCGGACGGGACCATGAAGGTATCCCTGCAGGACTCACTGCTAAATGTGGCATTCGCGTTAAGAGCAACGGTAAGGTGTCAGCGAAAGACGGAAAGCTCGATGTCAAGGATGCTGACTATGCCGTAATATATATCGCTTCCGCTACCAACTATGTGAATTATCATGACATAAGCGGCAATCCTGAAAAGACGGTCGACTCCATGTTGAAGAATGCCATGAAGCAGGATTTCAGCAAGTCTCTCGCGGCCCATACAGCAGCTTATAAGGAGCAGTTCGACAGGGTGTCGCTTACCCTTCCTTCTCTTGGCAGCTCCGATAAAGAGACTCACTTGCGCGTGGCCGACTTCAAGGATAACTATGACCCTTCTCTTCTCGCGCTCCTTTTTCAATATGGTCGCTATCTCCTGATTTCATCTTCTCAGCCCGGCGGACAGGCCGCCAACCTCCAGGGTGTATGGAATGAGTCGAACCATGCTCCCTGGGACAGTAAGTACACCATCAATATAAATGCCGAGATGAACTATTGGCCGGCTGAGGTGACAAATCTTGCAGAGTGCCACGAGCCTCTTTTCGATCTCATTGAAGACCTGAGCCATACCGGGGCTGAAACAGCCAAGACTCTTTACGGAGCCGACGGATGGGTCGCTCATCACAACACCGACGCATGGCGCGTATGTGGTCCTGTGGATCAGGCGAGATACGGTATGTGGCCCAACGGCGGAGCATGGCTTGCCACTCACCTTTGGGATCATTATCTCTATACCGGCGACAAGGAGTTCCTTAAGAAATACTATCCCGTCATCAAGGGTACCGCTGATTTCTATATGTCAGCGATGGTGGAGGATCCCCGCACCGGTTATCTGGTGACCGCTCCTTCCATGTCACCTGAGCATGGTTATGGCAGCAGCTGGATCACTGCCGGATGTACTATGGACAATCAGATAGCTTTCGATGCCCTTAACAATACTTTGAGGTGCGCTGAGATCCTTGGCGAGGATGCCGAGTATATCGCACGTCTTCAGAATGCCATCTCAAGACTGCAGCCAATGAAGGTCGGCCGATACGGTCAGCTTCAGGAGTGGACCGTAGATGCCGATAATCCCAAAGACGATCACCGACATGTGTCGCATCTGTATGGACTCTACCCCTCAAACCAGATAACTCCCAATTCTACACCTCATGCTTTTGCGGGCGCAAAGAACTCCCTTACGCAGCGTGGCGACAAGGCCACCGGATGGAGTATAGGATGGAAGCTCAATCTTTGGGCAAGACTCCTTGACGGAAATCATGCCGATAAGATTATCAATAATTTCGTCACTCTTCTTCCTGCCTCCCCTGGCATTGACTATTCCGGTGGCAACGACGGAAGGCTCTATCCCAATCTTTTCGACGCGCATCCACCGTTCCAGATCGACGGTAATTTCGGATTTACAGCCGGCATTGCCGAAATGCTGCTTCAAAGCCACGACGGCGCAGTGCATCTTCTTCCGGCGATTCCTTCTTCATGGAGTGAAGGCTCTGTAAAAGGACTGAAGGCAAGAGGCAATTACACCGTGGATATGGAATGGAAAAACGGTCAGCTACTGGAGGCCGATATCCTTTCCAATATTGGAGGTACACTGAGGCTAAGATCATACGTCCCCCTTGAAGGCGAGGGCCTGATTGTGGCGGAAGGAAATACCCCTAACGCTCTGCTTACTCCGGTAAGACTGGCTGATGCTGAGGTAAGTGAAGAGACCATCGGAGAGCATCCGTTGCTTTTAAGGACATATGAGTATGATCTGGTGACGGCTCCCGGAGCGACCTATAAGGTCAGGAGAGCCGGAGCCTCCAGATAATGCCTTCCGCTCACACGCTCACACGCCCTACGCATAACGCATAACGCAAAAAACAATATCATGAACATAAACACAAAATTTACAAATCGAAGAATGTTGACGGCTCTTATTGGAGCTGTTGCATTCAGTGTAAACGCCCAGAATCCTATATCTCAGACTGAGTTTACGGCAGATCCGGCTCCTCTTGTGGTAGGGGATACGCTTTATCTTTATACCGGCCATGATGAATGGGAGGCTACTCCGAATCAATTCGTCATGAAGGATTATCTGTGCTTCACTACTACCGATATGGTCAACTGGACACATCATGCTCCGATTTTCAACATTTCCCTTTTCGGAGAAAATGAGAATGCCAATGCGTCGCAGATGGCTTACCGGAATGGTAAATATTATTTCTATCCGTCTACGAGCGGAGTGCCGGTTCTGGTTTCGGATTCTCCTTATGGTCCGTTTGTCAATCCTCTTGGTGGAAAGAAGCAGCTGACCTATGCCGAAGACACAAATTATAGCGGACATGGCTGGGAGGATATAGATCCCACTGTATTTATCGATGATGACGGTCAGGCCTACCTCTATTGGGGCAACAACGCCCTCTACGCCGTAAAGCTTAATGAGGATATGATCAGCTATGACGGTGATATACATGTGTTCGAAATCAAGGATAAGGACGCTTTCGGCCCGGACTACGAGGAAGCTCCGTGGCTGACTAAGCGAGGAGATAAATATTATCTTGCATATGCTTCTTTCTGCCCCGAGGCTACAGACTGGGCTTGGGCGGATTCTCCGCTCGGCCCTTGGAAATACGGTGGCCAGATCATGCGCGCTTTCGAGCATGGAGGAATGGGCAACCATACCGGTATGTGTGAATATAAGGGACAGTGGTATTTCTTCTATATGGATGAAGGCCTCCCTGAGGCTCATAGCCGCAGGCGCACCGCAAGTGTCGTTCCCTTTGATTTCAATGAAGACGGATCGATTCCCTATATCCACCATGACAAGCGCGGTGTCCTGAAGAGTGTCAATCCTCTTGATCCTTATGTGCGTCAGCAAGGTGAGACTATTGCCTGGGAAGAAGGTATCGGAATAGGTTACGACAATATATATACTGTGTTTGTAAAGGATGTGGATCCCGGAGATTACATCAAGGTTCGTGAAGTCAATTTCGGCGATGGCGCAAAAAAATTTGAAGCACGTGTCCGTAAGGGCAAGCCGGGATCTAAGATTGAGGTTCGGCTTGACGCGCCTAACGGTGAGCTTCTTGGTGTTCTTGATGCAGCCTCGGGCAATGACTGGACTGACAGATCAATGAAAATAAAGAGTCGGGATGGTATTCATGACCTTTATTTTGTGTTTGACGGCGATGGTTCCGATCTTCTTCAGTTTGATTCCTGGAAATTCGTGAAGTGATTTATCCATAAATATGCGACTCATTATGAAACTGTTTAAGTGTAAGGTAAATGTTGCGATTGCTGCAGTCTCTGTATTGACGATGGCCTCGGGACAGCTGTTTGCTCAGAACCCTATATGCCAGACACACTTCACTCCGGATCCCGCTCCGGTCGTAGTAGGTGATACCCTTTATCTATATACCGGATGTGACGACATTTCTGCTGATCCCGATAATTTCGTGATGCGTGAATATCTCTGTTTCACTACCACGGATATGGTCAACTGGACTCATCATGCCCCCGTATTCAACAACGAAGGTTTCGGTACGAAAGATTGTGCTTATGCCGCGCAGATGGCATACCGCGATGGTAAATGGTATTATTATACATCTACGTTCGGTATCCCGGTTCTCGTCTCGGATTCTCCCTACGGTCCTTTCACCAACCCTCTCGGAGGAAGGAATTTCCTCATCAAGTCGGAAGATACCAACTACAGCGGCCATGGCTGGGAAGACATTGACCCGACGGTGCTCATTGACGATGACGGACAGGCTTATATGTATTGGGGCAACAATGCACTCTATGCCGTTAAACTGAACGACGATATGATTAGCTACGACGGAGATATTAAGGTGTTCGAGATCAAGGATAAGGATGCTTTTGGTCCTGACTACGAGGAGGCTCCCTGGCTCGCTAAGCGTGGCGATAAATATTATCTCGCTTATGCATCTTTCTGTCCCGAGGCTACTGATTGGGCTTGGTCGGATTCTCCCTTAGGCCCATGGAAATATGGCGGACAGCTGATGCGTGCTTTTGAGCATGGAGGCATGGGCAACCATACCGGTATGTGCGAGTATAAAGGGCAGTGGTATTTCTTCTATATGGATGAAGGTCTTCAGAATGCTCACAGCAAGCGTCGCACTACAAGCGTGATTCCATTTGAGTTCAATGAAGACGGTTCTCTACCTTATATGCATCATGATAAGAGGGGAGTGCTTAAAAGCGTCGATCCTCTCAATCCCTTCATTCGTCAGCAGGGTGAGACCATCGCCTGGGAAGAGGGTATAGGTATCGGCTACGACGATATCTACTGCGTGTATGTCAATGATGTGGATCCCGGCGACTACATAAAGGTGCGCGAAGTCAATTTTGGTAAGGGAGCAAAAGACTTTACAGCGCGTGTGCGCAACGGCAAACCCGGTTCTAAGATAGAGGTTCGCCTTGACGCTCCCAACGGAGAGTTGATTGCTACGCTCGACGCTTCTTCCGGCTCTGAATGGAAGGAAAAAAAGGCGAAGACCATAAAGAGGGATGGCATTCACGACCTTTACTTCGTGTTTGAAGGAGGCGGTAATGACCTCCTTCAGTTTGATTCTTGGAAATTTAATCAATGAAGACAATGAAAAATATTAAGAAACTTATTTTGGGTCTGGCTGCGATGGCGGTGCCGTTCTGTGCGTTGTCTCAGTCAGTGCTCTACGGCAATGAGTTCCCGCTTCAGGATGTCAAGCTCCTTGACAGTCCTTTCAAGCATGCCATGGACCTGAATGTAGAGACCCTTCTTAGCTACGATACCGATCGTCTGCTCGCTCCTTATTTCAAGGAAGCAGGTCTCGACCCTAAAGGTGAGGATTTCACCAACTGGGCTGGTCTTGACGGTCATGTGGGAGGACATTATATAACTGCCCTCGCCATACATTACGCTGCTACAGGCGACCAACGCCTGAAGGATCGCCTCGACTACGTCATTTCCCAGCTCGCTCTTTGTGCGGCTGCGCGTAATGACGGCTATATAGGAGGCGTCCCGAACGGTGATGTCCTATGGGAAGAAATCCGTAAGGGTAACGGCGGTAAAGTCTGGGATTACTGGGTGCCCTGGTACAATGTCCACAAGATGTATGCAGGTCTACGCGATGCCTGGGTCTACACAGGGTCGAAACCTGCCCTCAACATGTTCCTTAACCTCTGTGACTGGGGGGCCGACCTTATCTCGAATCTTTCCGACGAGCAGATGGAAGGCATGCTCGGTAACGAGTTCGGCGGTATGAACGAGGTGTTTGCCGATGCCTACGCCATCACTGGCAACGAGAAGTATCTTAATGCGGCTAAACGCTTCACCCATCATGCTCTTTACGACAACCTTCACAACGGAGTGGACAGGCTCGACAATATGCATGCCAACACTCAGGTGCCCAAAGTAGTAGGCTATCAGCGAGTGTCGGAAGTGTCAGGCGACGAGGAGTATCATAAGACCGCTGATTTCTTCTGGGATACAGTTGTCAACAACCGTTCTCTGTCGTTTGGCGGCAACAGCCGTCGCGAACACTTTGCATCTGCTGCCGACGCTAAGAGTTACGTGGATGATCGCGAGGGTCCGGAGTCATGCAACACCAACAATATGCTGAAGCTGACGGAAGGTCTGTTCCGCATGAATCCTGATGCACGCTATGCAGACTTTTACGAGCGAGCTCTCTACAACCATATACTGTCGACCCAGCATCCCGAGCATGGCGGATATGTATATTTTACTCCGGCGCGTCCGGGACATTACCGTGTATATTCTCAACCCAACAGTGCGATGTGGTGCTGTGTAGGTACTGGTATGGAGAATCATGGCAAATACGGACAGTTCATCTATACTCACGCCGGCGATTCCCTTTGGGTGAACCTCTTCATCCCGTCTGAACTGGACTGGAAGCAGGAAGGAGTTAAGATAACTCAGACCAACAATTACCCTGTGGAGCAATCTACAAAGCTTACCATCAGCACTGATTCTCCCAAGTCTTTTGTTCTTAATCTCCGTCACCCCGGATGGTGTGAGAATCCGGTAGTCAAGGTCAACGGAAAGATCTTTAAGGTGAAATCCACTCCTGAAAGTTATATTTCACTTTACCGTGAATGGAAAAACGGAGATGTGGTCGAGATGTCGCTCCCGATGCAGATGCGTGTGGAGGAGCTAAACTATCTTCCTAATTATGTCAGCGTTATGTACGGCCCGATAGTTCTTGCCGCGCGTCTTAAGACCGATGTGCCTATGCCCGGTCTTGTAGCAGGCGACCATCGTTGGGGACATATCGCCGGCGGTCCGCTCGTATCTGTTTTCGATACACCTCTGCTTATTGGTGACCGCAAAGCGATTGTAAAGAAACTCAATGCCTTGAAACCTACCGCTGCCGGCTCTATGACATTTGACGCTACAGGTATCTTCGAAAACGGAGGTAAGGAAGTTATCCTCGAACCCTTCAATGGCGTTCACGATTCCCGCTATACCCTCTATTTCCTTTCCATGACTCCGAAGGAATATACTGCCTACCAGCAGAAGGCAAGAAAGGACGAAGAGATGCGTCTGGCTCTTGACGCTCGCACCGTCGACGCAGTCAACACCGGAGAGCAGCAGCCCGAGGCCGACCATCAGATGAAATCGCGTAATTCAGGAAGCGGCAATTATAATGGTGAGCCTTGGCGTGACGCTTCCAATGGAGGTTTCTTTGCCTATGACATGAATACCGGTGATCGCGAAGACTTGACTCTCCGCGTTCGTTACTGGGGAAATGAGAACGGAGTAGGGCAGATGACTATTCTTATTGACGATACGCCTCTTGCCAAAGTCGACAACTCCGGAAAGTGGAATAAGAATGAATTTGTCGACGAGGAGTATGTGGTGCCGGCAGAGCTTGTCAAAGGTAAGAAGACTGTCAATGTCAAGTTCCAGACCGATAAAGGCCAGTCATCCGGCGGCGTCTACCACGTCCGCCTCCTCCATCCCTGAAATATTACAATATCAATTGATTGTTAAATGCTTGCGGAAGTTATCTACATCTTGTAGATAACTTCCGCAACTCATTAACATTAACCATATTATACGATTCTTTCCCCAAATATCCCCTTGATCCTTAACCCTTAACTCTTAACTCTTAACCCTTAACTCTTCACTCTTCACTCTTCACTCTTCACTTAATTCTTCCTATTCTCCACATCATCGTTGCTTATCGATTTGTTGGTCTTCTTTACTGAAGCGTTGAGCGATCCGAAACGATAGCTTACTGAGATATTGAAGTTGTTGGCGCTGTTGTAACTGTAGGATCTGGTGTAACCGGTGTATCCTGAATTTCTTGGTTCGCTTTCATACAGGCGTACGCTATGTCCGAAAGGATTCCGGATGCCCAGAGAGACACTTAGCCGCTTTTCTTTCAGGAATGACTTCTGAAGGTCAAGACCATAATCTATCTGGTCTGAGAAAGGTGTTTTGTTGATACTATATAGGTCTGGAGTGGATTGGTAAGCGCTGACATATCCTGTCAAGGCGAGATCCCACGGAAGCTGCTGCCGGACTCTGAGGAACGCGTATCCTCCCCAGCCGTGGCTCGATAAGTCAAGAGAGGAATTGGAGCGGTGCGCATAGTTGACGTTTGCGTTCAGCATGAATGATGTCTTGCTCCATGGAGTATAGTTCATCCATAAAGCGATGTTAAACCACTTGTTGTGTCCGGCGTTGGCATATCCTGACTTGATTATGTCGCCCTCCTGAAGTTCCTGTACTGAGATGACGGCATTGTTCATAAAACTGTATGAAGTGCCGAAATCAAGGCTGAATTTCCTGCCTATGAGGTTATAGTTTAGGTTGATCGACTGGTGTCGGGATGATCCGAGATCCGGATTGCCCGACGAGATTGATGTCGGCGTCTCCACTACCGCAGGGTTAAGCTGGCTGATGCCGGGGCGGTTGATGCGGGTGGAGTAGGAGAGCTTCAGTGTGTTGGCGTCATTGAGGTCGTATGATATCGCAGCGTTGGGTACCCAGTCGTTGAGGTTGCTGCTGAAGGGATCATTACTGCCGTCGCGATACTTTGCCGCCAGTCTCGAATATTCATATCTGAGGCCTGCGCGCGCTCCGAACTTCTTCAATTTCAGACGGTAGTCTAAATAGACGGCAAACACCTGCGTGTTGTGTGTGAAGTCGGAGTGAAGCTCCTGAGCCCCGAAATAATCCTGGTCGTTGATAGAGTGGTTATTTCGGTTGATGTATTTCAATCCTACGTCAAATTTATTGATGTCGTTGATCGGACGTGTCCAGTCAAACTGTCCGGTATGCTCTATGAAGTCGAGTGTGAAGTCGTTAGACGTTCCTGTATAGTCTACCGGCATGTTAAGCTCGTCCTCGTATTCGTTCATGCTGTGTTGCCGTTGGTTTGTAGAGGAGATCCGGTACGACAGCGTAAGAGTCTCTCCTTTCTTCCTTGTGGATCTCTGATAGTTGAGGCTTCCGTCGATGTCGAAATAGCGGTTTGGATCCGACCGGTAGTTGTTGCCGTACGAATATATAAGATTCCCGCTTCCGCTTCTCATGGAGTTTATGCCTGTTGAGTTGCTTTTTAGTGAATAGATATAACCGTTAAATTCAGTTGAGACAAGGTTTAGGGTGTCCGGTTCGTAGCTTCCCTCTATTCCGAAATAGCCTAAATTTCCGTGGCTTGTTCCGGTGCTCTCCGAGTGGAGCTCGTTGCCGGAATCCTCATACTTCGTGAGCGATTCCGACTTGTGTCGGTAGCTTTTGCGCGATAATCGGTTGTAGCCTCCGTAGAAAGAGAGATTAACCTTGTCGATCTGTGTCTGCAGCCATGTGCTGGCATTCGGGGCATCATCGGTTTTGCTGTAGGAGACCCTTACGTTTCCCATCACTCCTTTTATCACGGTGTTCTCAAGGGTCACGATGTTGAGGATGGCGGTCGTACCTTCGGCATCCTCTCTGGCTCCGGGGTCTGTGATCACTTCTATCCTCTTGATCATGGAGGCCGGAAGGGCCTTGAATATATCTTTAGCGTTGCGCGAGAAGGAATTGTTGGGGCGTCCGTTTTTATATACCTTGAAGTCGGTCGAGCCCTTTATCTTTATCGTTCCGTCCGGATCGACGCTGACGAGAGGCACCTTTTTCAGTATTTCATCAAGCTGCGATGTCTTGGATTCTTCATCGGCCTGTACATCGTAGCCTATGCGGTCTATTTCCTTGACTACGAGTGGACGCTGCGCTGTGACCGTCACCTCCTGCAGCATACTGGAGACTACAGTCGTCACCAAGGTCCCGAGGTCAACGGTAGGATATTCCTTGTCCACTGCAATATTTCGGTTGATATCCTGTTTCCCGAACGAGAGAATATTGACGCGGTAGCTTCCGGCTTCGGGAAGCTTGATGTTGAAAGTACCGTTTTCATCGGCAGTGCCTGATACTTTGGGTTTTATGGTGTCGGGAAACTGATATATCCTGAGTGTGGCGAAACTCTCCGGCTCTCCTACGGAATCTCGTACACATCCCTTCACGCTGAGTGTCTGGGCGTAGGCAGATGATGCGAAAGCAATGGCGATAATCGCAATTATTCCCTTGAAAAATGTTGTCATGTCGTCTTGGGTCGTTAGATATAATATGGTGTTTTTAATAAAGACGCACTAAAGTGACTAATATTACCGATTTTCTGCGACATTAATCTTTTTTAACAAAAAAAGACATGCTCATTTATCTCTCAGTCTCCTTGTTTAAAACGCAATACCGGACAGAATCGGCTCGATTCCGTCCGGCATGTAGGTCCTGTATATGATTAAGAGTTTAGAAGATGATCTGCAGTCTCGCTTCAAGCGTGTTGACGTGGCGGCTTGGCAGTAATCCTTCCACGATACGGTCATGTACCGTCGTATATGAGTAGCGTACCCTGGCGAGCATCCATGAATTGATGTAGTAGGTTAGGGTTGCGTTCGCGTCGTGCATCACGCCTCCGTGTATTCCGGCTTTGCCGTCTGATGCGTCGGTATAATTGTAGCCGAGTGCCATTTCAAGCGAACCCTTGCCGGGAGTTGCTACGCCTGCATCGGCATGTGAGTAGTTGTAGCGGTCTCCGATGAGAAGTGCGCGGAATATTCCGTATACGCCGTGTGCCTGATAATTGTGAAATCCGTTTTTACGTCCCACGTTCATATAGTAATATTGCGATTCCAATGCGATTCTGTTCTTGACAAGAAGGAATTCCGGAGTCATCTTGAAGAGCCCTTTGGCGTTGTCGATATTGGCGGCGAGAAGCGGCACCTTTGAGACCCTGCTCGGGAAATTTGCCGTATAGTTGAATCCGGTGTGGTCGTCGGCTGTCGGTTTTGAATAGTTGAACGATGCTCCTATCTGCAGCACGTCGCCGTCATTGTGTCTCGGACGCCATACGAGTCTTGTCTGCGCCCCCCATGCCTGTCTGCCCATTACATTGGCGTTCTGGGTCATAGCGCCCGCTTCTACGAATGCGGATGTGCCTGCGAAATACTGGCCTTTGTCGTATACCCACATGGCTGCTAACAGTCGGGGGTTGGCATAGAAGAACTCATTGGAGGTAGGCTCCTCATAGGTTTGCTTCATGGAGGAACTTGTCTCGGAGTTCAATCCCCATTGCGGTACGAAGTATCCGACCCTTACAAGATTCGCCGGATTAAAGTCATATTCGAAATAAGTATCCTTAAGTCCGACTTTCCCATATGAAAAACCTACATCGATTTTTGCTTTCCATTTCCCATATGTGAACTTGGCTCCTAACCTGACGTCCGGAATGGCCACTCCGTCTACAAATCGGGTGTCGTTGTCTTCCGAAACGCCCTTGTTGCCTCCCATATAGAAGGCTCCGTCCATAAGGACACGTCCCGTGGGTTTGAATGAAAGTTTCGGTGCCGGAATTGAATCATCGGCCGTGGCGCTGAGTATGCAGAGAGAGGAAGCTACGATTGCGAGTAACGAGTTTTTCATAGCGGTAGGGGTATTGCGGCATCCTTCATCTTAGCGATGAAGTGGCCTGGGTGAATGATGTGGATTAAGGAAATATGAAATAGGAGAGAGGAAGAGCTATGAAAAGTCTGTCATGCATATTTAGCATATACAGTGGTGTCTTATATCTTATATATGAAGAGTCGGAGTGTCAGTCCGTGGTGGTCGGTGTAGGTACTGGTTTGCCTTGTGCTACCTTGCCCGCTTTCTTGAGTTTCTTGAATTCCTTCTTTGCTTTTTCGAGCTGGGCTTGGAATGCCGGGTCGGCGTGAAGCCTTGCCACTGTCATGGCGCCTGTCAGTCTACCGGCGTCTACGTCGCTCTGGAAGTGGTAGCCGCATATCACACGGCTTTCACCCATGTCGAAACCTCTCTTAAGGATTTCGTTCTGACGCTCAGGGTTGATCTCCGCCAGTACGAGAGCTGTAGCCCAGCCGATTGAGGTGTGTCCGGAAGGGTATGATCCGTTGGTCGATAGTTCCTCTTGTTGCTCAGGATTGCATGTCTCCTCGTCATAGAAGCAGAAGGGGCGTGTGCGGTTGTAGTAGTCTTTGGCTTCCCGCGTGCCGAGGTCGCCGGCATCTTCACGCATGCCCACTATGAGCTGATAGATCTCCGGTGTTCCCTCTTTGTTGATTTCAATGCCGAAAGCTTCAGAAAACGCTCTTGGCACTCCGTCGCCACCTACCCGGGCATCTTGCACTGCCTGTTCGCCTCGTGGGGTGTTGCGCATAGTTTTCCCCCATGTGTAGCGGGCCTGGTCATTGAGGAATGTGATGGAGGCACCATCCGGCGGAGGAGGAAGAATGATGAAGCTGTTGGGCACGTCACCTTCCTGCAGGAAGAATACTTCCGGATTGGTGCGGTGGTCCTTGATTTTCTTCGCTGCGGCTTCTGTCTGTGCGAACGCTGTTGTGGAGGCGGCCATGATGAGTGCCAATGCGGCCACCCTGACGGTAGTAAAGCATGTGTTCTTCATAATTGTAAGGTTTAAAGGATTACGTATATCAAGCAAACACACATCTTTCGTCTTGGTTTTTGATATTCATATGTTCTTCGGCATATATGCTGCTCTCCTCCCTCTCCGCACTACGCCCACGCCTCACGCGCTACGCTTCTTAGTCGCAGCTATGTAGATCATGGAGTAGATGCCTAAGAGAATCGTCATGAAGGTCTGCGTGCTCCATGCTACTATTGAGAAAGCTGCAGCGTCCGTGTGTCCTACTCCGTAAAGCATCATGGCATACATTACGGCTATGTTCCAGGGTCCTAATCCTCCGTTGCTTGGTATCGCCATACTGAACGATCCGAACACGAACGCCACAAGTCCCGGAAGCAGTCCGTACGCATACCCGGGATGTGTGATGAGTTCCCTCGTGAAGGGAAACGCGAAGAAGACGAGATATATCTTCAGAAAGTAGCACACCCAGATGGCTATAGTGAGGAAGAGATATGTCCAGCGGCCCTCCATTGTGAATATGACTTTGAAGCCCTGCCACATTCTGGAGATGCTGAGGTTTATTCCCTTGAAGAATTTTGAGTTTTTATATTTTATGTCGCATATGATGAAGATAGCGGCGGCTGCCGCCAGTCCGGTCCATAGTTCCCATCTGGAGAGGATTCCTTCGATATCGCGTCCGAACTGATATTTGTCGAAGAATTGCGTTAGTGCCGGATGGGCCACTACAAGGGCGAGTCCGAGAAGAATGACTATCATGACGAAGTCTGAGCTCCGGTCTGCCAGGTCTGTTCCGACTACCGTCGACAGTTTGGCCTTCTCCCTCCTGACCACATAGACGCACCTCCACGCCTCCCCGAGATAAGGTACGAGCAGGTTAATGGCGTAGGCTGAGAATATCGAGACACTTTCCGAGGCCACCGACATTCTCGGAATTCCCGCTGCGCGCAGCTGGTAGCCCCATCTTATTCCTCTGATCGAGTAAGACAGCATGGTAAGGATCATCACCGGCAAAAGCCACCAGTAGTTGCAGTCATGCGATAGGATCGACCATATCTTATGGAAATCGAGCTTGTGCGACATCCATATGATCATGGCCGCCGACACCCCTATCGGTATTATTATCTTCAGGATTTTCTCGATGACATCCTTTCGTTTGCTGCCGTCTCCCGAGGTGGCTTGTATTTTGGATTCGGTATTGTTGCTTCCCATGGCTGTAGTCTTTTTTATACTTACAACCCCCTTAGGGCCCTATGTGTTTAAAGACATCCCGTCCCACCCTGTTTCGGGATGGTGTCAGATGTCGTAGAATCTGTCCATCAGGTCTCGCCTGTAGGTCTTGGAGATCTTTATCTCGGTGATGTTGTCGAGCGGAGGAAGAAGTATGCAGTCGTTGCCGTTGATTATGCCGACATATCTGACATTGACTATGAATTGCTTATGGGTCCTGACGAAATCCGGACCATACCCGAGGATGGTCTCTGCTGTTGTCTGGCGCTTCAGGACGATTCGTTTGAGGTTGTAGAATACGCATTCCCAGATTTTCCTGTCAGACATGTAGCGGAAATAGACTATATCGGCCGGATTGACAATTACTTTCGAATTTGTCACGGATGTGATGGAGATAAGTCGCGACGTGTTGTTGTGTGTGGTCGATAGCGTCGGAATTGATCCTACCATGGAGCTCGTATTATGCCGGCTTGTGTCCTGGTCCAGAAATCTCCTGATGATCACGTTGAGTTCCGACGGATCGAAGGGCTTCAGCAGGAAGTCGAAGACGTGGAGCGAGAGGGCGTCGTGTATATAACGCTGATAGCATGTGTGGAATACAACCCTTGTATGTTCCGGCAGTACAGCTTCTTCATACCAGGCGAGGCCGTTGCCTTCCGGAAACTTCATGTCAAGGAAGATCAGGTCCGGCTGATGCTTGGCTATGAGCTTTTCCCCTTCCTTTAGGGATTCGGCGGTAGCGCAGAGTTGGATGTCGTCACGTCGTGACAGTTCTTCGGCAAGCAGTCTGATGCTGGGCAGGTCGTCGTCGATTATGACGGCGGTGATCGGGTTTCTCTTTTTGTTATCTGTCATGGCTTGAGATTGTCTGGTAAGGTTATGGTGGCTTTGCAGCCCTGTATGCCGTTTAAGTCGGCTTTTGTGTCTATGTTGAAAAAGGTCTGTTGTCTGTTGTGTTCGTTGATCAGTCTGATCGTCTCAAGCAGTACTCGCAGTCCGGTTCCCCCCTTCTCCATCTCTGTTGGGGATGGTCCGCAGTTGTTGAAGACGCTGACCGTGATTGTTTCTTCGTCTTTGCGTTTCACATTTATGACGAGACGACGTTCCGTTTCCGGCGGCAATGATGTGAAGCCATGTTTGAAGGCGTTTTCCACGAGTATCTGCAGTGTCATCGATGGAAATGCGAACCCCGGGTCGATTCCGGGCTCGATGTTGTAGTCATATACAAACGGATCTCTGCCGTTGTCGCCTATCACTCTGATGTAGTCGTCGGTGAATTTTAGCTCTTCTGAAAATGGAATGAGGATTTCCGAAGCCACTATCTGCTGCTTCCTGATGAGGTCTACGAGAGAGTCGAGATGCGACGGTTTTCCTTTCTTTTCATTGTGAAGCTCATGGTTGAGCGCGTTGTAGATGAAGTGTGGGGTCACTCTGTTGCGCAGGTTTTCCTGGCGCAGGCTTATTATCTTGTTCATCATGCGTGTCTCTCGCTTTCCCAATTGTATTCGTCGGGCTACGTATAATAGCATCAGCACCACTATGACGGCAAGCGATATCGCTATGGCTGCCGTGAGCTTATATATGTGGGCCTGCTGTTTGGTATTGCCCGCTTCAAGATTGAGGATGCGGCGGTCGCGCTGATATACGGCATTGAGCGCTGAGATCTGCTGCCCCATTCTGTAGGAGCGCAGGGAGTCGTTGAGATGGTCGTAGCGGCATCGCGTGATGTAGGCGAGCTTATGGTTGCCGCTGTTAGAATATAGGTCTTCCAACGCCTTCAGTCTGGCGAGGTGCTGCTCAAGACGCAGGGAATCGGCTTCAGGATACTTGTCGGCTATTTCAAGCCCTCTGGTATAGTCTCCTGTGTTCGTCGCCGCACGCATGCACAGTGTCTGGATATACGACATGACGGTAGGGTTGGGCTGTTCGTCGGTGAAGTATTTAGCCGCTTTGTCAAGCATTTCTTCCGCCTCTTTTGTTCGCCCGCATCTTATATAGATGTCCGCGATGTTCACATCGGTAAACATGGTTTCCCATTCGGCTCCGGGCACTGAGTCAAGCATTTTCCTTAGCCTGGTGAATACCTGTTCAGCTCCGCTGTAGTCGGTCTTGTAGTATAAGTCGTTGCCGTAGCCCGTGAGGGTGTTGAATTTGTCAAACTGGTCCATGGTCTCAAGGATTTCCATAGATTTGCTCCACCATATGTTGCTGTTGTTGAAGTCGCGCATGTCGGTGAAGACCGATGCGATGCCGTTGTAGAGAGGTATATAGTGGATTGTCTCCATCTCGAGGGAGTCAGCTGTGGTGATGGCACGATGATAATATACCGCCGCACTGTCGAGTGCCGCTCCCATTCTGAGGGCGTTGGCATAGTTGGCGTATGCTTGGGGAAGGTCGGGGCTGATGCCTGATTGTTCTACCTGTTCTACCGCCTTTCGAAAGTACAGGGCTGAGGAGTCCGCGTTGAATTGATATTGGTCATAAAACGCTCCTTTGGTCTGGTAGGCCTTTGCGAGGATTCTTGCCCTCGTCGGATACCTCTTCTGTCGTTCAAGCCAGTTGATGGCGGAATCGGCCGACGCGAGCACTCCAGGTGGATTGCCTTGATAATAGGAGTTCACACCTTGCTGCACCATTGCCTCGCTCCAGAGGCTGGAGTCTCCTCTTTCTACCGCAGCTCTTTTGAGGTCTTCTGTCATGCTAATGGCCTTTTCTATGTTGCCGTTGCGGAGCGTGTCGGTGATGTCGGCTATTTCTGATGGGGCGGCAGTGACTTTTTTTGCTTCTCTGCATGAGAAAAGCAATGCCATCATCAAGGGCATTGTGAGTATGATTGTTAGCTTGGATTTCAGCACTGTTGACTTCATGGTATGCAGTTCCGGGATTTTTTTGCAAAATTAATTAAATTATCTGAATTATCTAATAGAATTTTTCTGTCTGAACATTCATTTCAAAATTATTTTATCATGTCATGGGCGTTTTTTGACATCTTGGCTATGGATATTGGCGTTTTGGCGTGAAAATGAATTTTGCCGTCTTTCACATGTGAAAATATTTTTATACTTTTGCATACCGATGATGCAGAGACATCCCCCGGTATTATTGGGTATATTTATTTCAACCACATATAGATATATGCTTAATCGACCTTTTGACTTGCATTATTGAAGGAACGTTCCCCACTCGACGGCAACGTTCCTTCATTTTTTATCATGTTATTAAACACCATAAGCCATACGTAATTTGAATTTCTGCGTAGTCCCAACAATTATGAATTATGCATTATGAATTATGCATTCATGAATTCTGCATTCCTGAATAAAGGAAAAGCGCAGACCCCGGGTATTCACGCCCTTAGGTCTGCGCTTGGTTTTTATTCCCCTTTCGGGATTACTTTATAGTCTTTGTTGCGACAGTCTTGCCGTTGTCCAATGTCGTGACTTTGACTGTCACACCCTTGTATGAGCCGTCTGCAGGCTGTCCCTGAAGATCGAAGCTGCGGCTGCTGACTTCTGCTCCGTTCGAAACGGCTTTGATGCCTGAGGTGCTGACCTCAACTGCCGGACCGAATCCTCCGCGGGCGTTAGCCTTGCGCACCTTGATGCCGTTGCCCTCGGGAAGTTCACCGGCATAGATCTTACCGTCTACAAGGTAGATGTTGCCTTCGAGGTTCTCGTTGTCCTCATATTTCACCTGTGAAGCGATGCTTTCGGGATCCCAGTCGGGGAATACCTTGTCGATCGAGTAGGCAGCTGCCTCTACGTCTGTCAGAATGGTCTCGTACTTCTTGTCTCCGTCTGAGTGGGTGAATGTGAGCACATTGCTTGTCGGAGAGATGCGGTTGCCGTCTTTATCCATGGAGTTGTATTCCACAAACTTGTCGGCTGCGCAGTTCATGCCTTTTGTGGTGAAGCGTGAGGATGCGAGCTTGGATGGCTGGTTGATTGTGGTGTTGAGCCATGCGAGTCCTGAATAGGCGCCCCATGAGCGGCCGAAGTTAAACTGGCTGCAAAGGGTCTCGATCACGCAGTTGTTCATCACGTAGCCGTATTTCTTGGCGTTGTTGGGAGCAGCGATGGTTGTGTTCTTTACAGCCTCATTGACGAATTTCACGCGGTTGAAGTAGACGTCGCCGCCACCGCATACATAGTCTACCACGCCGTGGATCTCACCGTCTTCGAAATAGAAGTAAGCCGAACTGTTGTTGCTGTAATATGTATCCTGATATGATTCAAGACTTACGTTCTTGCAGATTGTGTTCTTTCCTTTGTCCTGGAGCGTTACGGCGCGTCCTGCTGCTGCCTTGCCGTCGAAAGGCATGGCGTTGCGGAGCGTGAGGTCCTGGAGGTAGAGGTTTTCAGAGCGGTTGAGGAGCGTGGCTGTCACGCTGATGCCTTCAGCTTCGAGTGGAGGATAGTTGAGGATTATGGTTCCCTTTGTGGATTCTCCGATGATGGAGATGTTCTTGCCGTTGACGGGAGTGAGGGTAGTGGTGCCGAGGTCGTAGGTGCCGTCGGGCAGGAAGATCTTGGCGCCATCCTTTGTGGATGCTGCCTTGAGCGCGAGCAGGAAGCTCGATACGTCTCCTGCCGGAATCTGATAGTAGCCGGTGGCTTCGTCGTATTCCACGAATTCGGCTACATTGGAGATTGTTACGTTGTGGATGTATGCCCCTTCTGGGAAAGTGATGGTGAGCCATCCCGGTTCTCCGTCATACTGGAATGTCTGTTCCTCGCCGTCGCTTGCTCCCTTCACCGGGAATGTTGCTACAGTCTCGCCGTTGGCGTTTTTCACTGTTGCGGTTGATTCGGCGGAGTAGGCGCAGCATCCTACGGTCACATAGCATTTTGCGGCTGTGTTGACCTTGATTGTGCCCTCCTTGCTGATGAGCCATCCGTGGGTGTTGTAGTATTTGCCGTCAATCTCGATTGCCTCATGGTCTTCTACATAGAAATATGGTTTCGTGAGGTCGTAAGAGAAGCGGGAAGTGGATGTAGGTACTTCGATCTTGGTGGCGCGGGCGTGAAGCTCCGTGTCTGTCTGGATTGAGGTGCCTTCAGTCACTTTCTCAGCTGTGGCCTTCGTGGATGCGAACCATCCGCGGAATGCGTTGCCTTCCGGCACATTCACGTCGGTCGCTCCGTATTTATATGTGAGAAGTGCTCCGCCCGGAATCAGTTCGGTGCCGATAAGCGAACCGTCTGTGTTGAAGTAGCTGATTGTGACGTCGGGAATGAAGTCGCAGGCTTCTACTGACAGCGATGGGCAGTAGGAAGGAGTGATGATGGTCAGCACTGCGTCGTCGTTGCTGTTGTAGGTCCATGAGGTGGTGCCGTCGCAGTTGCCGCCGCAGGGGAGGGTGGCGAGTACCTGGTCGCCGTTCTTGATTGTGGCTCCTTGTCCGTTGTAGGTGCAGTTGCCGAATGTGATCCTTACTGCTCCGTCCACAGGTACTGTCACTGTCGATGAGTTGTAGCCATGCTGTGCGTCATGCCAGGTTCCCTCTACTGTCACACCCTCGGGAAGTTTGCCGTCTGCTGGTTTCACTACAGTGTAGGGATCGCTTGTGAAGTCGATCTGGAAGTCGGTGAAGTGGCGTTCCTTGGCTATATAGGGATTCACTGTGATGCCGTAGAGACGGAATCCCTTGCCGCAGCTCATGTTGAGGATTACGTCGCCGTTTTCCTTGACACGGGCTGATACTTTTGACTCGTCACACTGTTTGCTGATGTTTGACGGCACCATCAGTTCTTTGGTGAGATTGTCTGATTTGACCGTGGCGTCACCGCCGGCGCCTGAGAAGTCGAGTATGATTTCGTCGTTGACTCCGCAGTCAGGGATGCGCACTGTCATTGAGCCATTCTGGAAGCAGTAGTTGGCCGAGATGCCGTATACCGCACCTTTGGCAACTGTGAAGAAGACACCTTCAAGGCCTGAGAGCGCGCCTCCGGTGTTGGAGGGGAGTTCCTGGTTCTCAAGTGCCTTGGCGAGGGAATATCGTCCCTTGCTGCCGGCGCTCCAGTAGTCGCAGTTTGTCACTTGGTCGGCATGGTTGCTGCCTTTGGTGAAGTCCCATGAGCGGACTTCGGTCACATGTTCTGCCCATGCTGTCGTGCTGATGAAAAGCATCATGATCAGCAGGAGCGTGCTGGAAAGTTTTCTCATGATAAAGTTAGTTGTGTATATGGTTAAAATTATAAGTAGCTTTTCCGGTTGCAAATTTACAAAATAATCTGGTCTTATGCAATAGTAACAGCAGCATATTGTATGCATTTGACATACAACGTAGGGACGTACGGCTCGTGAGTCCGCTCGCGTACCTTCGTTCGTTTGTGAGTTAAATAGTGTTAATAAATGCAATGATTTATATTTTTTATTGTACTTTTGTAAAAAAATCAAAAACAGTTAGCCTATTAACTTAACATCTAAATAACCCTGCGTGTATGAAATTCAGTCAGAAAACACGTTATTGGCTTGCGATGACGCTCGCCATAATCTTTTCAGTCTCGGTCTACGCCCAGAATATCACCGTCACAGGCACGGTGGTCGATGAGTCGGGCGAACCGCTAATCGGAGCTACCATTGTGCAGAAAGGCACCGGCAACGGTGTCGCTGCAGACATCGATGGTAATTACTCCATTAACGTCCCTTCCAAAGCTACTCTCGTATACTCTTACATAGGTTGCGACAGCAAGGAAGTTGCAGTCAACGGTAAAACGAAAATCGATGTGACTCTCAAGTCAAGTTCGACTATGCTCGACGAGGTGGTGGCGATCGGTTACGGTACCGTTAAGAAGAAGGACCTTACCGGTGCTGTATCTTCTGTCTCCGGTGCCGAACTTGCCAAAGTTCCTGCTACCTCAGCCGCCGGCGCCCTTCAGGGCAAGGCCCCGGGCCTTAACATCGTTTCTCAGAGTGGCGCTCCCGGTGCTGGAGTAAACGTGACTATCCGTGGCGGTACATCGCTGACTCAGTCTACTACTCCTCTTTATATTGTGGATGGTTTCCCGATGGACAACGCCCTTACAAATCTTGATGTCAACGATATCGAGACCATCGATGTCCTTAAGGATGCATCCTCGACTGCCATTTATGGTGCGCGCGGCTCAAACGGTATCGTGGTGATCACCACTAAGTCTGCTGCAGCCGGCAAGACAAAGATCGACTACAATGGTTTCGCTTCTTTTGATGTTCTCCCGAAGAAACTTGACGTGATGAACAATGCGCTCGGATATGCGCAGTATCAATACGAGCTTATAGCGCTTAGAAATAACTACGGTCTTTTCACTCAGGTGTATGATGATAACTTCGATTATGCCAACGATCCTGCCTTCTTTACCGGTGTCTACGACCGTATGGCAAGCCGTTACGGCGACTCCTATGCCCTCGATATGCAGGAGGAAGGCTTCGGTGGTTCTGCGGTTACTCAAAACCATAGCCTTTCTGTCTCAGGTGGCAACGACAAGACCAAATATCTTATTTCCTACAACTTTGTAAAGAACGACGGTCTGCTTGCCAATCATGACTATACGCGCAATTCACTGCGTGCAAAAATCAACTCCGAGCTCTATAAGGGAGTGAAGCTCGACTTCTCTGCTTTCTTCTATGGAGCGTCTACACATGGCGGTGGTAAGTTCGATGGCCTTGATGATCTCGTGAAGTATCCTATCAACGGTGGAACAATGTTCACCCGCGATGAACTGCTCAATACGCAGACCCTTGGCGATTTCCGTACGATGACTTCTCTCTATTCAGCGACTAACCAGCTCGTGCAGAATGAGGCGGCCACAAGCACTAACCGTAACCGCCGCCTCGAACTCAACGCAGGTGTGACTGTGGATTTCGCTAAGCATTTCACTTGGCGCACCTCCGGCAACTACGTGACGAAATGGGGTAAATCCAAATCGTTTGCAGGTCCGAATGCTACTGGATATCTTCTTGACCCGGTCAATACGGGTATGTCCGGTTCGATTGGCACATCCGAAGGCTATAACTTCCATGTTGCGAATACCCTTACTTATCAGAACGTCTTCAACGACAAGCACGATCTCACCGTCATGCTCGGTCAGGAATATTCCTACAGCGAAAGCGAGGGCGTGAGCCTTAGTCTTAAGAAATTCCCTAACCCTAACCATGGCCTCGACTATATCAATACTGCGGAAGTGTCTTCAAAGTCCACAAGTCATTCACGCAGCAATATGCTGTCGTTCTTCGGTCGTGCATCTTACACCTACGACGGACGCTATATCCTTACGGCTACAATGCGTGCCGACGGCAGCTCTAAGTTCGCCAAAGGCAACAAGTGGGGCTTCTTCCCCTCTGTGTCCGGTGCTTGGCGTATCTCTCAGGAAAAATTCTTTGAGGAGAGCAATGCTGTCAATGTGTTCAGCAATCTCAAGCTGCGTGTCGGATATGGTGTGACCGGTAACAACGGAATCGGTGACAACCTCTATACTACAGCAGTCACACTCGGCAACTATCCGATGGACAACAATGAGCAGAATCCTTCTTTCAACCTCTCTACAGAGCTCGGAAACCCGAAACTGAAATGGGAGACACTCCACGCTACCAATATCGGTATTGATCTGGGAATCCTCAACGGTCGTGTCAACTTGGGTGTGGATTGGTACAACAACCAGATTTCCGACATGCTTATGTCATCTGTGATTCCTTCTACTACCGGCTACACCAAACAGATGCAGAACGTAGGTAAGATGCGCAACCGTGGCTGGGAAATCGCAATTAACACTGTAAATATTACAAACCGCGACTTCCAGTGGACTACAACCCTCAATCTTTCGTTCAACCGTTCGAAGGTGCTCGCTCTCAACAATGATCTTACCTACAAGCAGTTTAATGCAGGTAGCTCTCTCGAGGGTCAGGTGACATATTATGCTGCCGTTGGTCAGATGCTCGGCGATATGTACGGTTATAAGTATGAGGGTATCTATACTACGGATGATTTCATTCAGAATGCCGATGGCTCTTATACTCTTAAAGATGGTGTGGTTAAGCCTTTCGGTGGCACTGCACAGCCCGGCGATATGAAGTTCGCGGCAGACAACGGCGATCCTAACGATCCTCAGTTCACCAAAGAACTCGTTAAGATAGGCAACGGTACTCCGCTCTGTATCGGTGGCTTCGGCAACCAGCTTACATTCAAGGGCTTTGACCTGAACCTCTTTATGAATTTCTCAATCGGTAACGATATCTATAACGCGACTGCCCAGGCTCTTAGCCCTTATGGACCTTTCCAGAATACCCTTAACGATTTCGGCAATAACTACTATCGCCTTATCGATCCTGTGACAGGTCAGCAGGCTGCCTCGATGGATCGCCTTAAGGAACTCAATCCCGATGAGTCTTCACGTCTGTGGTCACTCACCGAAGGTAACTCTTCCAACATCATCTATCCTTCATCTTATTTCGTGGAAGACGGTAGCTACCTCCGCATTTCTCAGCTGACTCTCGGTTATACATTCCCCTCTAAGTGGATGAGCAAGGCGCACATCAGCAAGTGCCGCCTCTACTTCACAGCCAACAACCTTTATACCTTTACCAAGTATTCCGGCTATGACCCCAACGTTTCGTCTTCTAACAGCGACGTAATCTGTACTCCGGGCTTCGACTCGCGCGCTTATCCCGCCGCACGCAGCTTCGTAGTGGGTCTTAACCTTTCGTTCTAACGGCTAACCATTATTAACGACTATTTCAAATGAATAAACATAGATTCAATACAGTGCGTTCCTTTATGGCGGCCATCGTTCTGTTGGGAGGTGGTTCGATGCTCCTTTCTTCTTGTGAGGATACGCTCGACCTTCCTTCCTACACCAAGGACGACACTGACTTCGCTTTCCGCGATGAGCATAACGCTGATATTTTCGTGCAGGGCATTTATGGAGGCCTCGTTCATGAGGAGTTCTACCGCCAGGCCAACACCGGCGAGATGACCACTATGGCTGCTGAGGATGCTTTCGAAGGAAACAAGCATTATCTCTCCAACTATGCCTATGATCCGACGGCCCCTTACGTGTTCGGCACGACATATGGCGAGGGTTATAAAAGGATCGAGGCTTGCAACCTCGCTCTCTACCGTATGCGCCAGATGGAGCAGACTCCGAAGGTGAAGGCTCTCATTGCAGAGACTGTTTGCCTTAGGGCGTTTGTCTATTTCAACCTCATTCGTCTTTTCGGCGATGTGCCTTTCAATACCGATCCTCTTGAGATCCGTGACATGTATGCGGAAGATGTGATGTATCCTACCCGTTATGACCGCGATAAGATCTACGACTTCATAATCGACGAGATGGTGGCCACGATGGATGATCTCCCCTGGCAAAGTGAGGCCGGCTATACGGAGCGTATCACCCGCAACAGCGCCGCTGGTATTCTCGCCCGTATTTGCCTCCATGCGGCAGGATGGTCACTCCGCTGGAATCTCGAGACTAATGACCCGGCTTCGCTTCATATGGCGCGTCGCGATGACGAGGCTCGTATACGCGAGATCTACACTATCGCTG
>JAIDSM010000160.1 GCA_029061225.1 Muribaculaceae bacterium
TATGTTTATTATCCTATTTTCCATATTTGGCCGTGTTTTGCTTCCGTATTTGGCCGTGTTTTGCTAGCGGATTTGGCCTTGTTTTGCTACCGGATTTGGCTATGTTTTGCTACCGAATTTGGCTGGTAGCGGTCGCTTCGCACTCCATGCGCGTCCCCGCGCGTCCTGCACCATTTTTCGCAGAAAATTCTTCATTTCCATGCATGCGCGCAGGTTTATGTGTTGAATTCGATTTTTTTTATTATCTTTGCATCTTGAATCAGACGGTGTCCTTCTTATGTCGACGACCACCAATTCACAAACTACAGCTCCTTTCAAGGAATTCAGCGTTGAAACGGAGATGAAAGATGTGGAGATCCTCCGCGTCTCTCCCGACCGTATCCTTGCAAAAGGAAAGCGGTATGGCCGTTGGTGGCTTCTACGAGGGCTCCCTCCTGAGAAAAGAAGTGACTCCGCTCTCCTGCGGCAACTCCGCGAGGAGTTCGACCGACGCTTCAGCCGTCTTGAGCCGGACATCCCCCTCACTGTTGGTATAGAGGAGATCGAGGGGCTGGGCCCATGCATAGTGGAGGAGTGGCGCGAGGATTATCATGATCTTTCCTCCATGGAGGAAAAGGATGAAAGCAGACGTCCTAAGCATAGACAGGGTCGACGGTCGACCATCATTCTCCTCGTAGCTTTTATCTTTCTTGCTGGCGCATTGGCCTCAGGCTCTTATATCAGACGCCTGACGATGTCGTCCCGGACGGCCAAGTCTGATCTGGAGGCACTTCGTGCAGCCAACCTGAGGAGTGAGGAACGGATGTTCATGCTTGCTGATTCGCTTGAAAAAGTCCTGCACGGTCCTTTGATTCCGGAGGAATACTTCAGTCGCGTGGAGATAATGGAGGAGGATAAGCAGGATAGGATAGCCGACGCCCTCTGTAGGGAGAGGAAAAAGGAATTCGAAAGGGAACTTGCGCGCTACGACCGGTATGTTATGCCGCACGTGATGGAAGATCTTCCCGTTTTCTACGACTCAATCTGTGCCCTATACAGCAAAATGGTGGATATGGGGCGAGATATAGACCCGTACGGGCGTTTCCCGCAGCCTGAAGAAGACGACCGTATCCGACTCAAATTGCAACTGTACGGATGCTATATGAGTAGCCTTCAGGATTATTTGAGGGTCTGGCTTCCAAATGCTTGGGGGGCCTATGAAAAGAAGAAAAAGCAAAACGCGCCGGATAGTAGGACGAATAAGGAATGAACGATATGCAGGAAAGTGAATCAGGATACATCGGCAACGTGGCGGACGACTCCGGAATCGGTGCGGGCATTACTGATGTGGAGATAATATCCGTCTCCGGAACAAACATCATAGCTCGTGGCAGACGGTTCGGCCGTTACTGGCTTCTGAAAGGGATTATCCCGGAACTGAGGGAGTCCCTCTCGGCGCGGCGTGGGCTTCAGAAGGAGTTCGAGCTGCACTCGCGCCTGCTTCATCCCAACATCGTACGTGTGACGGCACTTGAGGATATCCCATCTCTTGGCATCTGTATCGTAGAGGAATGGGTGGAAGGGGAGACTCTGGCTTCCATCCTCCGCAACGGTCAGCTTTCGAAGAGGGATCGCATGCGTATACTGAGGGAAATCCTGTCTGCAGTGGGCTACCTGCACTCGATGGGTGTGGTGCATCGCGATCTCAAGCCGCAGAACATCATGGTGAGGAAGCATGGCGGTGAGGCGTTGCTTATCGATTTCGGACTTGCAGACTCAGGCGACTATGCCGAGCTCAAACAGTCTGCCGGCACACTTGGATACATATCCCCGGAACAGTTTACGGGTGGAGGATCGAGGATCACCGACGATATATACAGCCTTGGCGTTATCATGAAGGAACTATGCCCGGAATATTCCCGTATTGCAAACAGATGCATAGCTCCACTCGACAGGCGGCCGAAAGACACTTCTTTCTTGTTGAGAATGCTCGACCGTGCCGACCGACGCCCTAAACTGGTGGCTTGGGGGATTGCAGCCACAGTATTGGCTGCTGTTGTGGCTTCAGTGGCGCTGCATGTCCGTTCTGTTTCAGCTGAGACGGAAGAGGCGCAGGTTAAGATAGACACGTTGACAAACTCAAATACGAGAAACGCAGCCAGGATCGCTGAACTGGAGGATCTGCTTAACTTGGCTACCGCAAGGTTGACGACTACCAGGGCTGTCGTCTCCGCATCGACTTCCGACCGCGGTCTGCGCCGCAGAGCCTTGGTTGATGCCTACAGAAGACTCGAGAATGAATATATATCCTTCGACAGCCATCAGATGCCTCACTTTGCGGATAACGGCGATATATTCGTGGATTCCATTAGTGCGCTTGAAGATAGATGTGATCTGATCGCCAGGCAGTCCTATGATCTGAAAAGATTCCCGGAACTCCTCTACGTCGATTCAACCGTGATGGTCGGAGAGATGAGGAGTTTGGCCGTGCAACTGCTATCGGTTTATTTCTCCGTCTGGCAGGCTCAACTCGAAAGGAAAAGACTTGCAGCCCAAGATATAAGCAATCGATGAGATACAAAGACATGATCCTCCATCCTCACTGTTACGTCCTCATTGTTCAATGTTTAATACTCACTGTTCAATCCTCAATCCTCCATACTCAAAATTTATGTGTCTTATGTGCTTCTGTCAAAAAAACTCCGTACTCACTGTTCACTACTCCGTACTCAAAAGTTATGTGCCTTATGTGCTTATGTCTATAATTGGCGAAGTGCTTCTATCTCGTATTCGAGTCCTCGCGAGTCCTTATTCTCGATAAAGTTCGCTCCGATGAGGTATATCTGACGCGTATCCATCGCGTATCTTCCCGCATAGTCGCGGTCACGGATCTGGTCCATAGCCTCCTGAAGGCTCTTATTGTATTTGAATTCGAAGATGTAGATGTTCCTTCCGGCAAATACCTCCAGATCTGAGTGTCCGCGGTAGCTGTGCAGTTCCGTAAGTGACGGGATTCCGGAAAGAACAGATATGAGGAAAGTGACAGCGCGGTATGTCGACTCCTTGTGGTCCTCATAGGGGAGTGCCTTCAGAAGCGTGGCGAGCCTCTTCATGAAGTCTTCCGGGCGACCTTCGACAAGATCTGTCCTGAAGAGCGTGAAGTCGAAGGGACTGAAAGGATCAGTAGTCTCGGGGACGTAGACCTTTAGGAGCTGCTGATAGAAGCCGGTTTCTACCTCCTGATTGGGAAACCGGAGTTCGTAGAGCTTGGTATCCTTGTCATAGTCTGCTATGGTCAGGTATCCTGTCTGGAACATCAGTGGAATCGGATTGCGGGCGTTCAGTCCGACAGCCTGCAGGGCCTCCCTGTCACACTTCTTGCCGTTGATGTCTGGAGGAAAAGTGCCTTGCCTCCTAATTCTGCGCGCCAGGAATGTCGGCGTTCCGCTGTCAAACCAGTAAGGGTCGATTTCCTTTTTCTTCAATGCCTTCAATACGCTGAAGGGATTGTAAAGACGAGATCCTTTCAGCGAGAAAAGGTAACCGTCATAATAATCCCGCATGGCCTTCAGAGTCTCTTCGAACTTTTCTTCCCGTTCCTCCGCCAGCTCCTCGATGCCCTGACGGAAGTAGCGGAGCAGTTCCTCCTCGCTCCATCCGCATATATCGGCGTAAGCCTTATCCATGGATATGTCATCGAGATTATTGAGGTCACTGAATATGCTTACCTTGCTGAAACGCGCCACTCCGGTGATGAAAGCGAAGCGTATGTATCGGTCCATGCTCTTGAGGTTTCCGAAGAAGCTCTTGAGAATCCGCTGGTTTTTCTCGAAGATCTCCGGATGGTCCTCGATATCAAGCAAAGGCTTGTCATACTCGTCGATAAGAATGACCACCTGTCGGCCAGTCTTTTTATACGCTGCTTCGATGACATTCTTAAACCGTTGCGAAATGGACTCTTCTTTTTGAATGCATCCATATTTTTCCTCATACCGCCAGAGGAAGCCATTAAGAAGCATTTCCAGACCGTTCTCAAGACTGAAGTTCTCGGCGTTGAAGTCGAAGTGGAGCACCGGCCTTGGAGTCCAGTCAAGCTCCATGGAGTCTGCTGCAAGACCCTTGAATAGCTCACGCTGACCTTCGAAATAAGCCTCCAGTGTAGACAGCAGCAGACTTTTTCCGAACCGACGCGGACGGCTCAGGAATATGAACTGCCCTTGACTGAGCAAAGTCTTTATATATGCTGTCTTATCGACATATACATATCCCTCCTCGATGATCTTAGAGAAGGTCTGCATTCCCACCGGGTATCTCAACTGACTCATAATCCTCAAATTTTTCGCAAATATACAAAAAAATCAGCTATTCTGCAAATAAGTTTCATCGGTATGGTAGGGACGCACGGCTCGTGCGTCCGTGCACAACTCCAGTGTAGCCAGC
>JAIDSM010000161.1 GCA_029061225.1 Muribaculaceae bacterium
GAGAATCCTTTCGACAGCGAGGGAGAGGGTACTATCCGTCTTCACACCGTAGTGAATTCCATAACTACCCGTGCCGATGATGACCAATCTGCTCCCGATCCCATGCAGGAGTATAAAGATAAGTGCATAGTCTACATCTCTAGCGAAAAAGGTCTTATCTACAAGAAAGTTGGCCTTCACAACGTTGATACGACAATCACTTTGAAAACCGGACACTATGCCGCTGAGGCCTGGACCGGCGACTCTGTTGCAGCTTCTTTCGACAAAAAGTTCTTTAGAGGTTACGAATCTTTCGAGGTTACAAAGGGAAGCCAGCAGAATATTTCTCTCTCATGCAAGATTCAGAACGTGGTGGCCTCAATCAACACCACCACCATCGACCCAAACCTGATGAATGATGACTATACCATCTCAATCAAGAACTCACGCGGCGAGATTGTTTTCAACAAAGATAACGCTCCCTCCGAGAGAGCCTATTTCATGATGCCAAATGGCGACACCACTCTTGAATACACGATCTCCGGCACACGCCAAGATGGCAAACCTTTTACTAAGTCCGGATCCATAGAAGGAGTACAACGCGCACATCATTATATCCTCAACTTTGAATACAATCCCGGTGATCAGGGCCATAACAATACGGGGGCAGTCTTCCTACAGATCAAAATTAAGGATGAGGATATCTTCGACTCGCAGAATGTGACTGTACATTCCCGCCCGACAATCACGGGCGTCGACTTCAAAATCGATAAGCAGCAGGTCTATACATCAGATGCCGATATCCCGGAATCATTAAACGTACAACTCTGCGGCTTCAAGGGGCTGAAAGAACTTGCGGTGACAAGCACGTCCGCTTCCGAACTCGGCATTCCTACCGATTCTATCAATCTTTTCGGAGCAGATGCAAGCCGCCTACAGTCCTACAAAGATACAGGACTCTCTTGGACTGTCCCTGAATACAATGGAAAAACTGACGTGGCAACCGCATACCTCACCATTCCCAAGAGCATGATTGAGCGTCTTTCAACGGCAAAGACCACCGAGCATGTAATCAGGATTACGATCAAAGATGGCGACACAGATCCAAAGACACATTCTGCTACTATACGAATTGCAAGAAATGATATTGCAATTAAAATGGAAGATCCGATCGTTTTGGATAAAGTGGATCAAACCACTGACTGCCTCAGCACCACCCCCTACAGTTTCACTATTCCTTTCACTCTGGCTGATGAAGTAGAGGGCATACCGGGTGTAGAGTACAGCAAAGCCGATGAGGATAACTGGACCTTCGTGGCGGCTACCGTCCCGTCAAAGGCTCCCCGTAAATCCGCAGTGACAAGAGCCAAGCAGAAATATCCAATGACAATCACAGGTCTTGAGCCTGGTACAAATTACAAATACCGTGCCGCCTGCGGCGATTTCCACAGCGACAATGTCATTACTTTCACTACAGAGTCCATTTTTACGATACCTTATTCAAACATGGAAACCTGGAATTCATTTACTATAGATGGAACAGATGGATGCTTCTTACCTGGCGCATCAGCAGATGAATTCTGGGGAAATGGTAATCCGGGATCTATGTCCATGGGAGTCACATTGACACAAGGTAGTACGGATATGTTTAAGTCAAGCGGTAAAAGTGCAAAACTTCGTTCGCAATTTGTAGGGTTAGGAGGGGCTATCGGAAAGTTTGCAGCTGGAAATCTTTTTGCCGGAACTTATGTCAAGACTGATGGCACAGATGGTATCCTGCAATTTGGACGGCCCTATAATGGTTCGCATCCTAAGGCATTGAGAGTATGGGTTAACTACCGTCCAGGTATAGTTGAAAAGAATCCTAAGGACGCTCCAGCAAATACAATTGTACAAAATGGACTTGACGAAGGCCAAATTTTCATAGCATTATCTACAGCGCCAATAGAAATTAAGACTAAAAAAGCGAATAAGAAGTTATTTAATAAGGATGATGATGAGATTTTAGCTTATGGACAATATTCATTTGAGAAAGTAAATTATGGACCGGACGGTCAATTACAAGAACTTATAATACCACTCGAGTATTATGATAAAGCTAAGACCATAGCCCCTACTCATATTGTCATCGTCTGCTCTGCATCAAAATACGGCGATTACTTCTGCGGTGGCGAAGGCTCGACTATGTACCTAGACGACTTCGAACTCATCTACGAATAATCCCCTACCCTATCTATAATACCAAACGGCATCGGCTAATCCCGATGCCGTTTTTCATAACCATACTCTCCCCCACTCCATAATCCCATTGTTCCCATTATCAATCTTCAACAAGCTTTTTCGTAGTATCCTCAAAAGTTGTTCATGCGCGAATCCGTTTCCACCCGAAACTTCTGTTTCTCAACC
>JAIDSM010000162.1 GCA_029061225.1 Muribaculaceae bacterium
GACCACCTGAGCAGGGCGGGCGGGGAAGTACATTTTAAGCCATCCTTTGCCGGCCGGAGAGTAAAGAGCGTCAGGTGTGGTGAAGTGATGCACAGAATCGTCGATGAGTCCATGACCTCCAAATTCCGTGGAGTCTGAATCGAGCACCACCTCGTATTCTCCGGCGGGTGCGAGGAAACCGTAGCCTGGGAACGACTGATTAGGACTCCAGTTGAAGACGAAGATAAGGTCGCCGCGCTTGAACGCGAGCACCTGGTCATCGTCTTTCTCCCATAGTTTCTCAACGGGTTTCGCCTGGAAGTTGTACTGTTTCTCCACTAAACCGACCATCGCGTTGTCGAAGCGGTTGAGATATTTGTACTTGAGATCCTCCCGGTCTACGAGATCCCACTGGCGTCGCGCGTATTTGTAGCTCCATCCGTTGCCCTCACGCGGGAAGTCGATCCATTCCGGATGCCCGAACTCATTGCCCATGAAGTTGAGGTATCCTCCGTTGATGCTGGCGAGCGTCACGAGGCGAATCATTTTGTGGAGAGCCATACCGCGCTCTACGGTGAAGTCTTCGTCACCATCCATCATATGCCAGTACATCTCCTTATCTATAAGGCGGAATATAATGGTCTTGTCGCCTACGAGTGCTTGGTCGTGGCTCTCGCAGTAGGATATTGTCTTTTCATCTGCACGGCGGTTGGTGAGTTCCCAGAAGATGGACGTCGGATGCCAGTCCTCGTCCTTCTTCTCTTTGATCATCTTGATCCAGTAGTCGGGGATGCCCATTGCCATTCGGTAGTCGAAGCCGATGCCTCCGTCCTTGAATTTCACCGCCAGCCCGGGCATGCCGCTCATTTCCTCGGCGATGGTTATCGCATTGGGGTTTACCTCATGGATGAGGAGGTTGGCAAGTGTCAGGTATACTATGGCGTTTGTGTCCTGATTGCCGTCATAATAGTCGGGATATCCTCCGAAAGCCTTGCCGAGACCATGGTCGTAGTAGAGCATTGATGTCACTCCGTCGAAGCGGAAACCGTCGAAACGGTATTCCTCCTGCCAGAACTTGCAGTTGCTGAGCAGGAAGTAGAGGGTATTGCCGTTGCCGTAGTCGAATAGCAGCGAATCCCATGCCGGGTGCTCGCGGCGGTCTCCCTTGTTGAAGTAGAGGTCGTAGCTTCCGTCGAGACGGCCAAGCCCCTCCACCTCGTTCTTTACGGCGTGGCTGTGCACTATATCCATAATGACGGCGATACCGAGTTCATGCGCGTCGTCGATGAGACGCTTGAGGTCGTCGGGAGTACCGAACCTGCTTGATGCGGCATAGAAACTGCTGACATGGTATCCGAACGATCCATAGTAGGGATGCTCCTGAATGGCCATGATCTGAATCGCGTTGTATCCGTCGGCGGCGATACGGGGAAGAATCTTTGTCCGGAATTCATCGTAAGATCCCACCTTCTCTTCCTCCTGAGCCATACCGATGTGGCATTCATAAATTAGGAGAGGTTTTGTATCCGGTGTGAAATCGTTGACCTTGAATTCATATGGATGTTCGGGAGCATAAACCTGGGCGCTGAAGATCTTGGTGACTTCATCCTGCACCACTCTGGTGGCGTATGCCGGAATGCGTTCACCCTGGCCTCCGTCCCATGTGACGAACATCTTGTATAGATCTCCATCATGGAGTTTGTCGGCCGGTAGCTTGATCTCCCACGATCCGCTGTCTCCTACGCGTGAAAGCTTATAGTCGTCGTTAAGTTTCCAGTCATCGAATGTGCCGATAAGATGTATGGAAGTCGCGTTAGGAGCGAACTCCCGGAATATCCATGAGCCGTCTTTCTCGCGGTGAAGTCCAAAATAATCATATGCGTTTGCGAAATCGGACAGAGAGCCGTCAGTGGCGGCGGTGATTTCCTTGAGTTTCCTTATCACGTCTTCATGTCGCCCGTTGATGGCTTCCTCAAAAGGTTCAAGCCAAGGGTCGTTGCGAAGGATTTCGAGTTGTTTTTTCTTGCGGGCCATATATGTGGTAAATTAGTTATTCTAAAGATAAAACACTATTGAGAGTGGTATTGTTGAATGTGTCATGAGAAGAGTCGGCGTATTTCGAGTCTGAGCCTTTCGGCTTGTTCGTCGCCGCGCTTCAAGGCTGAGATCACTCCGGCCACATAGTCGTCGATGCTTGAAAACCCCAAGGCTTTGGCAACACAGCTTCCGGTAAACATCGGCTTATGGTTGAATACCCGGAGCACTCCCTCGTAGTCGCCTGCGCGCGCCATGCGTCGGAATTCGGCCAGAAGCTGGTCGTAGGTTTCGCGCGGCTTGAGTTTCTTTATAAGGCTCTTTATGTGCAGCTCCAGTGCCGTGATGCATGTGAATCGGGCATCTATCTTTCTTTCCACGTCGCGCTTCATGCGATGGCGTGTATGCTGCAGGGCCTGGCTTTCAAGCATCTGTTCAAACTTGTGTATCACTTCCTGACGGACAGCCTTAAGCACCTTCTTTGGATTCCGGTTTCGTATCTCGGCCATGGTCTCCACTACTCCGGGGGCGAGGAATATATTTTCGATTTCTGCCACTTCCGGCACGAGGATATGTTTGGCGCGCAGATACTCGACTTCCTGATCGCTTCGGCGGTCGCGGTCAACAAGTCCATAGCTTTCGATTCTGTGCATGGTACGAAGCGACTGCATGGTGCGTGTAGATTCTATCACCTTGTCGCAGCTACCGAGTGGCTTGACTGTGAATTCAGGAAACACCACACTGTAGAGTCGCATGTCAATGCTGTGTGAGGCATCACCCTCCGTAAAGAGAATAGGGCGCCGGCTCCCCATCATCTGCAGGAAGACTTCATCGGGAAGTTCACCGTCGGATATTACCTGATATCTCCAGCTGTGGTCGGCGGCATTATAGTCCTTTATCCATATGGCGGTGCGTCTGGTCTGTCCGGCCGAGAAGTTTGCGTCGTAAGTGTCATAGACAAACCTGCAGTCCGCGCGGGCTCGTTCTATCCTGTCCCAAAGAACTCCCACCGCCGTCGGGTGGAGGAAAAGGGTAGGGGAGTCGACGAGTATGAGTGCCTGCTCGGGAGCGAGAATCGTGGCCGCTATATAATATAGGGCCGCCTTCTCTCCTCGACTGAGGGAGCGGATGCCAATGGAGTCCTTACCCGAACGGTTTCTTATCTTCGCCTTCCCTTTGACTATGTCTATGTTGTTGCCCGGGAACGTCTGTTCCCATATTTCCTTAAGAACGCGAAACCGCGCTTTCTCCTCATCGAGAGAAAGCACGGTCATAAGTTGCGGAAGGGATCCGGTGATTCTTCCGGGCATGCCTCCGGCGACCGCTGAGACCAGATAGGCATCTTCGGAGTTCAGCCGGGCGATTTCATTCATGAACAGCGATTTTCCGCTTCCGTTTCCTCCGAGTAGCGTATAGAGACGGGCCGTGCGTCTCGGTCGCGACACCATATGGTCGGGTGAGCCGGAAGCATCAGGCGGAAGAACGATTGCTTTCATGATGGGAAAAAGTCTTAAATATCTAATCTTTAATATTTAATCTTTATTAGAGAGTGCGGAGATGCGGGCGATGTATTTCCCGATTATATCAAACTCAAGGTTTACTTTTGTCCCTGCCTCAATCTGCTTGAAGTTGGTATGGTCGTGAGTGTATGGTATGATCGCTACTCGGAAACTGTCGGCTTCCGGATCGCATACGGTCAGAGACACTCCGTTGACGGTGATCGATCCTTTGTCGACTGTCACATATCCCCGGGCTGCCATTTCCGGCTGGAAATCATAACGGAAGGTATAATACCAGCTGCCATCCAGAGGTTCTACATCGGTGCATACGGCTGTCGTGTCGACGTGTCCTTGTACTATATGGCCGTCGAGACGTCCGTTCATTTTCATGGAGCGTTCGAGGTTGACGAGCGAACCCGGTTTCAGGTCGCCGAGATTTGAGCGGTCAAGGGTTTCCTGGACGGCAGTTACGGTATACGTACCGTCGGTGTTTAAGCTTACTACGGTAAGGCATACTCCGTTGTGCGCTACAGACTGGTCTATCTTAAGCTCGTCTACGAATGAGCAGCGCATGGTAATATTTATGTTGGAGCCTTCTTTCTCAATGCGGACCACTTCGGCCGCTTCTTCAACTATTCCTGAGAACACTTTATTTGAGTATTAAGTATTAAACACTAAACAGTGAGTATTGAACACTAAACAGTGAGTATTAAACACTAAACAGTGAGTATTGAACACTAAACAGTGAGTATTGAGTATTGAACACTAAACAATTGGGATTATTTGCCGAAGAGGCCGCGGAGTGCGTCTACGGCGGAGTCTGTCACTGAGTTGCCTGTAGAAGTTCCTTCTGCAGGCGTGCCTGTCATCTTGAATCCGATGCAGATGCCGTCGTATTGCTTCAGCAGCTGGTCGGCGGTCGAGACCATCTTGCTTCCGCTGAGCGAAGCCGCCAACGACATGATCTTTTTGATCTTATCAGCGTCAAACATCACATTGAGACCGCTTGGAGATTTCTCGACATATGCATCCATGCTGCCGAGATTGATCAGTCCTCCGGCATTGAAATTGAAGGAGAATATTCCCTTTTCCTTTACAGTGACAGTTCCCTTGATGGGTATTTTCTTGATAGTAAGGGTAAAGTT
>JAIDSM010000163.1 GCA_029061225.1 Muribaculaceae bacterium
GCCTGGAATGCTTTGTATAAAAAGCATTCTGCCGACTTTACATTGATTAGCAAACGCCATGATATGGCGGAGAACATAAAACGCTTTACTGATGTCACCGGCATTAATGATGACGAAATCAGGCAGAATATGATCATCAGTACCTATTCGGGAATATTATCTAACGGGGCATTGTTGCCTGATGCTGTGTTTGAGGAGGATATAAAAGATTTTTCTCCGGTGGCTGTTTCATTCCTTACTGAGCAGAACAACGTCCTTAAGCGAGTGCTTGCAAAAGCGGTGTCGAATGTCAGCCAGATGTCACCCGATGATGATGGCGACAAGATACTACTCAATCTTGTAGAGAAGCACAAGGGAAAGATGATATTCATTGATATTTGGAACACATGGTGCGGAGCATGTCTCGCTGCGATGGCAGACCACGAACAGGAAAAAGGTGATTACACCGACGAGGTTGCATTCGTCTACCTTGCCGACGAAACCAGTCCGGAGGCATTATGGAATGAACGCATCAAGGCCTTTTCCGGCGATCACTACCGTCTGCCTCTCGATCAGCACCAAAGCCTGATGCAACGTTTCAATTTTCAGGGCTATCCCTCATATATCATCATCAACAGTAATGGTGACATCGTTCTCACCACACACCATATTCATTCACTGTCAGAACTTGATGAATGGCTGAAATAAGCACCCATTCAAGATGTAGATGATATCAGTATACGATAAAAATTAAATTGGTATTAGTAATACCATAGTAGTCTATTAAAAAATAATAGTCACTTGTTTACTTAAAAGTAAAATATTTTCCGTAACTTTGCGTTTATAAAAGTAAGAAATATATTGAACATGAGCGAAGCAGAACTTATTCGACTAAACCATAATAGGAAATGTACCCTCTATACTATTCAGTTTTTGACTGAAGATGAGGCTGAATACGAGCGTTTCTACAACCGCTTCAAGGATGATGCAATCTTTAATGAAGACTTGATGCGCATCGCTGATTTGATCGATCGAATCGCCAATTTCGGCGCGTTTGAGAGATTGTTCCGTCCGGAAGGTAAAATGTCCTATAGGGTTGTGGCACTTCCGATTATTAAATCGAAACTTCGCCTTTATTGTCTTCGCTTATCCGACAGTATCCTGATACTTGGTAATGGTGGGGTTAAAAACACCCGCACTTATGATGAAAATGATGAATTACGTGGATATGTTGTAACTCTACAAAATTTTGACAAACTTATAAAGCAAGGAGAACGAGACGGAACCATCACCATTACCGAGAACACAATAGATACCGACAAAACCTTTGATATATGAAAACAGCATACGACAGATACGATGCCATAGTACGGGCAATACCTCCCCATATTAAGGTAGAGGGGGATTTGGAATTTGCAATATCCACCCGCATATATGACCTTATGACGCAAAAAGGTCTGTCAAAGGCTGAGTTTGCAAGAGCCGTCGGCAAGCGGCCATGTGAAATAACCAAATGGCTAAGTGGACAACACAACTTTACACTTTCAACTCTGGCTATGCTGTCCTCATTCTTCGGTCAGCCTATTATAACGGTTGGATAATATACAACCAGAAGTGGCACCGACACGAAAGCCGACGCTTGTGGAGACTCTGACATACATGTATCGTTTACAATGGATAACATGCGAAAAATACTAACTATTTTGACGGTAATAATTTCTTCAGTTGCCGGGTTATTCATTAGGGTAAATTTTACTATATAGAAACCAATAATCGTCTGAATTTAATCAATTGTTTTAGGCATATCATTTAAGCTTTTATTGATGAGTTTTACCCAAATGTTGCATTTTATGCAGATGTTTGGGTAGAACTCATTTGTAAATGTCGTCTTCTTTTCGTAATTTTCCCATCTAAAAGATTAAATCATGACGAATAAACTTATCGCAAGGCATAAAGAGTGTGGACAGCTTGAAAGATGTCTGCATGTCACTCATTCAACGCACATCCCGTGTATGTTCTGTTTGGAATAAGCTATCGTTTTGGCCACGATAAAGTCAATAGAGTGTATCGTGCTTCTAAGGAAGATCAATCCGGCAGAACAAAATAACCATCTTATTTTCACGTAAGAAAGCTCTTGACCGTGATGTCGGGAGCTTCGTTTTTCTTACTTTGATAGCTTTGTTCCTGACAAAGATGGTATCAAGATCATCATAGGGGGATTTGTCTCCTACCTCCTATTCGCGGTTCTGTCCGTGTCCGGCGCCGACATTGAAGTGGAACGGGTTTAAGTTGTTAATGCGGCTGTGTCTTAAACCTTTTGACCTTAAACTTGTTAAAAAAAATAAACATATTTAAACTCTCTAACCCTCCTAAACAGTTAAACACACATCGATTATGAAAAGACATCTACTCTGTATTCCCCTGTTTGCGATACTTCTGCTCGCGCTCCCTTCCTGCGGCGACATCAATTACTGGGATCCGGAACCTCCATACGGTTGGGACAATACATTCTACGACCAGAATCTCACAGGATGCTGGCAGCTATATCAGGTCAATTCCGACTATGTACGGGGCGACCAGGTCAACTATATGTATTTCAACGGCGACGGCAGAGGAATGTATTACTACTATGACCACGGCTATCAGGAGACTGAAAGGCTCGCCTACTGGTGTCAGCGGGCTGTTGGCGGCGCATCGTCGCTTCAGGTCAACATAGACTATGAATACGGCAGTCCCTCGACGATGAACTACTGGTTTAGCGACAACAACACCCTATGGATGCAGTGGCGCAACAATTACGGCCTGCAGACATACGTCTACAAATACTACGGCCGCTCCCCCTGGTGACCCATCTAATGATTAATGATAAGTTATCAATGATAAATTAGGAAAGTCCTTGAGATCTTGAAAGACCTCAAGGATTTTTTTATGATAAAATCAGAAAAAAATCATAAATTCTCAATTGGCTTCTCCCAAGCTAAAGCAAGTCTCGATTCATAAAAATTTTCATTATTGAAAATTTTTGATTATCTTTGTCCTCTATGAAGGATTTCACTGAAGAAGACATCGAAAGAATAGAAAATATGGTCGACAGCGAGGACGCCGCCGGCCTTCGCCATGAGATAGCTGACCTACATCCCGCCGACATCGCGGAGCTCCTGCGAAAGCTCAATATAAGAGAGGCTGAATGGCTCTTCAACCTTATAGACGATAAGGAGAAGAAGGCCGACGTGCTCATGGAGCTCGACGAAGAAGACCGTAAGAAACTCATCGAGCATATGGAGCCTGAGCAGATCGGTGAGTTTATCGATGAGCTCGACACCGACGACGCCGTAGACCTTATCCAGGAACTCGATGAGGAAGACCGTGAGGAGGTCATCCAGCATATAGACGACATGGAGCAGGCGGGAGATATCGTCGACCTTCTTCAGTATGATGAGGACACCGCCGGCGGCCTTATGGGCACAGAGTATATAGCGGTAAATGAAAACTGGTCGATGCCGGAGTGCCTTAAGGAGATGCGTCGGCAGGCTGCCGATCTTGACGAGATATACTACGTCTATGTGGTTGACGACGACAATCGTCTGAAAGGTATCCTTCCATTGAAGAAGATGATCACCGACCCGTCGGTGTCGAAGATAAAGCATGTCATGCAGTCCGATCCTGTAAAGGTGCACACTGACACTCCAATCGACGAGGTGGCTATCGACTTCGAGAAATATGACCTTGTGGCGATGCCCGTAGTCGACTCCATAGGACGGCTTGCCGGTCAGATCACTGTCGACGACATCATGGACGAGGTGCGCGAGCAGTCGGAACGTGACTATCAGTTGGCGTCCGGTATCTCCTCCGACGTGGATGTCGACGACTCCGTATTCGCCCAGACAAAGGCACGAATCCCATGGCTTCTGATCGGTATAATAGGAGGTATCATAAACTCTGTCATCCTTACAGGTTTTGAGGCGCAGATAGCGGCCGTCACAGCTCTGGCCATCTTCATTCCCCTAATCGGAGGCACAGGCGGTAATGTCGGAGTTCAGGCTTCCGCTATCGTGGTGCAGGGTCTTGCCAACGGACGCCTTGAGATAAAGGACGCCTGGAAACAGATAGGACGGGAGGTGATGGTGGCGCTGCTCAACGCCGTGGTGATAAGCGGAGTGGTGCTGGTATATGTGCTGTTTACACAACCGCATATGTATGCTGTCTCGTTTGCCGTCGCGGCTTCGCTCTTCTGCGTGGTGATCTTTGCAACGGTCTTCGGCACCTTCGTGCCCCTTACCCTCGAGAAGATGAAGATCAACCCGGCTCTCGCCACCGGTCCCTTCATACAGATCATGAACGACGTAGTCGGACTTCTCATCTATGTGGCCATGTCCACCTGGATGCTCTCCCTTTTCCCACTTAAATAATTGAGAATTCTGAATTGAGAATTATTTTCTAAGTCACGGTTTGTTTCGGTGTCAGAGCCTTTGGCTCGGCTCCTTCTGAAGACTGAAGACTAAAGACTGAAGACTTAAAAACAATGGCAAAGATAGTAGAGACTCCACTGATGAAGCAATATTTCGAGATGAAGAAGAAGCATCCCGATGCAATACTGCTCTTCCGTGTGGGTGACTTTTACGAGACTTTCTCCGACGATGCCATCGAGGCAAGCTCCATACTCGGCATCACACTTACACGCCGCGCCAATGGTTCCGCCCAGTCGGTGGAACTCGCAGGATTTCCGCACCATGCCCTCGACACATACCTCCCGAAACTCGTGAGGGCCGGAAAACGTGTGGCCATATGCGAGCAGCTTGAGGATCCCAAGCTGACCAAGAAACTCGTGAAACGTGGCATCACCGAACTCGTCACTCCCGGTGTAAACACCAACGACGCCTCGATGGACGGAACTGAAAAGAATTTCCTTGCAGGCGTGCATTTCCAGCGCACCGGCAAGGGAAAGCCCGTAAGGGCAGGAATAGCTTTCCTCGACATCACTACCGGTGAGTTTCTTGCCGCCGAGACATCGCCCGAGGAAATAGACAAACTCCTTTCAGCCTTCGCTCCGAAGGAACTTCTCCGCATGAACGGCACGCGCGAGCTTTGCTCGGAACTCATTTCCTGGAAGTGTCCTGTATTTGACATGGAAGACTGGGTATATACGGAAGACTCGGCCCGCGAACGTCTGCTCAAGCAGTTCCAGACTGCTACGCTCAAAGGTTTCGGCATAGATGATATGCCGCTCGCCCTCATAGCCGCCGGAAGCCTTCTCTACTATCTCGATATCACCGGCCATAACAATACATCGCATATCACGGTGCTTTCGCGCATCGACAGCGAGCGTTTCCTGCGCATGGATCCCTTCACCTTGCGCAATCTCGAGCTTACTACATCCGCTTCCGGGGTGAAAGGCATCACTCTCTTCAATGTGCTCAATCATACGGTGACTCCTATGGGAGCGCGTCTGCTTGCCACCAACCTTGCATTCCCGCTCCTTGACGTGGACGATATCAACAAGAGGCATGCGATGGTGGATTTCTTCTTCCGCGACACCGACCGCCGCGACTATACACGCACCTGCCTGCAGGTTATAGGCGATATGCAGCGCATGATAGGCAAGACTTCCAACCGCCGCGCGCAGCCGCGCGATCTGCTGTCGCTCGCCGCTTCGATGGAGGGATGCATGCGCCTTAAGAAGTCGCTTGCCGGTTCTGACTCTCCCGAGATGATGAAGATTGCGGAGCAGATGCAGCCGCTTGATCAATATATCGGACTCATCAGGGCCACTATCGCTCCTGATGCACCCGCAGTCTTCAACAAGGGAGGATCCATAGCCGATGGCGTGTCGAAAGAACTTGATGAATACCGCGGACTGCATAAGAACGCGCGGGCCGCGCTTGATGCCATCTGTGCCCGTGAGATAGAGCGTACCGGTATCACATCGCTCAAGATAAGCTACAACAATGTTTTCGGCTACTATATTGAGGTGCGTAACACGCATAAGGACAAGGTTCCTTCCGAGTGGATAAGGAAGCAGACCCTCGTCAATGCGGAGCGCTACATCACCGAGGAACTGAAGGATTTCGAGCAGAAGATACTAACGGCCTCCGACCGTATATCGCAGATAGAAGGGGAGATCTACGCCCGCCTCCTCGACCATCTCGCGCAGGCCTGCGCTCCGATGCAGAAAAGCGCCAATGCGGCGGCGGAGATCGACTTCATTCTCAGTATGGCGGATGCCGCCGCGGCCAACGGCTATGTGCGGCCGGTGGTGGATGACTCCACGGCTCTCGAGATCATAGAAGGACGCCATCCCGTCATAGAGAAGCGTCTTCCCCCGGGTGAACCCTACATATCCAATACGGTGCGTCTCGATTGCGATAAAAATCAGATACTGATGATCACCGGACCAAACATGAGCGGTAAGTCGGCGCTTCTTCGTCAGACCGCCCTTATCGTGATCATGGCGCAGATGGGGTCGTTCGTACCTGCCGAATCCGCTAAGATTGGCATAGTCGACAAGATTTTCACCCGTGTGGGAGCGAGCGACAATATCGCTTCGGGAGAGTCCACCTTCATGGTGGAGATGAGCGAGGCGGCTTCCATCCTCAACAACATGAGCGGACGGTCGCTGATACTCTTCGACGAGCTCGGACGCGGCACGTCGACCTACGACGGCATCTCAATCGCATGGTCGATTGTGGAGCATATACATGAGAACGGACGCTTTGCGCCCAAGACCCTCTTCGCCACCCACTATCATGAACTCAACGAGATGGAGAAGTCGTTCAAGCGCATCCACAACTGGAGCGTGTCGGTGAAGGAGATAAAGGGTAAGGTTGTATTCCTGCGTAAGCTCGTGAATGGAGGATCGGAACATTCTTTCGGTATCCATGTCGCCAAACTTGCGGGTATGCCCCCATCGATTGTCAAGCGAGCCGACCAGGTGCTGGAGCGTCTTGAATCTGCCGCGCGTAATGCCGACAATAAGGGTGTCGACAGTGTGGCAAAGGGAAAGCTCGGTGAGATAGCGGGTCAGCGCGACGGATATCAGCTAAGTTTCTTCCAGCTCGACGATCCTATGCTTAGCCAGATACGCGACCGTATCCTGACCCTTGACATAGACAACCTTACTCCGCTGCAGTCACTGACCGTACTCCACGATCTAAAGTCCCTCCTGACCGGAAAATAATCCTTTCTGCCATAACGTCCTTAAGGACCTTAAAGACCTTAAGGACGTTAAAGACCTTAAAGACCCGACATATGACTTCTTGCCTCTTATTGATCCTATCCCTTGTAAATTTCGTTGACACACGCGTCGGCACAGCCGAAGCCACTACGATGACGGCCGGACTCTTCGGTAAGGGCTCCGAGGAGCACGGTCAGACAGTGCCTGCCGTCTGCGTGCCCCACGGCATGACGCTCTGGACTCCGCAGACACGCGATACGGAGGAGAAATGCATAGCGCCTTATTACTATGCCGACACCGACCTGCAGGGTTTTCGCGCGAGCCATTGGATTTCCGGGGGCTGCACGCAAGACTATGGCAGCGTCTCCATAGCTGCATTAGGAGGCGATCTACGCACTTCGCCGCTTTCCCGCGCATCACGTCTCGACAGGGAGTCGGAGACGGCACGGCCCGACTATTATTCGGTAGTTCTTCCCGACGAAGGACTGAAAGCTGAGATGACGGGACTTTCCCGTGCCGGAATATTTCGCTTCACATATGATACGGACGGCATAGGACACCTTGTGGTAAATCCTAACACCGACGAGGGAGCCGGTTGGATAGAGGTGGATACCGTCAGGCGTGAGATCAGAGGGTGCAATCCTGTCCATCGTATATATCAGGGCTGGGGCGAGCCTGCGGGTTTCTCCGGTTGGTTTGTAGTAAGCTATCCGGAAGATCTTGATGTGGTGTCATCCGGTGTCTGCAGGGGAGATGAGGTATATGAAGGTTCTTCCAAGGCTGAAGGTGCTCCGGGCATAGGAGGATATGTATCGTTCAAGCGTAAGAAGGATGTTCCCGTGACTGTGAAGGTCGGAAACAGTTTCACGTCGCTTGATGGCGCACGGCTTAATCTTGAGACAGAACTACGAGATTTGGATTTTCAGGGAGTGCGTGATAAATGCGCTGAAATATGGGATTCTCATCTCGGCAAGATTGAAGTGGAAGGAGGATCTGACGAGGACAAGGGAAAATTCTATGGATCTCTCTACCGGGCCTCGCTTCTTCCGCGGGTCGTTAGTGACGTGGATGGAAGCTATGTGTCGTTTGCCGGATCAGCCGGGCGTCCGGCTGAGATCCTGAAGATGGAGCCGGGACGCGATTATTACGATGACTATTCGATGTGGGACACTTATCGTGCGGAGCATCCCCTCATAACCATTCTTGATCCCAAACGGAGTGCGGATATGATGTATTCGCTCGTGTTGAAGGCTCGTCAAGGTGGATGGATGCCGATCTTTCCATGCTGGGGGAGCTATACCGCCGCGATGATAGGCGACCATTGCTCGGCTGCGATAGCCGATGCGGCAGCCAAGGGAGTGACGGATTTCCCTATGGAGGAGGCCTACGCCTATCTTAGGAAGAATGCGTTTGAGTCTCCGGCTACCCGTCAGGAATATGTCGATGGCAAGGGGCGCCGTGCCCTTGAGTCTTATATGAAATACGGTTATGTGCCTTTGGAGGATGGGGTAGAGGATGCCTTCCATAAGAAGGAACAGACATCGCGTACTCTCGAATATGCCTTCGATGACTTCGCTCTTTCGCGTCTCGCGCGTCAGCTCGGACATGAAGAAGATGCGGCCATTCTTGAAAAACGTTCTCAAAACTATCGTCACGTGATAGACCCTAAGCTCGGATACGCCAACGGCCGCCATGCCGACGGCACCTGGGCCGACAGCATAAATCCCTTTACTTTCAATCCGTTCATAACGGAAGGAGCGCCGTGCCACTACACTTGGTATGTGCCGCATGATCCGGAAGGTCTGATAGAGATTCTCGGAGGAAAGGAAATAGTGGAGGCCAAACTTGATTCTCTCTTTGAGCTGAAACGTTACTGGCATGGAAACGAGCCATGCCATCAGATAGTGTATCTGTATGATGCCGTCGGCCGTCCCGACAAGGCTGCGAAATGGATCCGCCATATAATGGATACTGAATACAAGGATATTCCCGGTGGCCTCTCGGGCAATGACGATGCAGGCCAGATGTCGGCCTGGTATGTCTTCTCCGCGATGGGGTTCTATCCCGTGTGTCCCGGTCTTCCCGAATACTGGCTCGGCACCCCTCTCTTCGACAGGGTGACGATCCATACCTCACCGGACAACTCCTTTACTATAGAGAAATCCTCCTCCGAAAGCTCTCCGCTGCTGAATGGCCGGCCTATCGACGGCTACCGCCTTCCCCATGCGGCCCTGACATCAGGCTCCACCCTCACACTGCGTTAGCGACATTACAAAAGATTATGCGGTTTTTCTTTTATTTCCGAAAGAAGTCTTAAAGGATGACTCCCCACTTAGAGGCCAAAGAGCGTTCAATCATTGTTTTGCAAATATAAAATTTGATTTTAGATTTGCAAAGATAGAAAAAAAAGTTAAAAATGCAAATATTGATGCCGAGCTCTCCGCATTGTAGAAAGACGTTATAACTCAGCTCGGATAGCTGTTATTATGTCAAAACCCCAGACTTTAGTCTGGAGAAAACTGACAAAAGCACAGTAGCCTTGGAGAGGCGCTTCGTGATAGAGTCTTGATTATACCAAATACCACCGATATCCCGATTGTGCGCTGGTACAACTACTTTTCGTGGGGCAGTACATTTTTTGTGTCTACTTTTCGTGGGGCAGTACAAATGTTGCACCATAAAAAGTAGACAGTAAAAAAGGGAAAATATTAGGATTATTACTATCTTTGCATATGGTAGCAGTCA
>JAIDSM010000164.1:0-4292 GCA_029061225.1 Muribaculaceae bacterium
ACAAATATTCTCCAGGGTTCCATCTCGTCCAGATTCAACGGATATACAACTTTGTCCTGAAGCAGGATCGTCCCCGTCTTCACAAACTCTCCCGATAAGTTCACAAGCAGAGTCGAGAGTCCCGAAAGAGAGGTGGCCGTCGGAGCCGATTTCAGCTTGTCCGCAAGCTTCTTCACCGTGCTCATGCGCACCTCCTTCCTCTGTCAAATTGTAAGTAATTGGTAATAAGCCAATTACCCCCCCCCATAAACCGGAAGCAATGTCCTCGGGTGCCGGTGTGTAGTCAGTTGCCATATTGCCGCGCTCGAGTTTAAAGTTGGATAGGGTCACGGCAGAAAAACCGTTGGGGAAACTTCGGGAACCATCATCAAACATAAAGTAACCTGCCTTTGAGGAAAGTTGCCTCTCATTCATGACAAATGAAGCCTTATTCCTTCCGTTCTTCATCTTGATAACGAATACTGATGCATTGGCAACACCTTCCATGTACCAGGCGTTACCATCCTTCATGCCCTCGCAATCGAAACTCACAGTATACGTCTCTCCGACCTTTAGGTTTGCAGTAGGAGAGAGTTTTACGTAAAAATATGAGTCCCTATCATTCGACAATACAATCTTGCCATTGACTACCGACGCTCCACCACCGGCACCACTCAAATCAGACAGCAAAAGATTTCTCCCTCCAATCTGAATGTTCCCTTTGATTGCAGCCATCAGATTGGCGAATGAAATCGGATGGTATACACCATTGACCGCACACATAACCACATCGGCTTCTGCGAGCGTGGAAACCGCGCCGTCCTTGACCTTCTTCGTTTCAGACATGGCGCACCTCCTTCCCGGAAATAGATAGATGTTTCATAAAAAAGTATTTGTTGGTTAAAAGAAATCAGTTTGAAGACGCGAGTACATTGACTGTCCATGTAGTCACGTTGTTGATGTTGATACCGAGCAGCTCGAGATATACATCCCCGTTTTTCCCATATTCAGCCAATGTTTTGTTGTCAGAAGTGGCAATATCGAAAGCCAGAGAAGTGGATATCTTGACCGTAGAGTTTTCCGGGATCAGCGTCAAGTCCTCAGGAGCGGTCCTTGTCCTAAGCGGGTTATATATCCTTATCGACCTGACATATCCAGAAGCGAGGGCCGGCAACTTCACTGAACTTACATCGAAGCACAGCGAACCGTTGGGTATCGCTCCGGCTGCCGCGGTAGAGACCTTGAGGTCAAGTGTTGAAGCGGAAATCCGTCCCTCGATATCTGCGCTTTTCGCCACGATTAGTCCGTCCTTGTAGACGACGAAAGTAGCCTGAGCGACGTTATTGGCGCCTGTGTAAAAGACCGCGCCTGTATCCGTAGGAGCTCCGAAGTAGCCACACATCTCGGCACCGTTGCCAACACGGATGGCCTGGCCGCTCATAAAGTCGATGCGGGCGTTCTGAGCTGCAAGAAGTTCTGTGGCAAGACATTTGTACACACCTGCGTCAGCGGGAGCCCAGAACTCAGTATCCGTCTCCGGAGAATAAGGAGAATCACCTTTGACGTGAGTCTCGAGACAGTAATAGGGAATAAGATTACCATTGGCTGCCTTTACGAGAACCATATCGAGACGAACATCACCGCTCGCCGGATCTCCAGCTTGAAATACATAGTCATCAGGATAATCGGACCAGAGCATCATCGGAGGGACCCACACACCGTTCCTTCCGTCGGATCCGGTGCCGTTGATTCCGTTCTTTACAGTCTGTACGCCAATCAAGTGCGGATACTCCACACCATTCACTGTGACAGTGAACGGTATCGATATGTTTATATCGTTTCCTGCCTCGTAGGCAAGACGGTATTTGAAGGAATCGGACAGCTTACTGTATGACCAGGTCAGGCCTTTGGTAATAGTACGAGTAGCGGCAAGTGCAGAGCAGGAGAAATCATTCACACTAAGCTTTCTATCACCCTGGAACACGTCAATCTGAACTTCTCTGAGCGGTACACTTTTCGATGTGTTGTAAGTCAACGTTGACGGCGTGACCATGATTGTCAGACCGGGATTCCCGTCTGCTGGAATATGGGCGAACCGTATTTTTCTTGAAGCCTTGCATTTTACAGACATAACGAAATGAACGAATTTAGTTAAGAACACCGTCAACGATAAGCTCATAGTCTCCGATTCCCCACTGGAGCAGATCTGCAACAGTGACTTTACATTGGTTGGCAGCTCCGGTGAGTGGCTGCAGAGTGAGGATCTGAGCACCGTTTCCGGCCACGAGGGTAAATGTATAAGTAGCAGTTCCGGCGACAGCGGCAGTCTGTCCACGCTTCACAAAACTGCATGTGAAGAGCAGATAGGCAGATTGTGGCATCTCGTCATTGAGTTCGAGATCGTTGGTGGAGACCGCGCTGCCGGCTCCGTTGTATATCTTCGAGCTGATCAGTATATCATAAGGGTCGGAAGCGTCGAGAACCTGCTGCACATCGTGTCCGAGCTCGACACCGTTTTCCTTGACGATGACCTTGTACATGCCGTAGGTGTCGACATCCTTCTCCTGCACGGTCAGGATCTGGGAGGTTGCACCGGATATTTTGGTGAAAACTCCGTTGACGACCTTATACCACTCGTAGGAAAGACCAGTAGTTACCTCTGTGCCACCTTTGGTAGTGAGCGCCTTAAGCTGACAGGAACCACCTTTTTCAGATATAGTGAAGTTCTTGCCGTCCGGTGAGAGTATGGTAATGCGGGCATAGTCAGCTCCGTTGTAGGGTGACAGCACGACAGGTGCGCTCACATGGATTACATCCGCGCCACCGGCAGCAGAGACGGAAACATCAGCCTGCAGTAGGAAATTACCCATCATTACGGCTCCGAGGTTTCCGATGATCTTGAGGTCGCCTGACGCAGTGAGAGCAAACACGCCTCCCCATCCGGTATTTGTGCAAGTGAGTCCGTTGAAGGTGAGTTTGGTGCCGTTGGCATAATACGTAACCGAAGAAGGAGTAACCACGCCGTTGGTGCGGGCAGATGTCACGGTAAGCGTCATTATTATCGGATTTGCCGCGAAGTCCGGATAGTATTTCGTAGTGCTGCCGACAGTCTCGTATTCCTGATATAGATCACCTCGGGAGCCCATCCATATAGCGGAGTATCCACCTCCCTTAGAGGTGAAGTGGATACGCCTTGATGCTGATGCCTTCTCGCTCATTCAGGAGCCCCCTCCTGAGGCATGGCTTCATCAGTATCGGCTTCTTTGTCGGCGGAGTCGCCGGGAAGAGGATGGAATGCGATGCCGATTTGTTCGTCGCGGGCCTCATCGAGAGTGAGGGCAATGCCGCCGCTCATCTCGAGAGCCTTGTCGATATCAGGGTTGATGCGCGCCATCACAGCACGGGGCACGAAATAGTTTCCGTCAGGGAAACGCGTCATAGTATTGGCCAGGCCAAACATTGCCACGTATGTCGGAGGAATCTTGTAGTAGAGCATAGGAGAGAGTTTGAATTAAGTGTTGAGAGTTGAGGGTTATTTGACGATAATCATGGAGCCGTCATCATCGACAAGGAATGCCCCGTCATCATCCACGAGGGCTTTCCACCCACCGGTATCCTGCACGTCCAGGCCGATTTCCATAGTGGATCCGAGGGAGGATACCGGTATAACAGGTTGCATGCCAGAGCCTACCACTGAATCGGCCGAATTATACCATCGGATGTCGAGCTCACCTTTAGGATCATCGAGGACGCCCTTGGCTGTCTCGATGACGGCACGCGGAGAAATGGAAGTTGTATTGGGGAGTATATCGCCCACTCCGATGAAGTCCTCCCAGTATCTTGGCAGACGTCGGCTCATAGTCATAGTAAGTGTCTCGGAGTGAGTTTTACCACCTAAGGAATACTGTACTGTGCACCTTAGGTCGAGACGGTCCTGCATCACGCTCCGCTTGATTTTTATGCCGTTCCCGACCTTGTCTACAGCCCAGTCGAGCAAAGTGGATCCGAGCGGACCCCATGTCGAGTCATGAAGGCTTTCCCATGCGAATACCGCTCCGGGAATGCTGGGCTTCAGGACCGGATTGATTGTGAAATCATCAGCGTCTTCCCATGGATTGTACAGCACCTCACGGGCATTATCGAGCGAGAATACAGGAAGACGTTCCACTGCTCTTGTCCGGGCTTGCCAGCGTGCGGTAACAGACACCGCCTCTCCGTTTGCCGGATTGAGAGTGGCCACGAAGACATAGGTTACCGGATTCCCGGGAGCCACGTTTTCCTTAATGGTGATTTTACCATAAGTGGCGCTTCCG
>JAIDSM010000164.1:4392-6355 GCA_029061225.1 Muribaculaceae bacterium
CCTTTGCGAATCATCAGATCATGTAGTATTGTGCAGACTGAGGCTGCAAGTTAGGATTATTTGGATCATGCAGGGTTGCAGTGACTGTAATGGTCAGTTTCTCCGGAGCTGCACCGAACTGGAAATTGAGGTCGTCGGCATCGAGCAGGAGGGACGGTCCGGCATTTTTATGAGCCTCGTTCCAGAGGGTGTCCGAGGCCGTGTCCTGAGCACCGTTGCGGACGCTCTCACGGGTCCAGTCATAGTAGATAGCCTGTGAGTCCGTGACATCCTCCCCCATATACCAGGCCTCGAGACTTAGGGGGCACTCCGGCTTGTCGATGTCAACCACACTGTCGATCTCGCGGAAGTCGAGACTGAGGCGGGTGTCGCCGATGGTGTGTGTCCAATAGGTGGTTCTCCAGTTGGGACGGTTGTCAGCTGTAGCGATGCCTCCCGAGTTGTTGAGCCATCCATGGCCGTGGTCGTATGTCAGGCTGCGCTCGTAAACGCCGTTGTCGTTGGGCTCAGAGCCATCATAAAACCTCTCGCCGAGTTTCCATGGGCCACGGTCGACGACAGTGACGACAGGACGGCCGATGCTATCAAGTGTAATGATACGGCGTGCGACCACAGTGTCGGCCATGATACCGTCATCGCCGGGTTTTATGCGCGGATCGAGATCCGCGAGGAACTCCGGAAGAGTACCGAATGTAGCAGCGATGTGCGTATCCTCGATGATCGGTTTTGTGACGTGAAACCACTTGGTGATGCGGCCATCATAGCTTGAGAGCTGTATGACGTTCTGGCGCCTTGAATAGCGAGGATTGTCTGAATCTCCTGAATTCCCCCACTGGGCGAATTTCATTCCGACGACAGGAAGGAAATTCGTTCCTGCCGGAGTATCGGAGTCGGGATATAGGGATACCACGATCTGGTTGGAGGAAGGATCGACGCTGATTACGTTCATCCAGCAATTGTGGACATCCGCGTTTTCCTTGGAGAGCGAGCCGTCATCGTCAGGCTCGAGTCCGGGAACGATATTCTGGAAATATCCCTTGAGGATGTTATGCTCTATCTGAGCCGTAACATATCCCGGGTAACGCTCCATAAGGCTTAGGGTGTAGGTGCCATCGCCATTGTCAGTAACATCCGTGATTATGTCCGACTCCGTGATGAGCCAGTCAGCGTCAAGAGCGGTAACGCGGTCAATGACCAGTTCCGGCACCTGCAGGGAGGAGTTGAGTTTAAGCGACTCCAGCTCAAAATTTCCGGGAGAATCGGACCACCAGGTATATTCCAACATTTCCTCGAGTATAGAACCGAGGTAATGCGGGGATATAGAGTCCTTCAGGACTTTCGCCTTGAGGTCAGATATTTTTTTGAGGATATTTCGGAAATCGCGCATAAGAGGAGAGAGAGTTTTTTGAGCCTTAAGTCATCAGTCTTGAGTCTTAGGAACTGAAGACGTGGCAAAGATAGGGGGAATCTTCAATCGGATAAAAGACGGAAATCAGGATAGACCATTTTGACGGTAGTATTCAGTCTGGCTGCGGTAGTCTTCGGCCTCGAGCTTGCCGAAGATACCGACGAACTCCTTGCCGATGGATTCCGCAAGAAATTCCTTCAGGCGCATTGATGACCGGTAGTACTTTGTGGAGAACCAGCGGCGGGGCTCGCGCTTGTTGGTCCAGCCGTCCTGATCCTTTTTGTGGGTATTGCCGATGGCGGTGTTGCGTCCGGTACCCATGTCCTGCCAAAGGCCGTACTCAAGGAAAGAATGAGACAGGGAAAACTCGAGGAAACGGCCGTCGGCATCCGTCTTGATGTTCAGGGCTATCGGCGAACGGTAAAGGTTGCCGGTATCCTTGACCTTGAGCTTATAGATGCGCCCCTGCCAGATATCGACCATGGTCTCGTTCCAGCCTTCGACCCATTCCCGACGTTCTTCTACGGGGTCAACGGCTCTGTTATCCATTCGTCA
>JAIDSM010000164.1:6455-8812 GCA_029061225.1 Muribaculaceae bacterium
TATTCGCGGGCCTGAGCGTCGAGTTCGGTCAGAGCGCGGATGGCAGCCATTGACAGGATCTGCTCCTCCTTGGAGATATCACCTTTGGTAAGGGCGCGGATCTGGGCGTCGACGGAACGGCGCACTGTGTCAGCATCGGGGATATCGTCAGCTTTGACCGGAGCCGGTTTGAAAAAGTGCGGGAACATAGCCGACACCATCTGTTTGACCGAGGACCACCAATAGAAGATGCTGATTTCCTCCGATGGAGTGAGACAGATATCCTCCTTGCGGTATAACATGGCCGCCATGGAGTGGAGATGCGTGGGGTCCTGAGTGTACTGATATCCCTGATACAGATTCTCGCAAGCCAGCCATTGCTCGAGCGAGAGGTCATAAGTCGGATCCGGAGGCATAGCCTTGGCTCCGTCTATCACATCGAGCCTGACAGGATCTGCAGGGATTTCCTTGAGCCATTCAAGAGTGCGGCACACCTGGGCGAATTCCGGCGTAGCCATGACGAACTCCTGATTGTCGACCCGGATAAGCCAGTTGCTCCCGTAAGGTGAGACAATCCTGAGGCCGTTCCATCGGAAGACGGATGAAGCAGCCACTTTTATCCAAGTCTCCTGAGCGTTTCCGTAGCGCGCCATGAGGATGTAGATCTGGCGGAGCTGCTCCTGAGTCAGTTCTGACCAGGATGTGGGTACAGTGAGATTAATCGTGTCCATGGTCAGAAGAAGAATGCCCCCTTGCGGGTGTTTTGAAATGGTTCGACCTCAAATTTTTTTTCCATGGTATCCTTCCAGATCTTGTGCAGCTTTTTATCCTGACGAACGAGGCGCAGGACTGACTCGGCGAAATGCCATGGGACGTGAGGGTTGGGGCATCCTGAATTACGGGACTTGATATTCTGTGCCACGTAGCGGCATATTCCATCGTGCAGGAGACTCAGCACATTGAAGGATTTATCAGAGTTGCCGTAATACTCCGATTTCAGGAAAGCCATCAGGTCATATCCGAGATATTCTTCGGCCAATTTATTTTCAAACTGCTCGGCAATTCCGCGGGCTGTCTAGTAGACCTGGAACAGATCCTGACCTTCCTTGGTCAAAGATGATGCATCACCAAGGTAAGGATAAAAAGTGGAACAATACCACTTTCCTCGAGGGGATTCCTGCCATTTCGGGCAATGGACACATTTCGTCTGCAGTATCAGGATTGTACTGTCGAGATAGCGAGACAGAGTGGATATAAGCCGTTCGATACGCTCCTTGGATGCGGGGACGAGACCGTCTGCAGACACGACCCCGAAGCCGGTGGGAGTGACTACAAGATCAAGAGCCGGAACCGCATGGATCACGGCGCGGAGTATTACGGTGCGGACTGCCATCTCCTCCAGCTCCGGAGGAAGCTGCACGTCGCCAATGACAAGCGACTCCAGCCAGCGGACGGAGTCCTTGACGTATGGCTCGATACGGGCCGACAGAGGGGTTTCTTCGTCGACGGTAATGAGAGTGTTCGGGAGGACCGATTGGATTAGTTCTTCGGTAAGTTCTATGTTCATGGTTGTAAGTCTTGAGTCTTCAGTCTTGAGTCTTAAGATTTGGATTGGTTGTGACTTCCTTGGCGTCTGCGTGTTCGTCGAGAGTGGTCAACTGTATGAATGGGCAGTCGGGGTGTACGCCCTTCCAGCCGTTGAAGCGGATGATTATCTCGTGGACGCGGAAAAGGAGGTCGTGATAGGGTTTTTGAAGCGCCTGTGCGATGGTGTAGAGTTCGCGTTTGTCAGATCCGGAATTGTTGGTCTGAGCCTTTCCCGGCACAGAACCGACAAGATTGGAGTGGACTCGCATCACGAAGCAGATCATGTTGACAGCTTCAGCGATATCGGACTCCCAATCGCCTCCCTCCTTTGTGGCGGAGTCAATGCGGTTGACCGTCACCTCCGGATTCTCGGATTTTCCGTCAATGGACAGCGACTTCTCGGTAAAAAGCACATTCCCTGAGTTCTCGACATCGGTCAAGAACTCCAGCATCTCCTGTTTCTTTTCGTTGACGAATTTGCGCTGATCCTCTAATTTGACAATCTTATTGCGTAGGAACTGATTGTCCCAGTACGTCTTCGATACCTCGATGACGTACTTTATCGGGGCTGCATTCTTGAGCTTCGCCATCTTCGCCTGACCGATTAGACGCTTTATGTTGAACCACGCGCCTTTGAACAAGGAAGCGTAATGGGGAATCGGATAGTACAGTGAGTCGACACCCGGGAAACGTGTCAGTATGGCGAACTTACGCTGTTTGTCATCTTTGCGTGAGCCGTCCGGACGAGTCAGGCGACCGAGGCGCATCTGCAGGTCGCGCCATGGGGAGGC
>JAIDSM010000165.1 GCA_029061225.1 Muribaculaceae bacterium
TAGCCTTTACGGCCATGACGCTGCAATCTGATTTTTGTTGCCATAAAACTTGCCGGTTTATTGATATTGAGATTGTTATTCGCTTGCTCAATCCCTGTCCGGCAGAACAGAAATTCCGCAAGCGAATGCAAAGGTACAACTTTCTTGTGGATTACGCAACTTTTTTAATGATTTTTTTATCAATCATCATTAAAATTGTGTTTTTTTAGTCCAGCAGATCAAGTTTTACGGTAAAATGACGCATCAATTCGGTTTCCCATCTGATCTTGACGCCTCTCTTGATCTCATGCCTGCGGTCGTAGACATTCTTGAGGGCGGCGGCGATGACGTTCATATGGTTGTCCGTATATGTGCGGCGGCAGATGCACAGACGCAGGAAGTCATTGCCGTCAAATCTGTTTTCCCTCGTCACGGGATCACGGTCGGCAAGCATGTAGCCGATCTCGCATCCTCTCACGCCGGCTTCGAGATAAAGCTCGATGGAAAGACGCTCGGCGGGAAATTCTTCCTTAGGTACCTGATCAAGTACTTTATCGGCGTCGATAAAGATGGCGTGTCCGCCTACAGGGCGCTGGTAGGGTATGCCGTACTCGTCAAGCTTTGAGGCGAGGTATTCCACCTGCTTGATGCGTGTCTGCAGCATGTCGAACTCCGTGTTTTCGTCAAGTCCCACAGCAAGCGCCGCCATATCGCGGCCATTCATTCCTCCATAGGTAAGGAATCCTTCGAAAGGTATGAGGAAACGCTTTGCTCCTTCATATATATCCTCCCGGTTGGTGGCGATAAAGCCGCCCATGTTCACGAGGCCGTCTTTCTTCGAAGACATGGTCATGCCGTCGGCATATGAGAACATCTCGCGGCAGATCTCCTTGATGGTCTTGTCTTTGAATTCAGGCTCACGAACCTTAATGAAATAGGCGTTCTCGGCAAAGCGCGCGCTGTCGAAAAATACGAGTTTCCCGTATTTATCCGCAAGTTTCCTGACGCCACGCAGGTTTTCCATAGATACGGGCTGTCCCCCTGCTGTGTTGTTGGTGATGGTGACTATTATAAAAGGTATTTTTTCGTTGTGGCGCTCAAGCTCTGCCTCAAGTTTCTTAAGGTCGACATTTCCTTTGAAGGGAACTTCAAGCTGAGTGTTCTTGGCTTCATCTACCGTACAGTCTACAGCAAATGCCTTGCGGGATTCGATATGTCCTTTGGTAGTGTCGAAATGCGAGTTACCCGGGACATAGTCTCCCTCCTTCACAAGGTGCGAGAAGAGGACGTTTTCTGCGGCACGACCCTGATGGGTTGGTAGAACGTAGTCGAACCCTGTGATGCGTTTGATAGTGTCCTTGAGCTCATAGAAGCTTCTTGCTCCGGCGTAAGACTCGTCGCCGGTCATCATAGCCGCCCACTGGCGGTCGCTCATCGCGCCTGTGCCTGAGTCGGTAAGGCAGTCGATGTATACGTAATCGCTCTTGAGCATGAATACATTGTAGTCGGCATCCTTAAGCCATTTCTCACGCTCTTCGCGGGTGCTTTTCCTGATGGGTTCCACCATCTTTATCTTCCATGATTCTGCAAAAGGTAGTTCCATATAGGTTGTATTTGGAATAATTTGGTGATGTTTTAGTTTCTGGCTACAAATTTATATTTTTTTTTTGATATATGCAAATATTATGCGTAATTTATTCCAAAATCGTTCACAACAATATGAAAATGCGTATCGTTATATAAGTAAAGGTAGGACATAATAAGAAAGGAGTTGAGTCATGAAGAAGATAAATAAGAGAAGCGAGTGGCAGAACCTTCTCAGGACGCTGCGCAACAACACCGCATACCGCCGCATGCTCAACATCCGTGAGCTCCGCCGAAAACGTCTTCAACGAGAATACACCGAATGTATGTGTACGGGTTATGACCCGGAATTCGAGCGTTGGTGGCGCAGAGAACAAAGAAAGCCGCACCGATTTCAGTTAGGTCCCAATTTCTATGAGCTTCCGCCGGATGATTTTTAGATAAACAGTCCTTTAATGGCCGCAGAAATGCGGCTATTTTTGTGCCATAAATAATAAGATATGGCAAAACTATCACAGGACAAAATCGAATGGATCCTCTCAGTCGGAAGGGTGACGAAACAATCTGACTGTCAATTAAATACGAAGCCTCCGAGCTTCAACTCGGAGGCATCTCGAGGTTCCAAGCGGATTCGAACCGCTGTGAACGGTTTTGCAGACCGGTACCTAACCACTCGGACATGGAACCATTTGCGTAAGCAATTGTGGTTATTGCCTTAATTGCGATGCAAAGTTAATGCTTTTTTTTCATTCCTGCAAATAATTTATGGAAAAAATTACATCTATGTTGTGATTTTTTACCACAATCATTTTTTGTCTTGCCGGTGACTGGTTGATAAATATATGTTAAATCAATGATTTATTGTATTTTCTTGCCAAAACGCGCATATATCTCAACCCCCATCTTCTTCGCCTTCTCGATGTCATCCTTATTCGTCGGATCCACTCCGTATTTGCTTAGTTTGGGTATGACGACAGGTGTACCCGGGCGTATCCTGTCCGGATGGCCGAGAAATGACTTGTTTTCCTCATATATATATGGCCAAAGATTGTAGTTGCCGTAATGGGATTTTGCCATGGTGGTCAGATAGCGTGTCGTGCCGATGGTGTCGTAGACCACGGCATCGGAAGGTGCAGTCGGCACCTCCGGTGCTTCATCCGACGATGAAACTGAGTCCTGAAGAGTGTCATTAGTCATCTCTGTTGCATCCGGTAGGGTGACGGGAGAATCCTTTACGTTTGCTTTGTCATCCAACTTGTCGGAGCTGGCTGCGCAAAAATATGACATCGGTTTATGGAAAACGGTGTTGAAACTATCAACCGCGAAAATATACCAGACTGCAAGTGTGGCTATAAGAGCGACCATGGCAGCCCCGAAAGATATCATAAAGACCCTTAGGAGCCTTCTTTTGCGTGGAGTGGACTCCTCGTATTCTCCTTCTTCATAATCTGGTTCCTCCTCACCATCCTTGTTTTGCTCTTTCTCTTCTTCATCCGCTTGATTAGTGTCCTCAGATCCGTCGTCTCTTTTGTCTGTGTAGGTTTCGTCTTCCGACGTGTCCGGATCTGTAGAGTCGTCGGTTGAGTCAGTCTTGCTTGCATCTACTGCCGAAGCCGTCTCTGTCGGGGTAATTGTTGAAGAAGTCTTTTCTTTAAGCTCTATCGATTCGGTCTGAGGTCCTTCGTAATTCAGAGCGGTCTCGGAGCCTGATTCTTCTGTCCTTATTTCTGATGGGTCCTCGGAACTATCGTCGGTCTCATCTTTGAGTACAATCTCGTCGGTGGTGAAAATCTGGCTTATGTCTATGCCATCGCTGATTTCAATGGTGGGAAAGGCTTCGAAAGGGGCGTTGACGGCTTCTGCAAGTTCTTTTGCTGGAACGAATACCACCTTGGTATGGCCTGTGATCTCCATAGGCTGCCCGGTGGTGACGTCTACGCTTCTTCTCGGTTCTACACGGGAGAGGCGGAAAGTGCCGAGTCCTTTCACTTTTACGTTTTCCCCGGCTTCAAGCCGTTCGCCTATCAGGGCGAAGAATTCGCGCAGGAAATCTTCAGAAAACCTTTTTGATCTTCCTGAGCGGTCGGCAAGCAACGATGCGAGTCGGGGAAAGGTGATTTTTTCATTCATGGTTGCGGACTTTCTGTTTGAGGAGAGTTGACGGACGGAAACTAATTGTGATCTTCGGAGGGATAAGCATACGCTTTCCGGAGGACGGTTGCATAGCTATTCGCTCCATACGCTTGCGGGGCTCGAAACTTCCGAAACCGGGAAATGTTACGGAATCTCCGTTTAAGATTGCCTCGGTCAGAACGTGGCAAAAGGCTTCTACCATTTCCGAAGTCTCTTCTTTGCCGGCGGCTGCCCTTTGACTCAGCGTTTCGATAAATGTCTTATATTCCATCGTCAGGTCTGCTTGTTGATTATACTGCAAAATTAGCTATTATTTTTCTCTCTTCAAAATTTTACGATATGAGGATGTCATTTTTAAATGATTTTTTTGATAAAAAACGGTCAATGGACTCTGAATTTCTCGTTTTTTTTGGATTAGTTGAATTAATTGATTAATTTTGCATTCAAAACCGTGTGGTTTCATAAAAGACTCGTTATACATAGCATAACTCATTATTAGGTTATATTTCGATATGAAAAAAAGTCCCCTTCAGAGAGTTCGCGCTGAGTATCAGCCCAAACTCCCCAAAGCACTCCAGGGTGCAGTGAAACTGGAAGTCGGCGCTCCTACAGAATCTGTGGCCGATCAGGAAGAAATTAAGAAACTTTTTCCCAACACATATGGACTCCCCATCGTGGAGTTCAAGGAGGATAAGGATCCCCGTCGTGTGGAGGAGCCCTTCAATGTAGGCATAATCCTTTCAGGCGGACAGGCTCCCGGTGGCCACAATGTGGTAAGCGGTATCTTCGACGCACTTAAGAAACTTAACAAGGAATGCCGTCTCTACGGATTCCTCATGGGTCCTTCCGGCTTCATCAACCACCAGTACATGGAGATTACTGAAGGTTTTCTCAAAGACTACCGCAACACCGGTGGTTTCGACATCATCGGCTCAGGTCGTACAAAGCTCGAGAACCCCGAACAGTTTGATGCCGGCCTTAAGGTCCTTAAGGAACTCAACATCAAGGCTCTCGTCATTATCGGTGGCGATGACTCCAACACTAATGCATGCGTTCTCGCTGAGTATTACAAAGCAAATGGTGCCGGCGTCCAGGTGATCGGTGTGCCTAAGACTATCGACGGAGACCTTAAGAACAAGTGGATCGAGACTTCATTCGGCTTCGACACAGCCTGCAAGGTCTACTCCGAAGTCATCGGCAATATCCAGCGTGACTGCAACTCCGCCAAGAAATACTACCACTTCATTAAGCTCATGGGGCGCTCAGCAAGCCATATCGCGCTTGAGTGCGCGCTTGAGTGCCAGCCTAACTACTGCCTCATTTCCGAGGAGGTTCAGGCTAAGCGCATGACTCTCGACAATATAGTCAATCAGCTTTGCTACATGATCGTAGAGCGCGCCAAGATGGGATGGAACTTCGGTACGGTTCTCGTTCCCGAAGGCCTTATAGAGTTCATCCCTTCGATGAAGCTTCTTATCGCTCAGCTCAATGATATCCTCGCAGAGCATGCAGCGGAGCTGGAAGGTCTTACCCACGATGAGAAACTTGAGGCTATCGCCAAACTCCTCGAGCCGGCTGAGGCTGATCTTTTCCGTTCGCTTCCCAAGAATATCGCCCTTCAGCTCAGCCTCGATAGAGACAGCCACGGTAATGTACAGGTATCTCTAATCGATACTGAGAAACTTCTCGCCGACATGGTAGGCAAGCGACTTGCAGAGCTCAAGAAAGAAGGTGAGTACCATGGCAAATACGCTACCCAGCATCACTTCTTCGGCTATGAAGGACGTTGTGCAGACCCGACCAACTTTGATGCCGACTACTGCTACGCTCTCGGCTATAACGCTACAATGCTTATCAACAGCGGCGTGACAGGCTACATGAGTTCTGTACGCAACCTTACCGACAAGCCTGAGAACTGGATCGCAGGTGGTATTCCCATCACAATGATGATGAATATGGAGAAGCGCCACGGTCATATGAAGCCTGTGATTCAGAAGGCTCTCGTCGACCTTAAGGGCAGACCGTATATGAAGTTTGCATCCATGCGCGAGACCCTCATGCTCAATACCCTCTATCAGTATCCCGGTCCGATTCAGTATTTCGGCCCTGCAGAGGTTTGCGACCGTCCGTCAATGACGCTTCTTCTCGAGCACGATAAGGAAATCTAAGACATGGCTGACAACAAGACTGTTTTAAGCGATAAGGCCTGGGCCAGATGGACTGCTTTGCTCCTTCTGGCCATGGCTATGTTCTGCAGCTACATCTTCATGGATGTGATGTCGCCTATCAAGAATCTGGTGCAGAGCCAGCTTGGTTGGGACAACACAGCCTTCGGTACGATGCAGGGCAGCGAGACATTCCTCAATGTCTTTATCTTCTTCCTGATCTTTGCCGGCATCATCCTCGACAAGATGGGAGTCCGCTTCACGGCCCTTCTTTCCGGTGTAGTGATGCTGATCGGTGCTTCAATCAACTGGTATGCTGTCACCGACATGTTTGCCGGCAGTTCGCTCGATGTGTGGTTTACTGAGCATCTCAACTACATTCCTATCTTCGACGAGCTCGGCGTTTCTCCGTTCTACGAGGGAATGCCAGCCTCGGCCAAGTTCTCAGCGATCGGCTTCATGATATTCGGTTGTGGAGTTGAGATGGCCGGAATCACGGTCAGCCGTGGTATCGTGAAGTGGTTCAAGGGGCGTGAGATGGCTCTTGCTATGGGATCCGAGATGGCTCTTGCCCGCTTGGGTGTGGCTACCTGTATGATTTTTTCTCCGCTTTTCGCGTATATGGGGGGCACTCCCAAGGTAAGCAATGCCGTAGCTTTCGGTGTCGTGCTCCTGATGATAGCGCTCATTATGTTTATAGTCTATTTCTTTATGGACCGTAAGCTTGACTCGCAGACACATGCAGAAGAAGAGAAAGACGATCCTTTCCGCATCAGCGACCTTGGCCAGATTCTCCGCAGCAGCGGATTCTGGCTTGTGGCTTTCCTTTGCGTGCTGTATTATTCAGCTATCTTTCCATTCCAGAAGTATGCAGTCAACATGCTCCAGTGCAACCTCACTTTCACAGAGGTGGATCCTGAAAGCTTCTGGGCTTCTGATGCGGAGACTGTCGTTCAGTACATCGTGATGCTGATTGCGGCGGCAGCGGCTTTTGTAAGCAACTTCTCTTCAAACAAGGGCATGAAGTCCGGAATGCTCGTGCTTGCTGTAGCGGCTTTGCTCTGCTATTGCTGGATGGGCTACATGTGTCAGAGCGCCGCGTCGATATTTGCAGTCTTCCCCCTTCTTGCCGTCGGAATCACTCCGATCCTTGGCAAGTATGTCGACCATAAGGGAAAGGCTGCCTCGATGCTTGTCTTCGGAGCGTTGCTTCTGATCATCTGCCATCTCACTTTCGCTTTCATTCTTCCGCTCTTCAAGGGTAATGATCTGGGTGGAGTAGTAGTGGCGTATCTGACGATTCTCGTGCTCGGAGCATCGTTCTCGCTCGTGCCAGCATCGCTGTGGCCATCGGTTCCGAAACTTGTGGATGCGAAGATCATCGGATCTGCATATGCTCTCATATTCTGGATTCAGAACATCGGTCTATGGCTTTTCCCGCTCCTTATCGGTAAGGTGCTCGACAACACAAATCCCGAGATAGCCGAGGGTCTTGCCAACGGCACCATGACTGAGGCAGAGGCTGCCGTGAGCTACAACTATACCTGGCCCCTCGTCATGCTCGCCTGCCTGGGTGTAGCTGCCCTGCTTATAGGAATATGGCTTAAGATCATCGATAAGAAGCAGCATCTCGGTCTTGAGCTTCCCAACATTCAGAAGGATGCCGCCGAGGTTGGAGAATCTGAGATTCTTTCCGCCGAGCAGTGATTCCTTCCTGATTTCTTTTGT
>JAIDSM010000166.1 GCA_029061225.1 Muribaculaceae bacterium
AATCAACAATATAAAAACGGACGCACGAGCCGTGCGTCCCTACAAGATGCGGAGAATATAGTTCTGCAACACCCTCTAGGGATTGCGAATTAATAAGAAAAATTCTGAGAAGCTTGAATAAGAAAAATGAAATGGGGGAGCTAATGGCAAAAAGTCTATGAAAACAACGAGCTCCCCCACTTCGGCAGAAAAAGAAAAAATTGCTATATTTTGATGGTATCAGAAATTTCTTGAAGTTCGCTGAGTTTATTCCATTGGTCCTCATAAGTAAGGCCTCGGTCTTGATGGCTTGTCAGCTTAAAACCTGTCCTTGGACTCAACGATAGATTGTCGGGCGATATATATCTGAGGGACATTGAAGCCATATGGGTTATCATACTTCTGTCTTCGGGATACGGAGAGTGAGCATCGACAACGCCAAGAACTACTTTCTTTCCTTCAGGCACATGACGGAGTATCTCCAGCTGATAGTCATTGTCAAGCGCCATTGGAAGAAAGAATTTATCCACTTTAATATCTTTTAATACCTTTGGCATGATATTGTCAGGATATTCTAAATATTCCCATTCAGGCACAACGGTATCCCCTCCACTAAGATAGAGAGAGGTCTCCATATCGGCAGGCAGTCCCTTCACAGAGTCGTTGATCAGCGTGATAAAATCATCATGTAAAGCAATGAGGTCAACCCCTCCTTGAAGAAGACGTTTAGTGAAATTGTCTTCACAGAGTTTTCCGCAAGCGGTGTCATCAAGCTGAACGCTTCTGCACCCGAGTCGATAAAATTCATGTAAGGTGGCATTGTACGCCCTCGCAATATCCCTCATAAGAGACTCATGGTCAGAATAAATGCCTTTGACATCTATCTTTCCAAGAAGTAAAATGGCCAGATACAGGTCTGCAGGAGAAGGGAGACATTGCATACACACTGCACGGTCTTCAACCAAACCTTTCAAATGTCTAAGATCATCAAAAAAGGGATGCGCAGAATTGAACCCTATCGGTCCGATGATGCGCAACAAGTCGCAGCAAGATTCCACATTCCTGTTTATACGAACGGAATCAAAACGAGCCTTTGATATACCATCGAGTCCGAACCAGAAATCCATATCCCAATGTTTCCTGCGGATTTCTCCAGATGTCACCTGTCGGAGACCGAGTGAAAGCTGTCGTCTGACAAGATCAGACACAGCATTATCCTCCAAATGTTTGACAGTCTCAGGGTCAATGTAACCCTTTCTGAAATCCTCGCGAGCTTCCATTAAGCCCTCCGGAGGGAGAAAACTACCAACTATTTCAACATTCATGATATATTTTATATAATTTGCTAAATTATCACTAAACTTTCTTAAGATTTAAATATCTCACGCAAAGGGCGCAAAGAGCAGAGTTTCAAATATTTGGGAGCTTCGCGTCGCGGTTGTGGCAAGCACGCTAAGATTGCGGGCTGCTTCGCATTGCCCGGAGCTCGCAGAGAATAAGCGCAGGAACTGCGCTTAGGGATTGCGAATAAATAGACAATCATCCGGGAAACATGGATTTTTTAGAAGATTCCGTTTATTCCACAGAAAATCAGGACCAGGTAGCCAAGTAACAGGCCTGTAAGGCCCATTATCAATCTTGTCTTGAGCATATATTTCTGCTCTATGAAACCGGTAGCATCAGCAAGGGCATTCGGAGGTGTCGAAATCGGAAGCACCATTGCGACAGACGAGCATATGGCAACTCCGATCAACAATGTGGAGACTCCGCCATAAGACGCGAGCTGGTCAGACATCGAACTTCCGGCTATGGCAAGTATGCACATGATCAGACTCTATCTTCAAGGTTGTCTGCTTTTGCTTGAAAGGAAACAGTTTCTTCAAAACGAACCATGAGATAAAAAGCAGAACCAGCGTAAGAGGCACCATTACCATCATCCATTGCCCGAAACCGATAGACATATTCATACCGTTGGGATCATTGAGAAATTTCAAGGCAATGGCATTACAGAAAAGAAGCAACACAACTACCACCAACGAGGTGGTCCAAGCAGGGACGGCATCAAACAGCCACATTAAGGCTGCAAACACGAATATCGCCAGCACACGGTGCTCAACAGGGTTCAATCCCGGCAATCCGTAGACTTCAGAGGGTGCTATCCAAAGGAAGATAGGAATACAGATAGCAATAAGCAGTTTAAGTGATTTCAGTCCGATCGGATTCTTCCGGATTCGGTGTTCTTTTTTCCATTTATGGTAGTCCTCTACCAAATGGAAGCCATGAAAATTAGTAAACATAGGTCTTTTTCCTTTAGTTTATGATTTAGTGTAGAAAACGTTGCGATCTCTACCGGGGAAAAGACCTTAAAGACAACTGTCTCAGACAATATAGATATACACATACTGAAGCGGTCCCGACTTTTCAAGCCAAGACTGCCAGCGGATTTAATACAATAGACCATATCGTACCCCTCATCCGCAAGAAGATGTGTATTTGAGATGCCTGTCTGTTTCACTTCAAAATCTAATCCTCGAGATTATTGAAATTGTATATCGCATGGCAGGTCTCCTGACTCGTTCCCCTTCTCGGACTGTCTTCCCAACCGCTGAGCGGTCAGTGACACTGATTGCGTCCGGAAGGTTGCAATGGAACTTACAGTAGCGGGTCTGTTCAGGATTCACACCTGATTCCCTTTTAATCGACGACGACCAGTGATGCCGCCGTCAAACCAATGCGACCGCAAAATTAAGAAATTTTATTCATTCCGCAAAATTTTTCAAAAATAAAAATAAGGTTCTTATTTTGGGGGAAATGAGAACCTTATTATAGACGTTGTTTATGCCAAAATCATAACTATATCATAAAACGCCTCTCCGAGGCTACTTAGCTTTTGTTCGGGTTTCAGCTTCTTATGTCGGAAAATGGAACTGTATATTATAGTTACTAAAGACGCGTGAGGACGAGGGTGTTGCAGAACTATATTCTCCGTATATATTAGGGACGCACGGCTCGTGCGTCCGTTTTTATATTGTTGATTACCAATCTAATTGCACAGAGGACGCACGAGCCGTGCGTCCCTACATCAGAATATTGGCCCATTTTGCAACACCCTCTTACTACTTAGTCAGTCTATTAGGAATTTTTGGTTGGATATTATGTAGAGGCCGGGGTCGAGGGAGATGAAGAGAGGGGTGTTTTCGGTCCTTACGGTCTTTACTTTTTCGCCTGATGGGGAATATATGTCGAGCTTGCGAACGGAGGCATTCAGGATATCAATTCCACCTTTCCTCGGAATAATCTCACAGTCAATTTGATCAGTTGAAATCGAACCTACGGCAGCTGATTCATGGGTGATTTCATTCGAAACGGCATTAGCTACGTCAGCATTTCCGCTGTAGAAGGCTTTGTAGGTATGTTTTCCTGAAACCGAAGGAATGGTCAGAATAGCTGAACCGTCGTCTGTAACCTTTATGCTCCCGAGGATTTCGCCATCACGCAAGAACTGAACATATGCATTATCCACGGCTCCGCCTGATAAAACAGTCTTCAGCGTGAGGACACCGTTTTCTTCATCTTCTTCAGCTGAAATGCCAAGGGATGCGGAATCTGTACGACTAAGAGGTGTTACACGATATAGACCGCTTGCATGTTCACGAAGGAAGGGTGCGAATTCAGAATCGGCAAAAGTGCCCTCCTCAGTTCCGGACCACATCTCGGTGATTTTTGCCTTCTGACCTGCATTTAAACCGATTGATGCGAGATCAAGAGTGAGGTTGGCATCGTTGTTGGGCGCAGGATCTTCAGTGAACACACGGAATTCAACTGTGGCACCAAATGGAGCATTGTCGACATCGTTATCCAGGCCTGCTTTGCACTTGAAAGCAACGAAATCATGATTTTCTGGAAGTGTGAATGTGAGAATAGAGGGAGCATTTACGCCAAATCCATAATCGTATTCAACACCTTCAACTTTTAGCTTGTTGCCATCGTTGTTTCGGTTGACTTTCGGAGCATTCCATCCATTGATAGGATTAGCGTCCCAGGCTATGGTCGTAAGCGACACTTCCGTGCCATCTGCCTTGACAAGAACGGGGTCGAGCCAATCCGCATGGTCGTATGACAGATTGTCGCCACCGTCTGTCACAACGAGATAAAGTTTTTCTACACCTTTTATGTCAGCCTGCAAATTTGCAGTCTTAGTCACACCTTCACCACACATGAAGCCGCTTTCAGCAATCTGCTTGGTCGGATCTACTGCTACAAGAACGTTGCCACCGTTCCATTGATCGGTATATTCAGCTCGGAAAGTGGGATCATAGTTGAAGACAAGGAACTCAACGGAAGACTTACTTCCTTGATCGCTTCCGGTGTTATCGATACCGGCAAGAGCCGAGAAAGACACCGCATCTTCCGGAAGGTCAAAGATCAGAATGGAATTGGCGTGTGTAGCTATTCCCTTTTCATATTCTTTTCCATCGATCTTAAGTTTTCCTCCTTCAAGATTTGAGTTGATATGCACCTCTCCCCAACCTGCTGTTTTCTTTAGGATTTTTTGGGAAGTAAGATCAAGTTTTGTTCCATCCTTAAGGGTGACTGAAGGATTTATCCAGTCGGCATGGTCTGAGTCGAAACTATCGCCACCGTCGGTCACAGCAAGAACCAACTGACGGCTTCCTTCGGGAATTGCGACTTCCGCTTCAACGGCATGGCCCGTTGTAAGGTAGGATACTGTTCCACTGCGCCATAGAGCATCCTTGGTTGCTAAAAACTCATTACCGCCCGTATTGAATAGGGCTGCAAATATATCGCCATTTCTTGGATCGATGGCACTCCATGTGATATGATTATTGAGGTTTGAGACCTGACGGTTGGCTACTGAATGGCTATGCATGTAGAGCACGTCACGGTTTGTGAGCAAGGCGTTGGTGGCTTCATCATTCTGAGGAAGGTCACCGCCAAACATCAGGGGACTCTTGAAGATGGTCCAGAGATTCATCAGGGTCTTTTGCTCATCGGGGGTGAAGTTAGAGTAGCGTTCCGCTCCCCTCTCGCCACGGATGCTTATCTTTCCGAGTGGAAGCATGTCAGCATCGGGCCAGTTGCCCGGAGCGATGTGTGGAGCCCACTTGGCGCAGATGCCGAACTGATAGTTGAGCTGGCTCCAGTTGTCCCAGAAGTCATCTACCGTACGCCACATGTTGGCGTGACTCTTTACGTGCTCCACCTTTTCAATCGGGGTCTCACCCGGGGAGATACTGAGCACTATAGGCCTTCCGCATTGGTCGATGGCCTTACGTATCATCTCGACTTCTGCGGTGTGGTAAGGACGAGAAAGGTCATCTATCTTGATGAAGTCCACGCCCCATTGAGCATAAAGGTCAAAGATCGAGTTATAATATTCCTGGGCACCCGGTTTTCGCCAATCTACCTTCATATTGTCTCGAAGCCAAGTGCATGTTGAGTCGTTGTTGGCAATCATGTCGGCGGTAATGCCTTCTGTGCCTTTTACGGGGAGTTTCTTATTGACAGCTTCTTTAGGTATGCCGCGCATGATATGGATACCGAATTTCAGTCCGAGATCGTGGACATAATCGGCAAGTGGTTTGAAGCCTTGTCCGTCGACAGAAGAAGGGAATCGGTTGGGAGCAGGAATGTAGCGTCCCCATTCATCATAGTCATAAATGGGATTTGTCTGGTTGTAGCCGCCTGCTTTGTCATTTTCTACAAACCATCGGATATCGACTACAACGTATTGCCATCCGAAGTCCTTGAGATGTTTTTCGAGATAATCGGCATTTGCCTTCACTTCGCTTTCGACTACAGTGGGGCCATAGCAGTCCCATGAGTTCCATCCCATTGGAGGGGTCTGCGCCCAGCTTCTGAAGTCAGGCTGGAGCGGGGAGGCCGCTGTGAGGGGCAACGCAAGAAGCGATGAGCAGATGATCGGTAAAAATCTTTTCATATATTAAGGTTAATTAGGTGTACGATAATCAATTTTTACATGTTCTTATAAATTCTTATAAACTCACGCAAAGGCGCAAAGGGGCAGAGTATCAATGCTTTGGGGAGCTTCGTGTCGCAGTTGTAGCGAGTTGAGGCGTACGGACGAGCCATGTGAAAAATGAATCCGGGAATCTGGAAGAATGATGTCTGGTAGTGCGGTATGTGTGATTCTACAGAATCTGCGCTGTAAAAGTGTGCGAGATGCGAAGCCGTGCTAAATGCATGGTGTCTGTCAGCTCAGCAGACTCAGTTCTATATTGTGA
>JAIDSM010000167.1 GCA_029061225.1 Muribaculaceae bacterium
ACCTTCGAGGAACTGAGCCTTGAGGTCGATGTCGGAGATTTCAGTGATCGTCAGAGTTCCGAAACGGCTGAATGCGCGGTCCCGGATCTCGCAGTCGAAGACGTAGTCATCGATAGGGAGTTCAGAGCGGTTGATGTGTCCGAAGATATCGAGGTTCTGCAGACAGTCCTTCAGTGGGAAGGTGATGGTCAGGGTGAAGGAGTCTGATCCGGAAAACAGCCGGTTCTCAGCAATGAAGTCGAAGGAGCTGCCCTGCTTCAGGACAGCCTCCTTTCCGTCAATTATTATTTGCATAGGATTTCCTTCGTGATTTTGGAGATTTGTTATTCATGAGTTTAGTGTATTCATCCTGGGCGCGTTTAATACCGGTATCTCCGGAGACAGTATTGACAGTTACAAACGGCTCATCGAGACGACGCACAAGACGGTCGATGACTCCGGCGTTGCGTGCCATGGCGGATGCCATCAGAGCGGCAGAAGGATTACCGTCTGCAATCCTGGAGATAGCTTGTGGAGCTGTGATGGAGCGTGACACATCCTCGCTCCGGAGCGAGCCGATCGTATTGGTCCGCTGTGCATAGTCAAGGGCCTCGATCATCGGACGAGCAACGGGGGAAGCCAATAGTTTCTGACTCGCCACCCATTCTCCGGCGTGGACGATACCTGCGGGTTCGTCGACGGCACCGGGTCGGGTAAAACCGCCCTTGGAGTAGCCCTGGGTCTCGGATGCCTGTTGCTGTTTCTTGATCAGAGCTATCTGCACGGCACCCTGAGCGGCTGCCACAGCTGCAGCAATGGGTGCCAGAGTCGGACCCACAACCGGGATAACGACAGTTGATCCGTACGCATTGAGGGCGTTGGTGGCTGTCTGGGCCACTGCCTGAATCACCTGCATGGCGAACATCTTGCGGTTGGCATCGTTCTTGAGCTTGGCGATTTCAGACTCCTTCTGCTTCTCGAGCTTCGCCACACGATAGGAATTACCTTCAGCTGCAGCTATCTCCTTGTCATATCGCTTCTCGACGGCTGCCGTCTGGATCTGGAGCTGTGCCTGGGTAAACGCGGTCATCTGCGAGAAGACTGCAGACATCAATGCGGAGGTAGCCTTGATTCCCTTCTCTATACCTCCCAGAGGATCTCCGTCAGGATCCTGAAGGGACTCTGCGAAATCTTTCCATGAGTCGATCATGTTCGCCATAAGCGACACCCATTCAGAGTTGGCATCCTTAAGTGGAGAAATGATGTTGTCAAAAAGTGAATTCTTTATACGTGATAACCGAGCATCATAATCTTCTTGAGTGATTTGACCGTCAGCGAGAGCACGGTCAAGTTCTTTCTTCTGACGTTCATACTCCTTAGAGGCATCCGAGGCCTTGGATTTCGCTGTCTCCGGCTTTTGTCCCGGCAATTCCTTGGATTCTTCCTCCTTCAGCGCCTTCAGCCACCGCTGATACTCTTCCTCCGTAATCTTCTTACGCTTGTAGAGCTCCTCCAGAGCTTCCAGTTCGAGCTTATATTTGTCAGCGACGGACTGCTTGTCGAATTTCTTCTGGAATTCGGCTACCTTGGCCATGATGGCCTGCTGCTTCTCCTGCTGGTCCTTATAGAGGAGATCCTGCAGCTGCTGCTCGTACTGCTCCCACTCCTTCGATCCTCGGAGATAGAGGGCCTGCAGATCCATCAGCTTATTGTAACGGATGGTCAGGAGCTCCTCCTTGTACTGCAGCTCGTCGGCCAGGGTCTTGACCTGTTTGGAATTGTATGAGGCGGCAAGATCCTGCTCCTCAATTTTGGCTATGCGTTCAATAGCCTCCTTATTGAGGGCAAGACGCTGCTGGTTGTATTTATCGTCTGCTTCCTGTTTTTTCTTCAGAAGAGTCTTGTGGTCTTCATCTTCTGTAAGGTTATGAGTAACATAAAGATCAGATGCTTCCTTGTAATACGTTACTTCAGCCTCGCGCATACGCTCGAGGTACTGACGGTAGTCGATGAGACCGGCTGAGCGGTCTGCCATCGCCTGAGTCTCAGCAACTGCACGGTTTCCCTTTATATCATCAAGAGCTTCCTTGAACTCCTTACGCTCCTTGGCAGCTCTGCGTTTGGCTTCCGCCTCCTGCTTCTTGCGCTCTTTGTCGGAGATGGTCTGTGTCGGATAGCCGGTGCCTGGTGTCAGATTGTCAGATTGTGATTCCGGAGTCCATCGTTGTGATTTCTCATAGGTAAGTTCGCGGTAAAGCTTCTCAGCCATAGCGCGAGACATATTGCCTGACACAGAGTATTTATTGGATGAATTGGTTGACCAGGAGAGGGAGTTGGATACAGATGTCCCTGATTTGTCATAATTGTCCATCCAGCCGGAAACATTACCGAGTGACCACTGACTGGAACCAGTGTCCCACGAAAAATCTCCGGTTTTATTTCCTGTGTTTTTATTCTGTTTTGCAAGATTACCCTTAACCTCGATTCGTTCGTTGTAGGACGACACTACCCGGCGAGCTTCATCCTCGCTTTCGAACGTAATCTCAATCGGTATCTTATCGATGGGGCCAGGTGATTTAAGAGCCTCTGTAAGGGAGTCAATTTGCTTCGTCAAGTCCTCGGTTGAGATTTCGGAGAAATCACGACCATCCATTCCGTTTAGCTTTGTTGACCTGAGATTATAATCAGTCAATTTTGCTCTCATATCATGAACTATTGTCATAGGATCCTCCTTATTAAGTAGCGTATAATCGTACCAAGGACGGTTATCTTTCTGGAATGCCAGCACCTCCTTACGTATTTCCGGAGAAATATCCTCACCCGCAGCTAGAGAGGATGAAATCGATGTGATGATGCGAGTCACATTACGGTCATCCATTCCGAGTTCGAGCAGACGTTTACGAAGATCCTCTGTTCTGCTGTCGATATCTGAGTAAAATGTGGATTGTAGGTTCTTCTTCGCGTCGGCGACACCACGAGCCTGAGCTGACTTCTGTGCCGCCCATGTCAGACGGTCGTATGCCAGAGCGAGATTGGATATTTCCCCTTTCTCATTTATGAGGCCTTGCAGATATACTCCGTATCTTGAGATAATTTCCTCCTTGGCTTTGTTGTATTCCTGCGTTCCCTTCTTGGCAGCATCGAGTTTGCCGAAAAGCTCGTCGATTTCCTTCTTCTCCTTGCTCATAGCTTCGGCAAAGGAAGTGGCTGAACTCATGGCTTCATCGGCTGACTTTTTGTAATCATCTGTCTTTGACGTGAGCTGAACGATATGGGAAATCAGGAGGGCTATCAGACCGACCACAAGGCCGATTGGGCTTGCTTTGATGGCGGTGTTGAATGCCAGCCATGCTGTGCGAGCTTTCTGGATATTGCCGGTGCATAGGGCCAGGATTGCGGATCCGAGTTTCACAGCTGCTGTCCATGAAGCGAACACAGCTTTTGAAATTGCAGTCTCTGCAGCCAGGATCCTTGTCTCTATGGCGGAAGCCTTGATGGCTGCGGTGTATGCAATAATCGCTACAGTAAGATTAACGAAAGCGAGCTTATGGTCGAAAAGGAAACGAAGCACTGTAAGGAGTCCACGAGCGACAGCTGCTGAAGATGAAAGGAAATGCGACATGAGCGGATAGAGCCGTGACCCGAGTTCCACCTGATACTCATGGGCGGCGTTCTTGCACTTGTCGAGTCCTGCCGCCACAGTACTGTTCTGGACGTTAAATTCAGTATCGATGGACGTGCCTTCGAGGAAGGCCTCGTTTGCGACCTCCTGCTGCGACTTGACATCATCAATCTTGTTAGCGAGTGTCGACAGAGCAGCAATGGCACGGCTTCCGTTCTCACCCATATCCTTGAACATAGGGGAAAGGACATCCATTCCTCCGGCTTTATTAAGCGTTGCGAGGAATAGGATAAGAGCCTCATTAGCGTCTTTCTTAAGAAGATCCGAAAACTCCTTGACATCGAGACCAGCGACTTTGGCGTATTTGGCCGGATCCTGATAGAGGCGGACGAGAACCTGGGATATGGCAGTCGCCGAGGCTTCCACAGCCTGAGAGTTGGTATCGAGGACAGCTGCGAAAGCCATGATCTGAGGAATGGTCATGTTTGCCTGTGCACCGACTCCGGCCATACGCTCTGTAAAGTTAGCGATGTAAGGAGCAGACGCGGAGCAGTTCTGCGAGAGCTCATTTATGACGGAGCCTACCTTGAGCAATGACTGTTCCGTTCCGTAACGCTCTTCTACTCCGAATATGCCGGTCAGTTTGGAAAGAGTAAGGGTTGCTCCGGAACCAAGGTCATCAAGGGCCACATTGACCTTGTCGGCAGCGCGGACGAATCCCATCACGTCTTCAACGGACTGTTTGCCGAGACGTCCGGCATCCTGTGCAAGGAGATTCAGCTGCTCTCTGGATGAGCGAGTGTCAATCTTTTTAAACTGTTCATTGAGCTCATCCACTTGGGCTGAGTTCATGCCCGTGAATTTTCTGACGGAAGCCATCTCCTGGTCCATTTCAGCGTAGGCATCGACGAAACCACGCATAGTACTTATGGCTGTGTCATACCAATTCTTTATGAGGTCTAAGGCAGGCCAAGCATCCAATGCCCATTTCTGAAAACGTTCCCATGTACTTTGAGATTCCTTGAGTTCTTTCCGTACCGATGATATCTGTTCCTTTACTGCCCGAATTTTTGCTGCAAGTTCTGTGTATGCTTCCGTACCCTGTTTGGCGTTTTTGAATTGCTTATTGAGGGTATGTAATGTTTTCTCAAGATCACGCAATGAGAGGTTATTTAGGTTCTCGAGAGCGTTGCGGACGTTCTCGGTTGCCGATTGGGCTTCCTCCAGCTGACGTTCAAGTTTCCGGACTTCCTTCTTGGCTTTTTCTATATCTTTCGGGGAAGCCTTGGCTTGTTCGAGCTCCTGAACTTTCTTTTTAGCCTGATCAATATTTGTCTTCAGATCATCGATGACCTTTTTGGCTTGCGCTCCGTTGCATAGCAACGTGACGGTAGCGGTATCCGATATTGTGCTCATAAATTGGAGAGAGAATTAATTTATGAGCAAAGATATATGGACTTCAGGACACTATAAAAGACGAGGAGCCGCGTCATCACGACGCAGCTCCCCGGCCAAAAATGCTAAAAAAAGCGTATGTCTGATGTCATCTATTTTTGTATTTATCAGATCCGAACCATGGGAGCCCCGGACCTTTATTAATTTGTGTATGGGTACGTGTTTTTTTCCGGCGCTCCGGTACTTTGTAGTCTTCGGGGTGCTTTTTCTTGTCGCGGAGCATTGCGACAAGGAGGAATACCAGTCCAATGACAATTATGATTTCAATCCAGATCATGGGGAATGGGATTTAAGGGTTGTCGGGAAAGGAGAAGATCCATCCGTGGATTCCATTGTTGTTGTCGTAGTGGTATCGATAGCCTATAGAGGCGAGATAGTCGGAGAGGGTGTTGAGATCGAAGTCGCACATCGGGGCGAGCTCATCGATGATTTCCTGTGTGCTGAAGAGTAGACAGCGGTTCTGTTCGAAGGATTCCCCTGGCTTGTGGGCTTCTAAGTAGCCGTCGATTACGGCTTTCTGGCCTGGTGTCAAGATTTCTTTTTCCATGTTACTTTGTTTGGTTTTGGCGTTGTAGGCAAATAAAAAAGACGGCTGCCATGTCCCGTCGCCAAACCAAACAAAGATTTCACTCCGAAGAGTCAAAAATTTGAAGGACAAGTCAGCCGTCTAAATGACCGCATTATATAATCGGGCATAAAAAAAGCCCGAGTCTTTACTCTGAGCCGATAACCGTGACTCACCGGAATGAAATATCTTCATTTGATTTGGCACTGCAAAAGTACAATGAATTTTTGGATTATGCAAATATTGGGGGCGAAAAAAGCGGCTCCCGATGTGGGAACCGCTGAAAAGGAGTTAATATACTTTCAAAGGCTTAACTCCAAGAGTTCGTGACCGAGGGAGTGCAAGGCATTCTCGATTTTTTCCTTAGCCTGTTTTCTTGGCTTTGAAACGCCGTTGGCGTAATTCCAAAGCTGTTTCTGGTTGATACCGGTCATCCTCTCGAGGGCGGCGTTGGTAAACACGCCCTGATAATAGAGGAGAAGCGACTGCACGTCGTAGCGCCATTCGATAGGCCAGTTTTCCTTGATTGGTTCGGGCCATTCGCTCTCAGGATTGAATTCCTTGAAGAGTTTGATTGCATCATAAACATCCTGCTTTACGTCTCGCACTGAATCGCCAGAGGCATATATGCCGGTACAATTCTCAGCGAATGCTCCAAAGGAGTCCTTGCTCGCGTTGATGTTAATGATGAGTTTTTCTACTTTCTTTGCCATTTGTAAATATCTGAGTTAGTATGATGTCCCATTGGATAGGATATGGAGAATTAAATCCCCATATCCTTACAAAGTTTTCGCCGTAGCGATTCGGAAATTTCCTTACTTCCATGGTAAGGAACAGGTATGTTCGGATAGCCTTCTTTTGAGTAAATTACATGGCTCCCCGTCTGATGGAGGACTATCCAGCCATTTTTTCTAATAATTCTATGGAACTCGCTCGATTTCATAAGTGAATTATTAATTTAGACTGCAAAAATAGGAAAAAGTTCTATTATTTGCAAATTGTTAATAGAAATTTTTCCATTTTTAACATTTATGATGTAAATGGGCCGATGGCACGTGAGGTGTGGGGATATGGTCTCGCCATGTTCATGAAGGTTGACTATGGATAAAAAATCCCTGAAAAAATGGTATTTTTGAGTGGACTTAAAAGATTGAAATTCAAATGTGTTTTCGTAGCGAAAACAGGACTGTTTCTACAAATTCCTACGATTTTCCAGAGGTTGAAAACCGTAAAAATGTATGTAGAAAACAGTTAAAGGGGTCAAGAGGGGAAATTTTTCCCCTCTTTCCGTCGGAAGACCCTGCGCCCACCCTATGAAAGGAAGCCGTCCCCGCCCCTTGCCCCCTCGGAATCTGCATAGGGCGGTAGGGTGGCCCCTATGGCATCGTATGGTAATCGAGGCTATGGGAGGGCACCCCACGGTAATGTGGCTGTGGCGTGAGGCTACGCACGCGACAGCCGACCGCTTTTCCTAAGGGTACGAGGGTGGGGCATACCAACCGGAAGGCGGATGACGGACGGTGGACGTATGACGCGGATCACAGCGAGTGAAGGAGGGGCGGAGTGTGGAGAGAAGGAGATGATATGCGTGTCGACGGAACTCGATGCAAGCGGGAGTGATGGGCGCGACTTCAGGCGCGAGGCTTTCGGACGCGTATGGGAGCGCCCGCAGGGAGTCCCGGGGACCGGGTCGACCGGAGGGCTGAAGCGGACAGCAGAGTTCGATAGCCATCCATCACGTGAGCGGGGCTGAGACCAGCTGTGTTCAGTCGGACTCAGACTGCATGGAGTGTAGTCGACAAACGCACATCATCGCCGGAGCGGAGCATGTAGCCCCGGAGGCACCGCCGGGATTCGACGGCATCAACGGCCACGCCCGGCATCTGCCGGACACCTTAATCGGCCCCGAAGGGGTTTGTTACTGCACGACGGTTGGAGTGCACATCGAATGTGGCTGTGGCGTGAGGTATTGAACGCGACAGCCGACCGCTTTGCTTATGGGTTCGGGGGTGGGGCATACCAACCGGAAGGCGGATGACAGACGGGGGACGTATGGCGCGGATCACAGCGAGTGATGGAGGGGCGGAGTGTGGAGAGAAGGAGATGATATGCGTGTCGACGGAACTCGATGCAAGCGGGAGTGATGGTCGCGACTTCAGGCGCGAGGCTTTCGGACGCGTATGGGAGCGCCCTCAGGGAGTCCCGGGGACCGGGTCGACCGGAGGGCTGAAGCGGACAGCAGAGTGCGATAGCCGACCATCACGTGAGCGGGGCTGCGGCCAGCTGTGTGCAGCCGGACTCAGCCTGCATGGAGTGTAGTCGACAGACGCACATCATCGCAGGAGCGGAGCATGTAACCCCGGAGGCACCGCCGGGATTCGTCGGCATCAACGACCACGCCCGGCATCGGCCGGACACCTTAATCGGCCCCGAAGGGGGATGTAGCTGCACGACGGTTGGAGTGCACTTTGAATGTGGCTGTGGCGTGAGGTAAGGAACGCGACAGCCTACCGCTATGCTTAAGGGTATGGGGGTGGGGCATACCAACCGGAAGGCGGATGATGGACGGTGGACGTATGGCGCGGATCACAGCGAGTGAAGGAGGGGTGCAGTGCGGAGAGAAGGGGATGAGATGCGTGTCGACGAAACTCGATGCAAGCGGAAGTGATGGTCGTGACGAAAGGAGCGAGGCTTTCGGACTCGTATGGGAGCGCCCGCAGGGAGTCCCGGGGACCGGGTCGACCGGAGGGCTGAAGCGGACAGCAGAGGACGATAGCCATCCATCACGTGAGCGTGGCTGAGACCAGCTGTATGCAGCCGGACTCAGCCTGCATGGCGTGGAGTCAACAAACGCACATCATCGCCGGAGCGGAGCATGTAACCCCGGAGGCACCGCCGGGATTCGTCGGCATCAACGGCCACGCCCGGCATCGGCCGGACACCTACAGCGGAACCCCGCAGGGGTCGGTTGGCACTCGGGGAAGGTGGCTACGTATGAAAAAATCGGCACCCACTGTCTTCATGGACGGTGGATGCCGGTTTTCATTTTAGGCCTTAGATTCATGTGAAAGAAAGTGGTGTTGCGTCACTCGGAAGAGCTTCGACCTTCTCCACAATCGGACATTGACCCAACAAAGAGGTGACTACTGCCGTGTCACCGTTTGATCTGGTCATCCTCAGATACAAGGATGCGGTAGATTCCGATGCACCATTGATATACCATTCGTAAGCAACGTCATTGTAGGTGGACTTACATTGTGTCCTTTGCGGTGTACCGTTTCCATAGGAAGATACCCATATCAATGCGCTTTGACCTCCGAATCTTCCCCTGCATGCGACTAACACAGATTCGATATTGCGTATTCGGTATACTTCGCCGATACTTGGGCTAAAGGAGACGCATTGTGCGAATACCGATGGATTGATGTTTTCGATACCTCCGTTATTGTTCGCCAGCAATGTACGGCCACTTGCGGTTGCAGTGACGGGCGCGGCCTTGAGCTTGTCGGACAAAGTCTTTGCTTCACTCATGCCGCTGCCCTCCTTTCTCTCAAGAGGTTTTTGCGTACGAGAGCCAAGATGACCAAGGATGGCTGCCATCTTGTATCCTTGAGTATATACCCTGCGTACACGCAATGATTTGAGCTTTGTAAACGTCTGCGTTCAAGACAATCAAAACTCCGTAGCACTGAGAGATCGGTTTGCCGTTTGTGGTCGAAGATCCTACTGCATAAAAACCAGATTGATAAGCCTCGTTTATGTCTCGACAATAACCTCGGTACACCATCGCATCCGGCATCTTGCTTTTCAACAGGTCGTTGGTAAGTCCTTTCGTTTCGCTCATCACGCAACCCTCCTTTCTGCAAGATTGCGTAACTTATTGAGGTATTGATAATTACCCCCCCCCCCGCGAATTTGACCATGACGAGGAAGCTGTAACTTTGTTCCAC
>JAIDSM010000168.1 GCA_029061225.1 Muribaculaceae bacterium
GTATATCACTGTCCAGAATTATCGTCGGGCTATATAGGCATCATGACCTTATTTTAGTGACATTAGTCTTAAGTCTTGAGTCTTGAGTCTTAAGTCTTAAGTCTTGAGTCTTGAGTCTTAAGTCTTAAGTCTTGAGTCTTAAGTCTTAAGTCTTGAGTCTTAAGTCTTAAGTCTTAAGTCTTGAGTCTTAAGAGTTTGTCGGCACCTGACTGTTGCAAATGTTCAAAACTCACTGTTCAAAACTTACTGTTCAAAACTTACTGTTCAATACTCACTGTTCAATACTCACTGTTCAATACTCACTGTTCAAAACTCACTGTTCAAAACTCACTGTTCAAAACTCACTGTTCAATACTTACTGTTCAAAACTTAACTCTTAACTCTTAACCCTTAATACTTGATATTGTATTTTGCGAGTCGGCGGTAGAGGGTCTGTCGGGTGATGCCGAGGAGTGCGGCCGCACGTGTCAGGTTGCCGCCGGATTCCGTCAGCGCGTTCTCTATCTCTGTCTTTTCCCTTGATTTCAACCTGCCGTTGCTGTAGACGCCGTTTTTTTCGGGCGATAGTCCCTGCGCCTGGAAATCGCGCGCGTCGAGAGTGTCGCCGGGAGTGACGAGCAGCGTGCGCTCCACAATGTTGGCGAGCTGGCGTATGTTGCCGGGCCATGGCTGCTCCTTGAGCAGCTCCATCGCTTCCTCCGTAACTGTAGGCAGTTCCCTTCCCGCGTTGGCCGACACCTTGCGCAGCAGGTGGTCGACGAGCAGGGGGATATCATCCGGCCTCTCCCTGAGCGGCGGCAGGGTGACGGTGATGAGGTTGATCCTGTAATACAGGTCTTCGCGGAAGGAACCGTCGCGCAGCATCTCTCCGAGGTCGGCGTTGGTGGCGCACACCACCCTCACGTCGGCGCGCCGTGTGCGTGTGTCGCCGAGGGGTTCGTAGGTATGCTCCTGCAGCACCCTCAGCAGCTTCACCTGCGAGTTGATGTCGAGGTCGCCGATCTCGTCAAGGAAGATCGTGCCACCCTCGGCAGCTGCGAAGCGTCCCTCCCTGTCGGTAACCGCTCCGGTGAAGGCACCTTTGCGGTAGCCGAACATCTCGCTCTCGAATAGCGACTGGGAGAGGCCACCTAAATTGACCTTCACCATCGGGCCGTTGCGCCGGAGCGAGTTCTTGTGGATGGCCTCGGCGATGAGCTCCTTGCCTGTGCCGTTTTCTCCCAATATGAGTACCGGGGCGTTTGTGGCCGCCACCCTCTCGATTGTGTCGAGAACAGTCTTGAGTTTCGGGTCGCGTCCGATTATGGCCGAGCGGTCGAACGTCGACGAGACATCGCTGCTCTCGCCGGCCGAGAGCGACAGGGCTGTGGCTATGCGTCCGAGCAGCGTGCGGTTGTCCCATGGTTTTGTGATGAAGTCGAAAGCCCCTGCGCGGATACCCTCTACGGCGAGAGGGATATTGCCCCAGGCTGTGATCAGGATTACCGGGACGTCGGGATGAAACACCTTAATCTGCTTCAGCAGGGTCAGGCCCTCCTCGCCGGTGGTGGTGCGCGTATAGTTCATATCCATTATCACGAGATCGGGGCGTGTGCCACGCACGAACGTCACGGCCTCGGCGGGAGTGGAGGCCACCGCCACCTCGTAGCCGTTGCGTTTGAGAAGAAGCTTGAGGGAGACTCTTACTGAGTTATCGTCGTCTACTATTAGTATCATTGTTAGTCTTTAGTCTTAAGTCTTAAGTCTTCAGATTGCGGCTTCGCCGCTGAGGTAGTCTTTAGTCCTGTCAAAATGTCGAAGCCAGATTCTTAAGACTTAAGACTCATATTACATCTTGAGGAGCGAGGAGGAATTGTCGGAGTTGTTGAGGTTTCGCCTTGCGGTGCGGAAGATGGAACCGAAGTCGGCCGTGTAGCTCACCGAGAGCACGATCATGTTGGCGTTGTCTCTGATGTATCGGTCGCGGTAGGAGGGGTTCACCTCCGAGTAGTTCCAGGAAGGATACTGCGTGCCCTTCTTTTCAAACATATACATCCAGCTTGCGCCGATGGCCCAGTGCTTGTCGGGCTGGAAGTCTATCTGAAGCGCATCGCCGTTCTCTTCCTTGTTGACGCTGTGTCCGTTAAGGTATTTGCCGGGGAGGCTGCGCCAGTATGACACAGTGAAGGGACCCTTGTTCCACCACAGGCTCATGCTTCCCGAGAAGGACGTCAGCGAGTGCTCCCAGCCTTCTCCGGCGGTGTTGTAGTGATTGAGGGCGGCGTAGAGGCTTGCTCCGAAACCGTGGATGTTTCTCAGCTGCAAGGTAAGCGAGTTGTAGAACCCCCGTGCCTTTTTCGCGTTGACCGACTGCGAGAGGAAATGTCCGTCTCCTATATAGGTGATGTCGTTGATCACGGCGTTGCGTGTGTCGGCTATCACCGACTGGAAAGATGCCGAGAATTTCTTTATGTTGTAGGCCGCCTGGATGCGGTAGCGGAAGTTTTCGGCCACCTTCAGGTCAGGATTCCCGTTTGAGAAGAGGTAAGGAGAGGTCTGCTGCCGGTAGTCTGTCAGTGCGCTTAGCGACGGAATGGCGGGAGTGTACTGGAAAGAACCCTGGATATTCCAGCGCGCATCGATGTTCCATGAAATCTGGGCGGTGGATAGGTTGCGTATGAAGTGCCGGCGAATCATGTCGTTTTTCACCCAGAAGAGTTTGGCTCCGGAAGAGACGCTGACGTATACGGGGCCAAACCTATGGCTAAGGCGCGCGTATATGTAATTGTTGTTTTCCGTCAGCAACGGTCTGTAGTCTGAATCGAGGTAGGTATTTGTGCTTCGCGATATTGTGTTCTGCACTCCTCCCGAGAGAGACGTAAGCGTGCTGAATGAGTGAATGTAGCTCACCTCCGTTATGAGTGAACGGCGACGGCTGTCGACATTCATCAGATACGACTCCGGGTCTCTTCCGGGATAAATATAGGTATTGTCACGTCTGTAGTCGCTTGAGCTGAGTGTGCCCACCATCTGCGCCTCAAGGGAGTTCCTGTCGTTGAAGTCCTGACGCAGGAAGAGGTCGAGCGAGGGAGACATTTCCTTGCTCTTGCTCTCGTTGTTGTTCTCGTATTCTCCGATGGAGGTGTCGACGTTGTGGGAGTATGCGCGCGAGGCGTTGGCGAAGGGGTTGATGTTGAATGTAGCTGAGAAGAGAGTCTTCGCGCTCGGGCTTAGGTCGTATTTCAGGCGTATGTCGTGCATGTGGTAGTAGAAGGGAGCCCTGTCGTGGGCTTCGAGGTCTACCCTGAAGTCCTTGCCGATGAAGCTTTCCTCGTAGTCGTCGTAGACGTTCTGATAGTTGCGCCATGATGGGGAATAGGAGAGGGTGAACTGCGATGCTCCCTGATGGTATGACGCCCTTAGCTGCGCGTCCATGAATGTGGTGTTGACCGCGCTGCGGCCCCATGCATACACCTGGCCGCCGTCGTTGCGCTTCCTGAGAGTGATGCTCAGCAGTCCGGACACTCCCTTGTCGGCATATCTCGCGGGAGTGATGCGTGAGTATTCCACCTTGTCGATGTCTTTGGGTTGAAGCGCGTTGAGGTCGGCCATGGTCGACGGCACTCCGTTGATGAGAATCATAGGGGCTCCGCCGTCGACGCTCATTGTCCTGTTGACCGGATCGGGCAGCAGTCCCGGCAGCGGCAGTTTCTGGAAGAGGCTGAGTGCTGTCGGCGAGGCCTTCACCTCAGCTACGGATGGATACACGATGGTCTTGCCGTCTTTGTTGACCGCGGAATTGGCTGTCACGGTCACTTCCCCGAGCTGAGTGCTTTTCTCCAGAAATATGTTGCCAATGTCGACGTTCTTTCTTCCGTCGGGTAGGGAGACGTAGGCCGGAGAGAATCCGGCTTTCTCTATCTCGAGGCTTGCTCCCGACTGGGCGTCGGTGGCTAATGAGAAGGAGCCGTCAGGTTGGGTCGTTGCCTTGATTATGGTCTGTCCCCCTGCCATCACGATGCAGTCCACGCCTTCGAGCTGAGTGGAGTCAGCGGCGTTGAAGACGCGGCCCTGGATAGTGCGGGCCTCAGTTACGGCGAAGCATGAGAGGATGAGGGAGAAGGTTGTCAGTTGTCGGAATGTCATATTGAAACGCTTTATACAATATAGACGCATTAAAGGGAAGGATTGTTACTTTATTTGTATTAGAATTAGCGTATTTTATCATGGTTCAACATGATATATCATGATAAATCACGATTCAGCCGGATTTATCATGATATTCTGGATTATAGTATGCCCATTATTTCCCTTCGATGATCGCCTTTACGTCTGTGTCGATGCCTGTGCCGGCAGCGAAGTCCCAGAGGGTGAGGCTTCTGATCTGGTAGTAGTAGCGCCAGTAGAGATACATCTGGTTGATCATCGCCTGGCGGCTCTCGTCCTTGCTCAGCTGGGAGTCGTTGAGGTCGAGGGTCGAGATCTTGCCTACGAGAAATGTCTCGAGATTGGTATGGTAGCGAGCCGCCGCGATTGTGTCGGCGCGCTGCGAGATCTCAAGCTGGCGGCGCTGGTTGTTGTATCGCTCCACGAGGATGAATATGTCCTGGTTGAATTCCATCTGCTCCTTGCGTATGCGGCTCTCCACCACCTTCCGGTTGTTCTCGGCCACCTTCACCTGCCCTTTCCTCTTCCCCCAGTCGAGTATAGGGATGGAAAATCCTAATTCCACCACCTGATTGTCTTTCAGACGGCTGTAGGCGTCCCCGGTGTTGTCTGCGGTTCCGGTGTATCCGATCTGCGCGAAAAGGTCGATCTTGCGCATGTTGCCCTTCGCTACGGCCACTGCGTAGTCGGCCTCGAGCTGCCGGCGGCGTATCTCGCGGGAGAATGAATTGTTTTCAAGAGCCTTGCCAAGCACGTCGGCGTAGTCCAGTTCTCCTGCGGGCACTTCCTCCGGGACGGCTGGCTCAAGGTCTTCTTCGTCCTCGATGTCAAGAAACGACTTGAGAGCGAACATGGCCGCGCGGTAGTTGCTCTCCCTGTCAGTGAGGGCAGACTCCGCGTTGAGCAGGTTGAGCTCGAGCTGCAGGAGGTCGTTGCGGCTGATCTGTCCCATCTCGCGCTTGGCAATTGCCACTTCATGAAGCTTCTTGGAGTTCTCGTAGTTCTGTTGCGCTATCCCGAGGTTTTCCTTCGCCATCAGAAGGTCGAAGAAATATCCCACCGCGTTGAGGGCCACCTGCTCCGAAGAGCTGAAGAACTGCGCCTTAGCCTCCTCGTAGCGTATGGGTTCGATCCGGCGGTTCCATTTCACGTGGTTCACCCCGAAGATAGGCTGGTTGAGAGTCAGGGCTACCGGGACCGACATGAATCTGTTGGAAGCCCCGCTGTCGAGCTGCCGCAGCCAGTCGAGCGATGTGTTGAGCGAGAGGCTGCCGCCGGTAAACCATATGTTCTGCTTCACCGAGACTTCGCCGTTCATCTGCATGAAGTTGTTGCGGACGAATGTGTAGCTTCCGTCGTCGAGCTGGTAGGCGCTGTAGCTTTTCCTGTAGGAGGGAACGGTGGCCTTGAAGCTCACTTCCGGCAGAAGGTCGGCGCGGTAGGTGCGGTAGCTCCAGTAGCTGGTGCGCAGCTGGTTGAGTGCCACGGCGGCGTCGACGCTTTTTGAGCGGGCCGTCAGCACCGCCTCGTCGAGAGTGATCTCGCGGGCCTCGATGGGCAGCCCCGTCACGAAGAGTGCGACAAGGGCTGCCGCGGCGATCCCAAAGTATTTAATAGTTAATAGCGTTTTCATCGTTGTCGTCGTTTTCATCGATAAAATATCACAAATCGCCTCTCCGAGGCTGCTGAGTCTCTGGTCCCTACCCCAGGCTTCAAGCCTGGGGTTTCGTCACGATAACAGCTCTCCGAGCTGAGACCAAATCACATAATTATTAATTGATCATTGATAATTGATCATTAATTATTGATAATTGATCATTAATCATTGATAATTGATCATTGCAAATCAATCAGTCTTCATGGCGGCTGCGGGAGAGATTGCCATCGCGCGGCGGGCCGGGAAGTAGATACCTACGGCGATCATCAGGGCCATAAGGCCCCACGCGGCTATCACGCTCACGCAGAAATGCACCGGCTCGAAATATCCGTCATACCATGAGGTGAACTCGTAGATGGTCAGCAGATAGTCAATGACTATCGCCGGAGGAGTCACTAAGAGGAGCAGGATCTGTCCCTCTCCGAGTATACGGCGGAATATATCGCCACGTGTGGCTCCACTGACCATTCTCAGCGCTATCTCCTTCACCCTCTGCTGGGTGCGGAACCAGTAGGTGCCTAAGATTCCGAGGAAAATATTGACGAGAAGGAACAGTGCGCATATCACGACGTTGCGGGTCTCGGTGGCGGAACTACGGTTATAGTCTTCCTTAATGAAGTCAAAGGAGTCTACGGAGGCCACATACCAGTTGCCGACGCGTAGCTGTCTGTCGGCGTCGGCCATCAGCTTCTCCTTGAAATCTTTGTCCATATTGTCGTTTACCCTTACGGAGATTCCTTCCATGAAGCCCATCATATTGGGATGGAACCTCTCGAACATTGATGCTCCCGCCCATCCGTGTACTGTGCTGTAGTCGTTGTATTTCATCGGCTTGAAAGATGCCCCAAGTGTCAGTGTATCTGATCCGCTCAATACCATCTGTTTGCCGTAAAGTGGTTTCAGCGAGCGTATGCCGGCCTTGCGGAGAAGGGCGTTATCGCTGGGAATTATCCTGTCGCGCACCAGAATCTCGCCGAGCTCTTCAGCCGACTGTCCGTCAGCACCCTCGATACAGAACACCTTGAAGAAATCAGGATCCACCCTACGTACGAGAAGTGGGGCATCGGCCATGCTGAAGGTGTCTATGTCGAGCTGGTTCATGGAGTTGTTGGGGTTGTAGGGAACTGCGTTGGAGCTGATGGTGGCGGCCGAGATTTCCGGACGGGCGAGAACACGCTCTTTCAGCGTGATGAGGTCGCGGTATCTGTCATCTCTCGACTCATATTCCTTGAAGTCGGGAGCGGCGTCGGTCAATTCCCTTACTCTCAGTATGTAGCAGTGCTCCGTGTTGAAACCGAGGGGCTCGTTGATGGAGGCGACTACGGTATATATCTTATCGGCGAGCACGAACATCACGACCGATACAAGAAGCAGTTCGACTGCCATCCATATGTTGGCGCGCCATTCGGCACGCATCTGAGTCAGTAGTTTACGTTTCATGTCGGTATGTGATTATTTTTTCCCTCCGGAGAGGGCGTTGACGATATTGGTTCGGGAAGCCTGCCATGAGGGAAGGGTAGCCGAGATTAGATTCATCAGGAAGCAGAAGAGGAGTGCGATTCCGAAAACACTGAAATTAAATACCATTCCTAATGTAAGTCCTGTGACGTCGGCTCCTCCGGCCAGGACGGTCTTGCCTCCCAAGAAAATGAATGCGATGCTGAGCAGGAGCCCTATGAGGCCTGCGATGACAGTTATGACGAGGCTTTCTATGAAGATCTCAGTCATGATGGCGGCTTTTGTAGCTCCGAATGCCCTGCGCACTCCGATTTCCTCGCGGCGGTGGCGCAGGCGGCTCTGTGTCATGCTGCTGAGGTTGATGGCAGGGATCAGCAGGAGGATGGTGTAGACGAGGAGATTGTGACGTCTGACACCCTCCATGTCCGGCTCCATATTCGCACCTCTTGTATTGACGGCGGTAAACTGGTCATAAGGGCGCTGGCGGCGGTAGAATTCCCAGCCTGCCTCGCCGACTTCCGACTCGAACTTATCCCATACCTTGCCGTATTCTTCCCTTACGGCGGGAATATCCTCCTTGCTCGGAGCCACTATGATGCAGCTCAGGGCACCCATATACTCGCACCAAGTGAACTTGTCGGTGCCGTTTGATGTAAGTGGCACCCACAGGTCGGCGTCGGCGTGTGAAGTCAGGTTGCTGACATCCTTCACTACACCGCATACGCGGTAGGGAACATGGTCGATCGAGAATTCACGTCCCTCGCAGTCAGTGGTGTCGAAAAGCTTGCGGGCAAGCGTCTCGTTGATGACGGCCACTTGTCGCCCGGATTCCACATCAGCTTCATTGTACGGATGCCCCGAGATGAAGGAGAAGTCCATCACCTTGAAAAATCCATGGTCGGTGTCTTTTCTCCGGGCTCCGAAAGGTGTCTTGCCCGGTACGGAAAGGTGGCTTTCGGTATTGCTCCAGGTGAAGGCACCGACTGCTTCGGGAGTCTTCATTTCGTAGAATGTGCGTCGGATAGTCTCGTAAGACATTCCTCCGTTTGATGAATTGTTGTCGGGAGTGGATCCCCATTCCTTATTCCCTATGGAGGCTCCGGTCTGCACAAGCCAGCGGTCGCGTGCGCTTTCAGGCGAGAAGGAGACAACCTTGACCTCGTCGATCATGACTATGATCATGATGAGGAATATGGCGAGCGCGGTGCCTGCGATGCTGACGATGCTCAGCAGAGGCTGCTTCTTCATAGACCCCCATGCCTGTTTGAAATATCTTATCATAGTTGTTTAGTCTTAAGTCTTGAGTCTTCAGTCTTAAGATTACGCTGAAAATCAGCGTTTAGATTTCATAGTCTCCTGTCATAGCGGTGAAGCCGCATTCTTAAGACTGAAGACTGAAGACTGAAGACTACTAATTGGATTACATTACCTGGCGGCCGTCGAAGAAGCGGATGATGCGGTCGGTCTGGTGGGCCTGCTCCTCGTTGTGGGTCACCATCATGATGGTGCGTCCGTCTTCGCGGTTGAGGGTGTGGAGGAGGTCCATTACCTCCGCGCCCATCTTTGAGTCGAGGTTGCCGGTGGGCTCGTCGGCGAGGATTATCTCAGGGTTGCCTACGATGGCGCGGGCGATGGCTACGCGTTGGCACTGACCTCCGGAGAGCTGCGATGGACGGTGGCGCATACGGTGGCTGAGGCCCACGCGCTCAAGCACTTCCTTGGCGAGTTTCTCACGCTCCGATGCGCTCGACTTGCGGTAGAGTAGCGGAAGCATCACGTTGTCGATTACGTTGAGCGAGTCGATGAGGTGGAAGCTCTGGAATACGAAACCGAGCTTCTGATTGCGGAATGCCGCGAGGGTCGAGTCGTTCATGCCCTCTACGTTGGTTCCTGCGATGGTCACGGTGCCGGATGTCGGGGTGTCGAGGAGTCCGACGATATTGAGGAGTGTCGACTTGCCGCAGCCCGAGGGTCCCATTACGGATACGAATTCCCCTTTGTCGATGTGGATGTTGACGTTTTCGAGAGCCTGGGTCTCGATTTCGTCTGTACGGTAGATCTTGTTGATGTCTTTAAGAGTTATCATATTTTGAGCTTTTGAGTTTTTTAGTTGTCAGTTGTGAGTTTAATCCGGATTAATCGGGATTAGTCGGGATAGATCAGGAATAATCGGTTTTATGCATTATGCATTGAGCATTATGCATTAATGAGGGTTATTCGTCGCGGAGGGAGTCTACGATGGGGACTCTGCCTACCTTGCGGGCCGGAAGCCAGGCTCCGAGGGCCGAGGTGAGGAGAAGGAGAAGCAGGATGATGCCGCCGATGACGGAGTAGCGGCCGAGCTTCGTGTCGTGCCATATGGGGCGCAGATAGCGGATCACCTCGGTGGCGTCCGACTCCATCGGGAAGCCCTGGGTCTTGAGGTAGATCAGATAGATCACGCTTCCGATGAGCCAGCCGAGAAACGCCGTCACAAGCGCCTCGCCCAGGATATTGCCGAATATGCGGGAGCGTGTGGCTCCGAAGGCGCGCATCACTCCGGCGTCGGGAATGCGGGTCTTGCACTGCACATAGAATGTTCCGGCCACACCTAAGAGCACGTTGATCAGGAAGAACGCCACTATTATCCATTTCTGCGTGAGGGCACGTTGCTTTTCAGCGAATATCTCGTCGCGCTTGTCGCTCATATAGACGGGGTGGGTCAGATAAAGGTTTCCGGAGCGGTATTGCGACAGATCTGCGGTGAGCTTCTCGATGAATTTTCGCGGATTGACCCCTTCGCCGAGACGCATTACAATAGCGTATGGCAGTGTCCAGCCTTCCCAATCGCGTGCGGCGTAATATGTGCCGATACGCCCGTCTCCCTTATTGTAGGGTACATCCTGAGTGACGCCCAACACCGTGGAGGTCGGTCTCCATTCCGACTTGGGAAAGAGTTCTTTCCCTATGGCTGTCGAGTCGGGAAAGACGGCCTTGGCCACGCTGTTGCTGATGATATATCTGTTGCCGTCGTTTTCAGGCTCTATGAATGTTTTGCCGTTGACGTCCTTGATTCCGAATGTGCTGAAGAATTCTGTGTTCGGCATGTATTCGATGCATGTCATGCTGAAATAGCGGTCCTCTACGCCCTTGGCAGCGTAGGTTGAGTCGGCCTGGCTGCCGTTTGATGACCGGCCGTCCATCTCAAACGACTGGTAGTAGGCGTAGGTGGCGTTTTCCACACCCTGACGCTGGCGCGCCATGCGCAGAAGGTTGCCGAAGAGTCTTTCCTTGTCGTCCTTGTCCTTCGTACGGTCGAATTTGTTCGAGCTCTCGTCGAGACGGGCTATGGCGACCATTACGAGGCGGTCGTAGTCATATCCGGCTGGAATCAAGGCCGTAGTCGTGTCTACTGCGACCGGTTCGATTATGATCCATCCGATGATGGTGACGATCACAATCTCTAAGAAAAGGGCTGCGGAGCGGGTCTTCCTTCCGAGTATCGATTTGAATATCTGTGTCATAATCTATTTAAGTTTCGTATCCTCAACTTAAGGGTTATGGGGTTAAAGGGTTATGGGGTTAAGTTAGCCATAATCAGCTTATAGATGCGAAAGTCGAAATCTTTATCATCTTTTGGTGTTGAGTGATTCGGTGATCTGGTTGTGAAGAGCCCTTCTTGCAGGAATCCATGCCGAGATGAGGTTAAGTATCAGGCAGATGACGAGTGCGAAGAGGAAAAGCAAGGGTGCGAAAGCCGTTTCGCCTGTGATGAAAGATGCGTCGTTTCCGAAGGAGAATCCTGTCTCATATGCCAGCGGAGTTAGCTGAAGCAGGAAGTTACCTGCGAATACGGAGATGAGCCACGCCGCGATCAGTCCCAGTATACCTCCGGCGAGCGTCAGCACGAGGTTTTCGGTCAGCACCATGCCCATCAGTCTCCTTCTGTTGGCGCCAAAGCTGCGGCGTATGCCGAGCTCGGAGGCCATGCGGTCCATGCGTGCTCCTATGAGGCCGCTGATGTTGAGCGCGGGGATGACGAGCACCACGAGAAGCGCGATGAGGAAGGGTTTCCACATGGCGTAGAGCGGTGTGGATTCCTTGATCTTGAATATCTCGGCTTCATCTCCGTCCCAGCTGAAGTCGACGCTTGTGTCGGTCAGCACATGCTCCGCGTGAGTCATGACTCCGGGGAGATGGAACTTCCAGCCGGTCGTGTCGATGGCATTGATGCGGCGAGTGATGTCGCGCAGTTCGTCGCGGAACTCTCTTTCCTTGCCGGGTTTCACCTTGATCACCGCCTGCAGTCCTCCGGAATACTTCTGTTGCGGTGGCAATTCGTATTTCCCATTGTCGACAAGGGTGTATGGCAGGAATATCTCTCCGTAAGAATCCACATTGAGCGCGCTTCCTTCGCGGAAGACGCCACGGATGCGGTAGTCGACATGATCGATGCTTATGTCCTTTCCAATGGCTTCTTCCGGACTCCCGAAAAGACGGTTCGCGATGCCCTCGCTTATATCGGCGACTCTGATCTCCGACTCGAATTCCTCTTCGGAGAAAGGCTTGCCCTCCTTGAATTCATATCTGTAGAACCGGAAGAAACTTGGCTCCACATAGCGCACCTCGGCGTGGAATTCCGGTCCCTGACCATTTGTCTGCACCATGGGATAATGCCAGTTGTTGATGATTATGGCCGTCATTGAGTCGGCGGATTTAAGCTTGTCGCGCAGGAACTCCTCGATGAAGTTGCGTCCGAGGAACCCGCTCGACCTGTTGTTTTCGTTTGTATTCACCAAAGTCTTGACATACATGGTTCGGGAGCGGTCATACTCGGGATATACTGGACCGAGCTGGCTGTAGAGAAGCATCCCGTAGATTATGGTGAAGGCTACGGTGAAGGCTACTCCCGCCATGTAGAGCAGTGAGAAGCCCGGGGTCTTCATCGCCTCCCGTATTGTCTTTTTTATTAAGTTCATTTTATAGGTACTTTAGGGTCCTTAAGGACTTTAAGGACTTTAAGGTCCTTAAAGACTTAGGGAAAATTTTAGCGTACGCGGAGTGATGAAGAGTCCTTGAAATTGCTCATGTCGGAGAGCACCACCCGGTCGCCGGGGAGGATGCCGCTCTGGACCTCGACAAACTCGTAGTTGGAGCTGCCGAGCTTCACCTCGTGCTTCTCGAGTTTCTTGCCGTCCTTGCTCAGAAAGAAGAGGCTGTAGGTGCCGGGGCCGGTATAGTAGGAGCCGTTGGGGATGCGCACTGCTTCGTCTACGACGTCGCAGGCCACATATACGTCGGTCTTAAGTCCGGAGCGCAGGCGGGGATGGGCGTCATCTTCGAGGCGGACGGTAAACTTTATCACTCCGTTCTGCGACTGAGGGGTGAGGTTGGAGACTACTCCCTTCAGCCTTTCCTTTCCGATCTTGACGATGGCCTGGCTTCCCACACCGATCTTGCTGGCGTAGCTGTCAGAGATTTCGCCGTCTACCCTGAAATGACCAAGGTCTGAGATGACGGCGATTTTCTGTCCTTCGGTCACCTTTTCGCCGATCTGGTCCTGGATGAAGGTCAGCGTCGCGTCGCGTGGTGTGCATACGCGGGCGTCGCTGAGTGTGCGGCTTTTTTCATCCAGGTTGCGGCGTGCGATGTCTATGTCGAGGTGCTTTACGTTTTCGGAAGCCTGAGCCACGCGTTTCTCGTTGGCCAGCTGCTGTTTCATCTGTTCGAGTTCCAGACGTCCGGTGCTCACTGCGAGTTCGGCCTGCCGCACGCGGTCGCCCGTTCCACTCCCTATGCTGTCGAGATACCGCTCGTTGCGCAGTTCCGCCTCAAGGCGGCTGAGCGTCATTTCCTTTACCTTCACCTGCATCGCGAGGTCGGTGAGTCGGGTGTCGGAATTTACGCGCTGTTGGTCGAGCTCATGGTTTTTCATCGCGATCTGGTCGCTGATCTCGTTCACTTCGTTTTCCGTGCTCTGGAGGTCAAGGCGCAGGAGTGGGGTTCCGGCTTTTACGGAGTCTCCGGCGCGACAGTATATTTCCACGATTCGGCTGTTGATGGGCGATGTTATGATCTCTTCGAATGCCGGGGTTACGCTTCCCGTGCCGGTGACGGTCACTTCGATGGTTCCGGTGTCGGCCGTGCCGATGGTAAGGTCATTGGCTGACACTGAGGCCCGCATCATCGTGCCGAGTCCGATGGCTGCGGCCACTACGGCGACGGCTATTCCTCCTATCTTCAATATGCGGTTGCGTTTCGCTTTCTTGCGTTCCGAATTGGGTATCTCTCTGTCCATGTGTATTGTTGTTTAGATTGATGGTGTCTTTAAGGACCTTAAGGACTTTAAGGTCTTTAAGGACTCTGCTGATTTACTTGCAATAGCCGTGCCAAAAATGCAAATACCTAATACTTAATGTTTAATGTTTTTACGGGGTGTACGGAATCGGACGATTTTGTCCGAAAGCGTATGATTTTACAGTGAATGTGTAATTTTTCAAAAGGAATGAAAGAAAAATAATAAGATAAAGATTTCCAATATTGTAAACTTTTTATTATTTTTGCATTATATAATGATAGTATATGGA
>JAIDSM010000169.1 GCA_029061225.1 Muribaculaceae bacterium
CCTTTGTTCCAGTTATTGATTACGATTTTTGCAATCTCGTCTTTCACGTCCGAAGTGAGGATTTCCCAGATGTAGTCGGGTTTCCATCCACATTCGGTTATCATATAGCAGTACAGGTTAGCGTTGTCGATGATATATCTTGCCCGGTCTATGGAGGTTTTCAGCGTCATCACGAGATTCAGTTTCTCGTCCATCGAAGCCTTCATCAAATTGATTCCGGAGGCGGCGACAGCAGCATAAAGGGTATAGCAATGCTTTATCTCCCTTGCAATGGCTACGTTGGCTTCCGTGTAGTACCAGGCGACAAACGGTTTCTTCAGTACAGTCTGATAGGTGTTCTCCGTAAAGTCGGCATACTCCTTTGCGAGAAGATACAAGGAATTGGCAGTGGAAGAAATGGCGCCGGCAAGCACTACATAAGAGTATGCGTTATTGAGCTTGGTATCAAGAGTAGTACGCACTTCATTGAACTTCTTAGCCCCTTTCGTCACAAGCGACTGCTCCCCGAAACTTGTTGCCACACGTTGCAGGGCCGCGTCCTCGTCCTTCTTCACGCATTTATGAAGTGCCATAAGTGCTTCAAATGTAGGAAGGTCTTTCGGCAGGTCGAAAGCAGAAACCGGTATAGCAGACATAAGCAACAGAGACATGAGGTATATCCTAATTTTCATTGTCCCCATTTGAATTGATTGATAACGACATCAGGATCAATCTTCACACTTTCCCACTGAACAGGCACAAGACCGTTCCATGACATGACAAGTCCGTTGACCTGATTCTTCATCACCATCACATTAGCCCATCCCTCCGGATCAATGGCAAAGAACAGGTCATTCATGGTGGCGTACTGAGCCATAGCCATCATTCCCTGAATCTTATACCGGATACCCATAAGGTCTGAGTATATGCGGTTGGCAAGGGTCAGACGGGCATAACGGTCAAGGAGATTGTAGCCGTCGGATTTCTTCTCGGCGGTGGCCTGCCCTTTTAGCGGGTTCTCCACCTTGGAGTTGTTAACGATGTTCACGAAGTCACCCACAAGCTGCTGAGTCTGGGTAACAACATTGGCAAGCTCATTAAGGCAGAGGAGTTTGTTAGCGAACTTCGCCTTGTTGACAACCTTGACAAGTTCCGGCACATCCTTTATGATGTCCAGGGCGCAACTGCCTATCTCGATATAATACTTGCTTTCAGTACCGAATCCGGTGACATTCTCCATAGTCAATTTATAGAGTTCCTTGATGGTCGCCATACTGACCGTGTACTGCTCCAGCTTGTTCTGCTTTGATGATATGGAGTCGAGCCGTTTGTTATGCTCGTCCTCGATTGCCTTCTGTGTTGCCATATTGGTGCTGACTGCTTTAAGGCAGTACGGATCCATTACGACACGGTATTGCGCTACGGCCGACATAGCCGTGAGCATACCAATTATATATAGGAGTGATCGGAGTCTTACCATAGTTCCATTACTTTCTGTTTCTGATTTATCTTTACTGCGAAATCAAGATACTTTCCGATACCGGTTTTCTTCCTGTCTATCTCGATATGCGTTATTGCCTCCTGCATCGTGCCATAATGACGGAGATAGATTTTAAGGGCTTCCTTCTCTGAGCGTTCAGTGGTGTAGGCCCAGTAGCATTCGGGCGGTTCCTCGACACCATAGACATCCGAGTTTTGCCCCCTGCATATCCAGACCTCCTTGAAGTAGTTGCGGTTGTCGTGATTGTTCAGCGCGTTTATGGTGAAGATCTGCTGACGCTGAATGGGAGTCAGACCGAGAATGGCTGCTATATCCTCGTACCTGTCCTTGAACTTCGTCTGGTCAAGAAGAATCTTGATGTCTGAATTGTTGATAATTGCCTCCTTTACAATTGGCGAGTCTATCACATCGTTAAGCTCTTGCGTCACGACGCCGGCAATGCCGTGAAATTTTCTCACGGTCTTATAGAGATACTTGATATACTCAGCCATAGTTGGAGATGCGATAGCCTTCCACGCCTCTTCGATAATCAGAGCCTTACGTCCCTTCTTGATACGCATCTTCTGGAGAAATACGTCCATGATTATGAGCACCACGATAGGGAAAAGAACCGGATCGTCCTTAATCTTATCAATCTCGAAGACGATGAATTTCTCATCAAAGAGATTGATGTCAAGGTCGGAGTTAAGCGTGTGTTCAAGCTCACCGCCACGATAGAACTGCTTTAGGATAGCGGCAAAGTCCCGGATGTCGAAATGCACCTTTTCAAGAGAGGTAATTTGAGGGATACGTTCAAGAGCAAACTCATAGTAGGAGTTGAAGGAAAGCTCCGACACTTTCAGGCGTCGTTTCTGCTCCTCCATGTGGTCTATCTGCTTGTCGATCTTTATGAGCATCGAGTTCTCGTGAAGCTCCTTCTTATACCGTTCAAGCTGACGTGCCGCCTTTTCTTTCTCCGCATCGGTGGCGCCCTTATCAGTCAGCATAGCCCGGAACGTCCTGCACTGTCGGAGGATGCGGTTGCGTCTTTCTTCGGAAGGAAGAATCAGGGCATGCTTTTCCAGCTTTGGAGGCTCATGGTTTATCTGTTCCTCGATGTCCTTCATATCGTGGGCGTAAGCCTCGTAATCGTCCTCCATCTTGTATGCCACAAGAAGCTCCTGACGAAGATTCTCACGCTCCTGGTCTGAATACC
>JAIDSM010000017.1:0-6161 GCA_029061225.1 Muribaculaceae bacterium
ATCATTATTGAAACAGGCTGTAACGGACATGCAACAATTCTGCAACAGAATGGTTCACGACATTTTTTTAACCACACCCTAACACTCTGATATCAATGCATATGCGTGCGTAACATTTTGTAAATTCTCCCATATTTTCATGGCTGGGAGCAGATTCCTAAAAAAATCAAAATGAAAGACCAATAACGGTGCCTGAATGTTACATGCCTAAATATACCTCTCGCATAAAATTTCTATAATTTTATTATCCTTTTGCTAAAAATATCGAGATTATTATCTATCTTTGCATTTCAAAAAAAGACAAAAAAGATTATGAAAAAAAAAGCTATTAAGTGTGCGTTCTTCCACATACTCATCGCCATGCTTCTTTGTGCCGATGGATGCTCATCGGCTACTGCTTCCGCGCAGTCAGACACCGATAGCATTTTAGAAATGCCTGACCCAGTGGCCGAGGTAAGCGACACGGTGACTCTTTCATTTGCGTTTATGGGAGATATAATGATGGGTACGACTTTCCCGGATTCCATCCATGGCACCCACCTACCCAAAGATGGAGGTCGCCATCTTTTCGATGATGCACGGACGGTCACGGAACGTGTAGACGTGGCTGGGGGCAATCTCGAAGGGAGTTTCCTCGATGGTCCCGGCAAACGTCGGAAGATGACAAATCCGAAGACTTATTTCATATTCCGTATGCCTACGGAATATGTCGATAATCTCGTTGATGCGGGATTCGATTTCTTGGGGATTGCCAACAACCATATCAACGATTTCGGTGCCCCGGGCCGGTCTTCCACCATGCGCACACTTCGACAGGCAGGCCTGAATGTGGTCGGTCTGAAAGATAGCTGCGAGACTGCGCTCATAGAGCGCAAAGGTCTCAGGATAGGGGTCACCCAATTTGGACATGGCGCCAATAATCTTAATGTCAATGACCTCAAGGAATTGGAGCGAGTGGTAAGCAAGCTTCGAAAGGATTGTGATATAGTGGTGGTATCGTTTCACGGCGGTGCCGAGGGCACTGCCTACATGCATGTCACCGGAAAACCTGAAATGTATGTTGGTGAGAAACGCGGTAACGTAAAGGAATTCGCCCATGCCGCCATCGATGCGGGAGCTGACATCGTGGTGGGTCATGGACCTCATGTGCCGCGTGCCGCTGAGTTGTATAAGGACCGTATCATCTTCTATTCTTTAGGCAATTTCTGCACACCCTTTCGCATCGGTATCGCCGGAGCTACCGGATACGCTCCTTTGGCCGAAGTACGCGTAAATAAGAAAGGGGAATTTATCGGCGGCAAGATTCATTCACTACTTCAGCATAAAGGCATTGGCCCGCGTTTTGACGAAAATCACGCAGCCGCCCACCTGATACGGGATCTCAGCTTGAAGGACTTCCCGGAATCCCCATTGGTAATCGAAAATGACGGTAAGCTTAGCCATCCTTGACTCTTGTCAATCGGTAGGGACAATCCTGATTGATTTGGTGGAGAGTCGGGCTTCGAGGTATTTTAGGAATTTATCGCTCTGCGCCTTGCCCATTGGCTTTGAATAGCTGACAAGAGCTACGTTAAGGGTATCGAGCTTCCGGGTATCGACATTGCTCACAATGGCTCTGGTCACTGCAATGTCGGCTACTTCGGGAAACAGCACCTTCAGCTCAGGCGAGATCGTGGCTCCCATAGTGTCGTTGCGACATATGTCGGCGTTTACGGCTCGAAGGGAGTCGATAGTCTCGCGCTGGGTGTTGATGGTGTTTTGCGTCACCTGATACATGTCGCGGAGCATGGTCGATGTCGCCTGATTAGCGTCAAACATATTCTCAGGACTGTCACCCTGTATGATCTTAAGGCGCGTTCCTCCGAGATTGTAATCCGGAAGTTTGTCTGTAAGTGCAAGCACAAGGGAATCCTGCGGCAGAACCTTGCCGATAAGGCTTACGGTAAGGGTCTTTTCACTGCCTTTCATGACCGCTGACGAGTGAAGCACCTGTGTGCCGTCGAAATTGAATTGCTGCTCTACAAACCTCTCGCAGTTGGTATTGAAAGCCGATTGCTGAAACACTCTCCATGTCAGGTATCCGGCCGGAATCATCGTGGCAACCGCAATGGTGTAGACAAGATTGCGGACCCGCTTCGCCCTGAGAGGATTGGAAAAATCCTTGACGTGATATTTCATCAGTTTCACTCCTACCGTAGTGGCAGTAGCGATGAAGACAGAGTTGATGAAGAAAAGAAAGAGGGCTCCGAAAAAATATGCCATCTGAAATGTAGCGAGACCGTAACCGACAGTACAGAGAGGAGGCATAAGAGCCGTGGCGATAGCTACCCCCGGGATAACATTACCCTTGACCTTGCTTCCGATAGCAAGGATTCCTGCCGCACCACCGAAAAAGCCGATGAATACATCATAGATAGTAGGGGAGGTACGGGCCAGCAGCTCGCTGTGGCCCTCATTCACCGGAGATATGAGGAAATATATACATGACGTAACGATACTGAAGAATGCCGCAGCCATGAGATTACGGAAAGATCGTTTCATCAGATCGAAATCCTGAATGCCGACCGCGAGTCCGATACCGATTATCGGCCCCATGAGCGGGGAGATAAGCATGGCGCCGATAATGACGGCAGTGGAATTGGTGTTCAGTCCGAGAGATGCTATGAAGATCGCTATGATAAGGACCATGATGTTTGTACCACGGAAAGACACGCCTTCTCGGATCACATTCTCCGCCTCCTCCTGAGGAATAAGGTCGGCCGACAGGTCAAAATAACCCGCCACCCTGTTTTTCAAGTCACTAAGGTATTCCTTTAAATCATCCGCGTTCATGATATCATGGTATTGGTGGTTAGTTTTTCACCCGAATACAAACCTGCACGCACTTACCCGCCTGATTCATTCATCTCCATTAAAATCATTGCGCAGCAGGTCTGTTTCAGGGTTAAAAGAATGAGTATTAGAAGATCTGGCCGTAGGAGGCGCAGTAGCCGATGGATGGGAAGATTAGCTTTATAATGCGGCTACGTGGCGCAGTTTTCTCAATCTCTCCATAAAAGATGCGTCCTGCTTTATAGTAAGCATGTTGTATTTGGTCTGAAGGCGCATCAATGGTTCAGAATCCACACCCAAGACCGCCTCAAACAGCAAAGCTGTCTTTTCAGTGAGCGGCCTATGACCATTTAGTATTTCATTCAAGACAGTATATCTGATTCCCATATCCTGAGCCAGCTTCCTTTGTGATATACCTCTATACTCAAGCTCATCCTTCAAAATAGATCCCGGATGAGTAGGAAATGCGGGCATCAATTTGTTGGCTACCATATTTTCATTTATTTGTTCCATACCCTTTCATTTATAATGATTCGACAATTCAGTTATATTACAAATAGAGGCTATTATTTCCGAATCCTTAATGATTTCTTCAAACTCTATGCGATATTGATCATTGACCCTAACTGAAGAGAGCCCTGCCTTATCCCCACTTAGTTTCTCATATCTAAGCGAGTTATACCGTGTCATAGCTATGACGTTGGGCAATTCCATCATCAGATCTATCACTCTTATATAACGCTTTACTATCTGGGGTTGAAACCGATGCTTTTTACCAGCCTCCCCGTTGATATATAAATCTTTAAGATATTGTTTATCAAACCGAACCTCCATAATTGTATCATTTCATCGCAAAGATACTAAAATAAATTGAATTCACAAAAAAAGTGAATGGCAATTTTGTTCTTTAGATCTTATCAGTCTGTTTTCTTTTGATTCGCTTTATCCTACCATACATAACAGCGTGCAGGAATATTATAGAATACAAGATCCGGATAGAAATGCTGACCATCTATTGTAATACGTTTCTGTCTACCTACAAAGGCAAATCCTCTGCCAAGCTCAAGCATGAACTGCTCAAGATGCGAAATAATGGCTTTCTCAAGTTCAGATTCCTGCAATGCAGCATCAGGCTTTACATCAAGGAACTCAAGGATAAAAGGATCATGTACCAGACTAAGAGGATCGAATTTGTCAGGTCTGACAGGAAGATTGGCCTTTAGCAGATTCGTCATCTCAGCACTGTCGCGATGTGTAGAAAGATAGAACTGCCTCATTCGCCTTAGATTCGAAGCATCAAAACCTTTACCAAACTCAGCTGTGAGACGCATCGAAAGTTCGTCAAGAAGGCGGTTGCCATAGGCTGCCCCCTACATTTATCAACTTAAATATGGCTTGAAAAAGAAAAAGGAGATTGGTAAAATTGAATTCCGCATTGCAATATTTCCATCAGAAAATCTTACTGTCCTCACGGCTCCTCTATAGGCACACTATAAGGCAAATCTACTGCACTTTCACAACTGCGCGCAGCAGGTTTGTCGAAGGTGAAAAGCAGTATGGCTTCAGAAAATCTGGCCGTAGGAGGCCCGGTCGAGGGCGCGGTAGCCGATTGCTTCTGATATGTGTCGGCTGAGGACAGGAGCTGTCACGGCTTCGTCTGGAGTCATCACGGCTGCGTATTCGAGGTCGGCTATGGTGCGGGCCTTGATGACACGCTCGCGTATCGACGCGCTCGATTCCGCCGGAGCCTTGTTGGCCATGGCGTCAAATGCGACAGTCTCTATCTCGCACTGAATGTCTATACGGTCAGCGATTTTAGCAGTCCGTTTATCAACTAGTCTTATGGTTTAGACCTACCGGAGCATATAAAGTTCATATAGACTTTTTCCAATTTCCTCTTGATTGTTGGGGTAATTGATACGCACATCATCAGGTATGGAGAAATCCATTGGTGCTATACTGTTCATAATAAAATATGAGTTTAAAACATTGTCAATATAGTCCAGCTCTTCATTTGACATATAAAAGGAATAGGAGGATATCAGACTATTTGCAATTCTTTCAATCTCCAATTTCTTATCAGTATAAAAATCAACCATGCTTCTATTGCCGCCCAAATAGCCATCATAAAGATTCATGTTTTGAAATTTCTTCTTAAATGAATCAAGAGTGCAACGTTTTCTCTCAAGTTTAAAAGGTTCGACTGTATCGATCATCTGTCTGAGTAATTCTCTGATTTTTTCTATCTCATGTTCTATATATAGGATAGAAATCTTGACTCTTCGTCTTGAGGCGATAATGTCATTGACGATAAAAAATACAATAGCCGCCAGAATACTGAAGGCCATAGTTTCCAATGCATCATTAATTGCCGAAGCATATGCACAAGGCCCGAATGGACGGAAATCTGAAAAATTCAGCATACATATTACCACAATGCAGATTAGTCCACAAGCCCATACCGATATGTACTTACAAAGAATCCTTTTCAGATACTTACAGTAAGCACCATTATTATTCCAGCCACATGCGATCATAGATACTCTACTTTCTTTTTTATCCATATAATAGGGTGCTCCGCTTGATACAAAAATATCTTACGGAACACCCATATTCCTACTTCGTATTTAAGGTTATCTTATTGTTGCAGATACTTCTTCGTTGAGCCGTCTGAGAAGCGTATTATCACAAATCCCTGATAGTCTTCCGAAACAGCCCGACCATTCAGGTCATATCGACCAATTACTTCCCTTTTAGAGTCAACCTTCACACCATCTACTCCAGAAGCCTGAAGATTCCAGAAATTGCCCCAGGTCTCATCTGCCTTATATGCCTCTAATGCTTCTGCCGGTACAAATACAGAGAGATCCATATACTGTTTATTTGTGAAAGATCGAGTTGTAGGAGGAATTAAAGAGTAGCAATTGATTGTCGCAAGGTCTTCATATTTTGAGAAATAAAATATCGATACATCCGACACATTGCTTCCTATTGATATATTTTTAAGAGCACTATTCCGATAAAAAGGAGAGAAATCATATTCCCATTCATTCGGATATATTATTTTTCTCCCCAGATAAACCTCTTCCAATGGAGAATCTTTAAATGATACGTAATAGTAAGAATCATATCTTTTTTCTGAATCAAATGTTAAAGATGTTTCGGAGTCCTCTATATTAACAGTTTTAAGGCTATTACAACGATCAAAAGCTGCATATCCAATTTCTTTTACCGAATTTGGGATAGTCACTGAAGTGAGGGAGCTACACCTATCGAACGCAGACTCTTCAATTGTAGTTACCGAATTTGGGATGGTCACGTAAGAGAGG
>JAIDSM010000017.1:6261-42199 GCA_029061225.1 Muribaculaceae bacterium
GAGCTACAACCATAGAACGCATATGATTCAATTTGTGTTACCGAATTTGGGATATTCACGGAAGTTAGGGAGCTACAACCATAGAACGCATATGATTCAATTTGTGTTACCGAATTTGGGATATTCACGGAAGTTAGGGAGCTACACCGACAGAACGCATATTGTCCAATATACTCTAAGGATGAACCTGTTAAGTCTACATTTGTTAAATTAGTACATCCATAAAAAGCTCCATATTCAATACTTGTAACGGAACTTGGTATGACAATATCAGTGAGTTTTGTACAATCTTCAAACGCCCTATCTCCTATTAATTTTGTCGATTCGGACAAAATTACTTTCTCTAATCCTGTACATCCAGTAAATGGACCTGGAGGAATTGCTAAAACAGAGTTAGCTCCAACCATTGTTATAGTATTTGCCATTATTATACTTTTTAAATTTGTACAGTTATAAAAAGCATAATTTTCTATACTAACAACACTAAATTCACGATTATTATATACAATAGGGCTGGGAATAATAACGGCACCGGAGTATTCTTTATCCCCAGATGTGACACTTGCCGTCATATTTGATAGATCCACATTATAATAAATGCCGTCTATTTCTATATCATAGGCGTAGGAGGAAATGGATGCACATAGCACTGCTATCAGCATCCCGATTTTTTGTAGAATTGTTTTCATGGCTTTAATGTGTAATCTCAAATGCATCAAGAGGTTGAATTACGCCTTCCACAGGAAGTATCTCTGGCCAAATTGCGAACGCTTCCGAAACTCCTGTTTTGGGTACCTTACGAGCCTCTGCAATGTATGCAAGAGCTGCATCCTTTGCCCTACTTCTAAACTGATTTTTTACTACCGGATCCTCGCTATATTCAATCGGCGAGATAAACCAAGCGTTAAACTGTTTGCCATTTATCATAAAGGCAACTCGATATCTATATTCCATATAGAACTTCTTGCCGCGGTCATCCCCTCGTTGGCGTTAGGTTGGAAAATGAAAAAGCGTAGGAATCTGTATCTGTTGCCGTCCTACTGGTTGAGGCTTCTCGCATTGCCCTGTCAAAGTCGGACGGCAACGCAGAAGCCCACGCCTGTATATGCAACTATGGCATCAAGCCTGCCATTCTCACGGATGACAAAGCTGATGACGGATGTAGCATATCCATATGGGCGTCTACCGTTGCACAATCCTTGACTTTGACAGAAAAGTTTGCGAGAAATTTCAACCAGTCAAGAATCAGCGCGGATAAACGCTTTCAAAATTATATCTCATCCGATGCTCAAACCGAGCATCGGAGCATTCCCTCCCGCTTTGACCCCAGACCGGGGCTTCTGCGAGACAGTCTGCATCTGCAAAGTTAAAACTTATTTTTGGATTAGCCAAATATTAGTTAGGATTTTTTAATTTCTTTTAATTTCTTTCAAATGCATGATTGATTCCCATAATTACAAAGATACAATAAAAATTTGGAATTTGAGCTATCTATGCTCTTATGGCTCACTGAAGCCCGAAACATAAGACAAAAATTTGCTTCTGTTAGAGGATTAAAGGCCGAAAGCGATGGTTGCGGCGAGGGAGTTCATTTTGAGGCATGAGGGGCGGTCAAGAGTATGGGTGTTGAGGGAGTGATCATCTCGGTGAAAGAGAATTTTGTAATGAATCAAGATCATCGAAAAGAGTTTGGTCTTCTTCATCGGATTTTTGGGCTTCAAGTATCTTTCTGCGGGCATTAAAATCATGGTAGATTGCTTTTACCTTTGCCTCCATCTGCATAGCAGTAATCTTTCCTTTGTCTTTCAAGACTGGTTTATCTTGGAAATCAAGAAGATTATCTACATTCTTGCGCCAGTATTGCAGTGTAAGGTCCTGGCGACCTTTGACTCGCATCTCGGCACTGGTAAGAAAGATTTCTACCAGTCTGTTGAGATCCTCAATCTCTTCTGCTTGAAGATAATTCTTCGCAACCACTACATCTCCTTGCCTGACAATATTTCCTTTCCATGATGTCAATCCCATATTTGGAAGATTGGAGTCAGCACGGGCTACAATCAATTCAGCCGCTGTCTGCCGAGTAATCGCATATATAAGTTTATTCTGGGTCTCCGCAAAAAACATCTGGGTTGCTTTGTCGGTCTTGTCATAGTCGCTGCTCAGCTTGAAGAGATCCCTTATCTTTTGATAGAATCTTTTCTCCGACGCACGGATATCACGGATACGGAGAAGAAGCTCGTCAAAATAATCCACACGCCCATCTGGATTCTTAAGCCTTTCATCATCCATCGTGAAGCCTTTGATTAGATATTCTGAAAGATGGTCGGTCGCCCATTTGCGGAATTGAGTGCCTCTGACGCCACGCACACGATAGCCAATAGCTATAATCATCTGCAGGGAGTAATATTCCACGTTATATTCCTTACCATCTGCGGCAGTTGTCAAATAATATTTGACAACTGAATCCTTATCCAATTCATTATCGGACAATACATTCCCAATGTGATGGCTGATAGTTTGCTTGGAGGTGGCAAAAAGTTCGGCTATCTGTGATTGGTTAAGCCAGATGTTTCCGTCCTTGGCATACAGGGCTACAGACGTGCGCCCATCAGGAGTATTATAGATTATCAAATCTTTCATGGAATTATCTTTTGATTACAAAGATACAATAAAAATTTGGAATTTGAGCTATCTATGCTCTTATGGCTCGCTGAAGCCCGGAAACCTAAGACAAAAATTTGCTTCTGTTAGAGGATTAAAAGCCGAAAGCAATGGTCTGTGCGAGTGAGTTCATTTTGAGGCATGAGGGGCGGTCAAGGGGCATTGGAATGGCCGGAGCAATTATCAGCAGGCGTCCTTGGGCGCATAGTTCAAAGTTTTTGCCGGATGGCTTTTCCCTTTCTCCGAAAGGGCGATTGGTAATGAGGATAAGTCTTCCCCCTGATGATTCGGATTCTTTTCTAATTGATTTTTCTCTTTGGCTTATAAACGGGGAGACCAAGACGCCGCCATTCGCGGCGGTATGCAGCCAGCGGTCCTTATTAGCCAAGAAGGTCTGATCATTATCTGCCCTATGAACAATCACTTGATCTTTGAAAGGATTGTCGAGAAGGTGGATGTTGCCATATAGTTGGCAGGGAGTGTCGCCTATGATCATATTATTGCATCTTGTGAAAAAGTCGGGATAGGCCCGTCGGATTGCGAGGCGGTAGGGGTTTGAACGGATGTAATTGAAGATAGTGTTGAGATCCCTTTTGTTGGTTACGATCTGATCGTTGAAGCCGTCTTCAAATATATGGTCTATACCTACAGCACTATTGATTGTATTTTTGAATCTTGCGATAAAGAAGCCCAGATGCTCAGGAAGAGTGGATTTTACCCATATTAGTACATGCATATGGTCGGGCATTACTATATATTGCTCCGCACGCAGCGAAGGATGCAGCTCTCCAAGGTGATAAAGCTTATCAGCGATTATTCGCCCCGTCGGCGACCAGCGAGTATATGATGAGCCGCGTGTGCCCACCGGTAGTCTCCAATCGCCATCTATCTGACTGAATGGGGGAATACCCACACCTTTGGAGAGCGTGATCATATATCGCCCCGGGGAGCGATAGTCATGCCAATTTGCTCGCTTGGTCTGAGGATTTGCTTTCATTTTAATTATTTTAAGGAGCTGAAGCTCCTGTGCCTTTTCAAATATCTTATTTATTTGAAAATGCGGAAAAGCTTCAGCTTTTCTTTATCAGAAGATCTGGCCGTAGGAGGCGCGGTCCAGAGCGCGGTAGCCGATGGCTTCGGCTATATGCCGGCTGAGGACGGGGGCGGTGACAGCCTCGTCAGGCGCCATCACGGCGGCATATTCGAGGTCGGCGATGGTGCGGGCTACGCGCAGGATGCGGTCGAAGGCTCGGGCTGACATGTTCAGCTTCGTCATGCGGTCCTTCAGCTTGGCGAGCCCCTGCTCGTCAGGCCAGGCATACTGATGGAGCAGGCGCGAATTCATCTGAGCATTGCAGTAGACTCCCTTCTCTGCCTTGAAGCGGAGATTCTGTATGTTGCGCGCCTTTATGACGCGCTCACGTATAGATGCGCTCGACTCAGCAGGAGCCTTATTTGCCATATCATCGAAAGCGACCGGCTCTATCTCACACTGTATGTCTATACGGTCGAGAAGCGGACCGCTGATGCGGTTCATATACTTGGCTACCGCTCCCGCCTGACATGTGCAACGTTTGGTAGGATGACCATAATACCCGCACGGACACGGATTCATCGAGGCCACCAGCATGAAAGAGGCCGGATAGTCTACTGTATACTTAGCCCTCGACACCGTAATAGTCCGATCCTCAATTGGTTGACGAAGCACTTCCAATACTGATCTTGAAAACTCCGGGAATTCGTCGAGAAATAAAACCCCATTATGAGCCAGCGAGATCTCACCGGGCATAGGATTTGTACCACCCCCTACCAGGGCCACCGGAGACACCGTATGGTGCGGTGTTCGGAATGGCCGCCTGGTCATAAGCATGGAACCTCTGACCAGTTTCCCGGCTACTGAGTGAATCTTCGTCGTCTCCAAAGCCTCCGCAAGGCTCAACGGCGGCAGTATCGATGGAAGACGCTTCGCCATCATCGACTTGCCGGCTCCCGGAGGGCCTACCATAAGGATATTGTGACCTCCCGCACATGCCACCTCGAAAGCTCGTTTCACACTTTCCTGCCCCTTCACCTCAGAGAAGTCGAAGTCGTAGCTATCAGCCTCGGCGGCAAATATCTCACGGGTATTGATCAGCGTAGGCTGAAGATCGGAGGTACCGGCTATGACGCCTACCGCCTCAGCAAGATCCTTCACTCCGAATACCTCCACCCTATTGACGACAGCAGCCTCAGTTACGTTCGCCTCCGGAACTATCAGACGCTTGAATCCCTGTTCACGGGCCTTGATCGCCATCGGAAGGGCACCCTTTACAGGAAGGACGCTGCCGTCGAGCGAAAGTTCCCCCATTATCATATACTCCGAGAGATGCTCAAGAGGCACCTTCTCATTGGAGGCAAGCACTCCAATGGCCATAGGGAGGTCGAAAGCCGCCCCCTCCTTCTTCACATCTGCAGGTGACAGATTGATCACCGTGTTCTTATGGGGGAAACCTATGCCGCTGTGCTGCAGCGCGGTGGTGATACGCGTATAGGCCTCCTTGACAGCCGCATCCGGAAGACCTACGATACTGAAACCAATACCCTTCTGCACTACTGTCTCTATCGTCACCACGAAGGCATCTATGCCGGAGATGGCGGCTGAATATACTTTTGTAAGCATTCTCTATCGCTTTGATGGTTGTTTCTTAGGGTTGGTGACAGCTGATTGCCCCGGTCTCGGCAATGACTTCGAGTCCGCAGAGCCTTTCGGAGCGGGACTTTGGGTCGATGCCGACTCTGCCTTCGGCTTGTCCGCATCCTTAGCTTCCGTCTTTGGCTTATCCTTGGAAGACTTGGCGTCAGGTTTTCCGGCTGTCTTCCGGAACTCCGCCATAGCCTTCTTCAGATCATCACCGGCATATATCTCCTTGCCGGCCTTATCCTTTACGATAAACCATGGCAGGCGCGTGACACCCATCTTCACCATATCCCCTTCAGCTATGCCCCGAGGCTGCCATGCGCGTACCACTCCATTAAGGGAATCCCTGCGGATGGCATTGACCCAGGTCATACTGTCGGAATCCATATATATATCCGCCATAATCCTCTTAGCGGAGTCTGAATAAGCTTTGTTCAGCACCTTAAGGGAGTCGACCACCTCACGCCTCTCTGAATTATTCTCCACGTAGAAATATAGGATAGAAGCCTTGTTGAATTTAAGGGTATCGAGGCCGTTGTCGCGAGAACGGAGCAGAAGATGCTTCATCTTAGCGTCTTTAGCGTATTCAAGATTTCCATCGGCAGTGGTAGTGAACTGCACACCGAGCAGGTCGGTGGCGCCGCACATCTCTATGAGCTGCTGGCCACGCGCTCCTTTGGAGACCATATTCCACAATCTTACAAATCCTTCCGGATTCTCCCGCCGGTTCCATTCCGTAAGAAGCAGGATAGCCGACAGCTCATCCTTGGGATTCTCCTTCACATACTCCTCTATGCATTTCTCGAACGCCTTATTGTCTCCTTTCTTCGGATACGCGGTCTTTCGCCATTCACTCCAACGCTCCGACAATTTATTGCCCGTCACGGTCCAGGCTCCCATATCATTACCCTCACCGCTCACCTTTATCCGGTCGCCACGCTCCGCATAGATGATCATGGAGTTGCCGGGGTGCGATGCATCGCTGATATAAATGAGTGTCGGAAGCCGTGTGATGCAGTCGGCGGTAGCCACCCCCTCCTGAATGGAAGCGGTATGCTCTATCCACCGGCCGCCGCGAGAGTCCCACGCGTAGTAGGTCATGAGATAATTGCCGAGGTGGTCCTTGGGGAACTCAAAGTCTACCTTGAATTCGTTTTTCACACAACCTCCAAGCATAAGCGCCATAAGGCAGCTCCACGCAGCCAACATCCTGTATGCGAAAGTCTTCATCTTATTCATAGCGCAAATTTAACAATTATTCTCAATTCCTGCAAATAAAAAGGCCGCCGACCTCCACAGGCCAGCGGTCTTTTAGCTTCGTCGGCGACTCTACGGTCCTCATCTTATCCGTGTTTTTTTTCTCTTTATGACTGACCCTTGGGTAAGGATTCTGATTCTGTATTTGGTTTCGGGCTGTGGTCTTTGGCTTCAGCGGACTCGACGAGGAAGACACTGCCTATGATGAGGACGATGGAGAGAATCTGCCACCAGGAGAATTTATCCTGACCGAGAGCGTAACTGACGATGGCCGCTACGATGAGGATCCAGTTGGAATAGAGGGCCACAACGGTAGCGGGAAGTTTCTTGAGGCCGATATCCGTAAGGAGATAGCTGAGCGAGGTCGGGAAGAGAAGCACGAAGGCGAGCACAAGGAAGGGAGTTGAAAAAACTCCCGAAGTCAGGACCGGAGCAAACCATTTTCCCGTGATGATCACAGCCACGATGCCTGCGAGAAGACCTCCGGAGAAAGTGTATTTGCTCACAGTGGCATTGCTCAGACGCTTGAGAAATTTCTTCTCTATCACCAGATAGACGCTGAAAAGGAATGTCGACAACAGGCAGAACATATTGCCGAGAAGCGGGTTTGAGGCCACATCGCTATGCTTCTGGGTAAGTACGCAGATGAGGGCTCCACCGATACCCAATATAATGCCGATCAAACGACCTGTTGACAGACGGTCTGTTCGGAGAATGAGGCAGATGATGTAGACCACCGTAGCCTGCAGGGCGATGAAGATGGACGATGATATCGGAGTAGTATAAGTAAGGCCGATAAGCAACGTATACATATATCCGAATACAGCGATGACTCCGGTAAGCAGAAGTAGCAGTCGGTCGCGCATCGTCACCTGTTCGGTCTTGTCCGGGCGTACCCAGCCAAGGATCCAGAAGAATAGGGAGCCGAAGCCAAGGCGGAGCACTACGCCGGTGTAAGCATTCATCCATGTAGGGAGAAGATATTTCAGGGCATTCTCATTAAGGCCGGAAAAGGTCTTGGCCACAAACATGGAGACATTTCCGACGAGACGGCCATGTTTGGCTGCCTTGACTGCAGCCTGACCGGCAGCATCAGCCGGTTCAGATAAAGTGGAATTCGATTGTTGAGCCTTCATAGCGGATAAGATTATATTGTATTAACACGGGTTTGCGATTTAGGTTAAAGAAATTTTGCATCATACCCTAATTTCCGGATTTTTTTGCTTAAATTTGCAGAAGCAAAAGAATTAAGGGACTCTTCCTGATGTGAACAAACGAGAATAATCAGATGATTAAACTAAATAAGTACCTGAACCCGGGATTGATCGCGAATACGGCATTCGTCGTGTTCGCCTACTGGCTGCTTGCAGTGAGAAACGGGTATATGTTGCGCTGGTATGACGAGATGTCGCTCTTCGAGCCTACCCACATTTTCTTCCGTCAGTTTCTTTACTATCCCGGAGGATTGCTGCGATATGCCGGAACATGGCTCACACAACTGCTCTACTATCCTTGGCTCGGAGCCACAGCTCTCATAACGCTGTGGCTGATTCTGACGTGGCTGATCCGGAAAGGTCTCAGACTCTCAGACAGCGCCGCTCCTCTCGCCTTGCTCGTGCCGATTGCAATGCTTGTGTCGGTTGTGCAGCTCGATGAGGCATGGCTCTCGATGAAGAGCGCGGGCTACATCTTCTCCAATACACTCGGCTACCTCTTCACCTCCTTTATGGTGCTTCTTTTCCGAAAAAGCTCCTCTCAGCCCATATTGGCGGTGACAGTCGCAGCCATCTCAGCACTGTGCTATCCATTCGCCGGGTTCTACGCTCTATTAACAACAGCCATCTGCGCCATACTTTCCATCTGCACCGCAATCCGGAATAAGGAATACCTGCACTTGGCGACTGCCGCCGTCAGCATCCTGCTCATAGTAATAGTCCCTCCGATATATTACTCTTTTTTCCGCGCCACTACCGTAGACAACGACTATCTTTACCTCAAAGGACTTCCGGAACTCACTATGGAGACATTCGATCTGTATCTATGGATGCCGTTTATCATCGCCACGTCCATAATGCTTATTATCGCCCTGCTCTCCGGCTCCGGATGGCTGAAAGACAGCCGCTTTCTCAAGTGGATAAGCATTCTGGCAGTCGGATGCGGCTTCATATGGGGGGTAAACGCCTCCCGGAAAAGCGAACAGCTCAGGGCTACAGTGCTGATGCTGCAGCGGCTCGACCGTAACGACTGGCAGGGGATGAACGCCGTCATGAGCCGTATCAAGCAACCCCCAAGCTACACGATGAGGATACTTAACAACCTCGCCCTCGTCCATCTCGGGCAGAAGGGAGAGAGCATGGCAGACTATTCACCGGCTCCCGGTGACGGTCGGCATTCCGAGAAATTCACTATGACCGCGCTCCTACAGGTACCCCTCTATCATAACATCGGACGCCTCAACCAGTCATATCGATGGGCCATGGAGCACACCGTGCAGTATGGCAAGAGGGTCTTCTTCCTCAAATACATGGTCAAGGATGCGCTTCTCCGTGGCGAGATTAAGCTTGCAAAGCGATACAACGATATACTTCTCTCCACGATGTTCCACCGCAAATGGGCGGAAGATATGGAACGCTACATCGAAAACCCATCGCTGATCGACTCAAATCCGGGTTTCCAGTTCATACTGAAGTTAGGAGAAAGTGAAAAGCGGCAGGAGAGCAAAGACGACACCGCTGAAATCCACTGAGTTTCTTATAGCGAATCGAGATTTCAAAAAAGTTACAAAAAAGTTACAAAAACATTCTGAAGATTTTGGCTGTTCGGTATTTTTTTTCTACTTTTGCACTCTAAAGCAATAAAATACCTATATGGCACGCAAATCCACTATAATCGCGCTTATGGCACTCACCATGGCGGCCTGCTCCAAACAGACTAAACTAACCTACCCGGAGGCACCAAAAGACGATACCGTAGACCTATATTTCGGGAAAGAAGTCAACGATCCCTACCGTCCGCTCGAAAACGATACCGCTGCAGAGACCCTCGAATGGGTGAAGGCGGAGAATGCCCTGACAGAAGAATACCTTTCAGCGATTCCATTCCGTGGCAGAATCGCTGAGCGACTCAAGCAGCTCAACAACTATCCGAAATCCGGACTCCCCTATAAAGAGAACGACGGAAAGTACTATTTCTACAAGAACGACGGATTGCAGAATCAATCAGTACTCTACCGGTCCGCCACTCCGGGAGGTGAGGCTGAGGTATTTCTCGATCCCAACAAACTCGCTGAAGACGGAACAGCCTCGCTGAAGGGTGTATATCAGTCACACGACGGCAAATACACTGCCTACACCGTTTCGCACAATGGAAGCGACTGGACAGAAATCTACGTAATGGACACTGCAACCGGTCAGTTGCTGCCGGACCATATAGAATGGACCAAGTTCACCGGCGTGGCCTGGCACGGCGACGGATTCTACTACAGCGCCTACGATAAACCGGCCCCCGGCAAGGAATACTCCAACACCAATGAATACCACCGTATTTACTATCACAAGCTCGGTACTAAGCAGAGCGAGGACAAGGTGGCCTTCGACCACTGCAAGCAACCTCAGCACTTCCATAGTCTCGAAATCGACGACGACGAAACGGTATTGATGGTGCTCGGTGGAGGATCTGGAAATGGAAACTCACTCTACATAAAAGACCTGGAAGCCCTGAATCCGAAATGGGTGACAGCGGAGGCTTCGCAAGAACACGACATCAGGGTAATCGGGAAGAAAGACGGCAAGCTATACATCTTCACTTCGGCAGATGCTCCGAAATACAAGCTCGTGACAGTCGACGTGGCTGCTCCGCATAGAAAAAACTGGAAAGACCTCGTGCCCGAAGACAAGGATGCGGTGCTGGTCGACGTCGCATTCGCCGGCGACAAGCTGATCCTGACCTACGACAAGGACGCGTCGCACCACGCTTATGTATATGACAAAGATGGAAACAGAGAACGCGAAATATCCCTACCGGGCTACGGGACACTCTCCTTCTCCACAAATCCAAGGGATACGGAGACGTTCTATGCTTATTCCTCTTTCACAACTCCTTCTACAATCATGTCATATAATGCCGAGACAGGCGACAGCAAGCTCTTCCGCGCCCCGGAACTTCATGGCTTCAATCCCGACGACTACGTGACGGAACAGGTGTTCTATCCATCGGCCGACGGCACGGAGATTCCAATGTTCATAACATACAAGAAGGGACTGAAGAAAAACGGCAAGAATCCCGTCTACCTCTACGGATACGGAGGCTTCAACGCAATCCTAAATCCGGGATTCTCCGCCAACCGTCTGCTCTGGCTGGAAAACGGAGGTATCTACGCGCAGGCCAACCTCCGAGGAGGGGGTGAATACGGCGAGAAGTGGTATACGGCAGGCATCAAGCAGCAGAAGAAGAACGTCTTCAACGACTTCATAGCAGCTGCAGAATACCTGATCGACGAAGGCTGGACCAACAAGAACCTCCTTGCCATCGAGGGAGCCAGCAACGGCGGCCTTCTGGTGGGCGCTGTCACAAACATGCGTCCCGACCTCTTCAAGGTGGCTGTTCCCCGCGTCGGAGTGATGGACATGATGCGCTACCACCTCTTCACGATCGGCTGGAACTGGGCGCATGAATACGGAAAGTCTTCAGAGTCTCCGGAAATGGCCAACTACCTCCTCTCCTACTCGCCTATACACAATATCAAGAACGACGGCACTCCGTATCCGGCAATTCTTGTGACTACCGCCGACCACGACGACCGGGTGGTACCGGCCCACTCCTTCAAATATGCCGCGACTCTTCAGGCATCCGACACGGGAGACGCACCCAAGCTGATCCGTATCGACAGCAACGCCGGACACGGAGCAGGAAAACCGATCGAAAAGATAATCGATGAATATACCGACATCTATTCGTTCATCTTCGAGAACTTAGGTATGGAGCCTGTCGCGCCGGCGCGTTGACCTGCCGGAGGATGTCTTGACGTGAGACGTCGACAGGCGCCACGAGGAATTCCGGGACATTGTACGACTTCATCAGTTCCCTGTAATATGCCGGATTCTCCTGAGGCACCACGAAAGCCTTATGATCACGTCCCTGAGCGTCGATATAGGCAATGTACGGGCGCGTGTAGCTCCCGTCGTCACGACGAGAGCTGAAGACTATCCAGCGGCCGTTGGAAGCCCAGGTATGATAACTGTCTGTGTCGCCGCTGTTGGCATTCGAGAGGCTGCGCTCCTCGCCCGTCTTAAGATCCTTCATCCAGAGGTCGCTTTCCTTGTGCCATATATGGAAAGTTCCGTAAGGAGCCTTGCAGTAAAGCAGATACCGTCCGTCGGGCGATATGCGGGGAAGCAGCGCGCTCTCACCCGCCGCGGACGCGTACACTACTGTGTCCGGCTCGGAAAACCTGCGGCCACCGGCATCGAAGCTGCGTCTTACGATATCGTATTTTATTGAGCGGTAGTTGTCGGCGAGGTTGTCGGGAGTGACACCCTCGGGATAACGAGCCACGGAGTAATAGAGCGTCGTGCCGTCAGGACTCCATGCAGGAAAAGTCTCGAGCAAACCGGGATCATCGGCTATATGGCTCACCTCATGGGTCTTCATGTCGTAGAGTATGAGATCTGACGATTTATCATAGACCTCTATCTTGGACTCTCCGAAATCAAAGAACTTCTGGTTCGTGTCGTTGGTGGAATATGCTATCAGGTCAAGTGTCGGATGCCATGCCGGATACACCCCGGCGGAGAGTGTGCTGTCGGTCTTCAGATTGACCTTTACCACCGAATCGCCGGCCATTATGACGGTGCCTCCGTTGGTCTTACGCACATGAAACATCGAGGCCTTGTCCCTGTAATGATTGCGGGGCACATGGCAGTTCATGCACTGGCCCCGCCGCTCGTCGGCAGGAGCGGCGTTGTTGAAGATGACGCTTTCCTCAAACGAGGTAAGGTCGCGCTGGTTGAGGGTCATCCCGGCATACTGCACGTAGGAGGGCTCGATAAGTCGGTAACTGATATAAGGGTCTATCTCCTCCGGAGCCACCTTATTGGAGAAACTGTAACGGCTCCAAGTGTCACCGTTACGTACATAGACCTCATACCGCAATTCTTTCCCCCTGGATGCCTCCAAGATTCTATGCCAGTCATCGCCATTCCATTGCACGGGATTGCCGGAGGCTACGGTCTCGCTGCCGTCGGGAGCAATGACACGCGCCACGTACTCGTCGCCCGGCACCGAGATCTCGAAATTCATCGGAGCGATGTTGGGAGGAATCACGATGTCAGTATAGTCCGGATAAATTGCGGGAACACCTGCACCATCCGTGACGCCTGCAGTCGGGACTTTCGGCGATGAGCAGCCACATGCGACGGCAAGCGCCGCTACCAGGCAGCATCTGTATATATGTTTTATGGGAAAGTACATATCGATATGAAGGATATTATTAAAAAAGAAGCCGCCGTCCATACAGGAAAGTGACTTCTTTATAACGTTGAGAGCTATAGCTATCGTATATCTCTACAATGACTTCTGGCGGACAGTGACATTGGCTACTGCTCCCTTTCCTACGGCGAGCACTATCATCCCTTCCCGCTCCCGTCCTGTATTGTTGGGAAGGTATGTGAGGGTCAGCTGTCCATCCTGAAGGCTCCGTGAAGCCACTGTCCTCATCCATTCGGGAAGATTGGCCGCAGGCGTGCCGGTAGCTGAGTAGTTGATGGTTAGCGTTCCTCCCGCCGGGTCGAGATCCCCTTCCGGAAGCACGCTTTTTATCTCGACCACATCACTGGAGACCTGAATGACCTTCACTGTCGCGGTTTCCTTTCCTGCCGTCACTGTGATCTCCGCTGTCCGTGTCTCTCCGGTGGCATTGACCTCGGCGGTAAGCTCGATGGTGTAGATACCGGTGGTGAAGCTCTTGACTTCACCTATCTTGAGCCAATCGGCTTCGGTAGTCAGCTTAGGCTTCGTAGTCGCCTTGATATTCAGTGTAGTGGATGTAGCTCCGTCAAGGGATATCTCATCCTTCACACTCATACCGTCGCCCCATGACGACTCTATATGCTGAGGATGGTCTTCACATGAACTCATCCCGAGACCCATTGCTGCCAGCGCCGCTGACAGAAACAAAAATCTGATTCCGTTTATCTTCATATAAAGAAAAACGCCTGACGTATAATAAATATTATGCAATGTATCAGACTTTTAACTTTTTATAACCAAGACCTGTAGCCTTCAACTCCGCATCATCTGTCAATCAAACCTTTGACTTTACGGATTTTTTATTAATTTTGCAGATGCAAATCATTCTGCCTACCATGAGATCATCCATCATATCCCTACTTCTTCTCGGCGCCATGCCGCTCGCCTCCCTCGGAGGCAATGCATATAGGGCGGTAGCCGGAGGCGTCGCCGTAGATGTCGGCAATAACAAGGATTCTGAAGTCGCCATGGTTCGCCTTCAGGTCTACGGCGACAAGATCATCCGCGTCAGCGCCACTCCCGACAGCAAATTCGCCGACGAGCCAAGCCTCGCCGTCCTCGAGCGTCCGACCGACGTGAAATACGATATAGAAGAGACCGACTCGACCGTGTCGGTGGTGACGTCAGCTATAAGGGCTACCGTTGCGCTCGGGAGCGGAGACGTAAGATTCTACGACAAGGAGGGCAATCTGATACTCGCCGAGACCGACGGAGGAAGGGAGTTTTCTCCTATAGAGGTGGAAGGCACGAAGGGTTATACCGTACGTCAGACCTTCCGGTCTCTTTCCGACGAGGAGGGTATCTACGGACTCGGACAGCACCAGAGCGACGAGTTCAACTATAAGGGGAAGAACGAGGAACTCTACCAGTACAATACAAAGGTATCCGTCCCATTCGTGGTATCGACCGACAACTACGGAATCCTCTGGGACAGCTACTCGCTTTGCCGCTGGGGCAACCCGGAAGGCTACAGGCAGCTGGGCGGTGTCTTCAAGCTATTCGACAAGGATGGGAAGGAGGGTGCGCTGACAGGCACCTACGTCCCGGGCCGTCCTGAAGAGGAAACCATAGTGCAGCGCGAGGACTCCATATATTTCGAACACCTTATCCGGGGAGACCTCTCACATGTGGTCAACCTTCCACGCGACTTCAACTTCGCCGGCAGCCATGTGACGTATGAGGGAGAGATCGAGGCTTCGGAGACTGGGGAATACAAGTTCATCCTCTACTACTCGGGCTATCAGTGTGTCTGGATCGACGGCAAGGAAGTAGTTCCGGAACGCTGGCGCACGGCCTGGAACCCTAACAGTTTCAAGTTCTCGGTCGAACTCGAAGCAGGCAAGCGCGTCCCGATCAAGATAGAATGGCAGCCCAACGGCGGTGTGGCCTACTGCAGCCTCCGGGCCTACAGTCCGCGCGACCCGAAGGAGCAGATGGAGATGAGCTGGTGGGGCGAGATGCAAGACGGCATAGACTACTACTTCGTCTACGGCGAGGACATGGATGACGTCATCTCCGGCTACCGCAAGCTGACTGGCAAGGCTCCTATCATGCCGAAATGGGCCATGGGATACTGGCAGAGCCGCGAGAAATACAACACTCAGGAGGAGGTGCTCTCGACGCTCGCGGAGTTCCGCCGACGCGGCATCCCCATCGACAATATCGTGATCGACTGGCTCCATTGGAAGCAGGACTCATGGGGAAGCCACGAGTTCGACCGCGACCGTTTCCCCGATCCTAAAGGGATGGTAGACACGATCCACGACATGAACGCACGGGTGATGATATCTGTATGGCCGAAATTCTACGTCACTACCGACCACTACAAGGAATTCGACGAGAAAGGATGGATGTATAAGCTGCCCGTGCATGACAGCATCCGCGACTGGGTGGGCCCGGGCTATCTCGGCTCCTTCTACGACGCATACCATCCCGAGGCACGCAAGCTTTTCTGGAGTCAGATTGCCGACCACTACGTGCCCCTCGGCATCGACGCGTGGTGGATGGACGCCTCCGAGCCCAACGTCCGCGACTGCACCGACCTGCAGTATCGCAAAGACCTCATCACGCCTACCGCGCTCGGACCCTCCACCAAATACTTCAACGCATATGCCCTCGTCAACGCCGACGCCATCTACAACGGCCAGCGCGAGACCGACCCTGACAGACGCGTCTTCCTGCTTACCCGCTCCGGATTCGCCGGACTCCAACGCTACTCCACCGCCACATGGAGCGGCGACATAGCCACCCGTTGGGAAGACATGAAGGCCCAGATATCAGCCGGACTCAACTTCTCGATGAGCGGCATCCCATGGTGGACCATGGATATCGGCGGCTTCTGCGTGGAAGACCGCTACGTTAAGGCCCAGAAGGAATACAAAAAGAGCGGTGTGGAAAACGACGACCTGAAGGAATGGCGTGAGCTGAATACCCGCTGGTATCAGTTCGGAGCCTTCGCCCCCCTCTTCCGGGCCCACGGACAGTGGCCCTACCGCGAGATATTCAATATAGCGCCGGAAGATCACCCGGCCTACGGATCGGTGGTCTACTACACCAACCTCCGCTACGACCTCATGCCCTACATATACTCCCTCGCGGGGAAGACTCATTTCGACGACTACACCGTGATGCGCCCGATGGTAATGGACTTCACCGCCGACAAGACTACCCGCGACATCGGCGACCAGTATATGTTCGGCAACGCCTTCCTTGTGGCTCCGGTCTACGAATACGGAACGCGAAGCAGGGAGGTCTATTTCCCTCAGGGTGCAACTTGGTATGATTTCTATACTGGCAACGTTGTCTCCGACGGCGGGGAGAAAAAAATCGCCGATGCCCCTTACGACAGAATGCCGCTCTATGTACGCTCGGGTGCCATCGTGCCTTTCGGCCCCGCAATACAGTACTCCGACGAGAAGCCGGCTGATGTCATCAACCTCTACGTATATGCAGGCGATGACGGTGAGTTTACCCTTTATGAAGACGAAAACCTGAACTACAACTACGAGAACGGAGCCTACTCCATGATTCCGATGAGCTACGATGACGAGACAGGCACGCTGACCATAGAAGAACGCAAAGGCGCGTTCCCCGGCATGCTCAAGGAACGCGTCTTCAATGTCATAAAGATATCTTCGGGATCGCCAGCCGCATATTCACGCGATGCCAAAGGCCACGAAGTGAAATACGACGGCTCCCCTATAAAAATCAGGTTATAACTCCTTACCCCCCCTAAACAGCCTAAACTATTTGGCCAAAGCCGCCGCCACCTGGTCGGTGATCTGGCGCATGCCGTGGATATTGGGGTGACCGTCGGTCTTGTCGATGTCTTTGAGCTGCACGTAGGGGACTCCGTAATGGTCGCAGGCTTCCACGATTGAGGTCGTGATCTCAGGCTTTAGACCGTCGTTGATGATATAGAGCATCTCCGTGTTGGGATAGCGGTCTGTCATATATGAGAGCATGTAGGTAAGGGCGGGGCGGAAAGACTTGAGCTGTTCCTTGGTCCAGCCACTCCAGACAAACTCGCCGATCGGGGAATCGGCCCATGAGTCGTTTGTGGCGCCGAAGATCAGAATGATGTCTGGATTGCCGAGATTGTCCATGCGGGTGATGAAGGCACGGTCAGTATAGTCGTTTTTGCCGTATCCTGTGGTGCATACCGTCGATCCGGAATATGAATTGTTGCGGTCGAGCTTGTAGCCATTCTCCGTGATGAGCTGATGCCACCATGTCTTCTCGACTTCCCTGACATCAGTGCTTTCCTTTTTCCGGTCTTTACGATACCATGAGATGTTGCTTTTCGGTTCTACGAAGTTTTCGTAGGTGGAATAAGAGTCCCCGAGGATGGAGACGCTTTTAGGATTCTGTGCCGATACGAGAGAACCGGCCGAGATGATTGCGGCAACCGCGACAGCGGCTATCCTGCGGATGATGTTTGCTTTCATGATGACGGAATATGTTTTATCTTTAATACTTTATCTTTAATCTCTAATCTTTAATCTTTAATCTTTAATCTTTAACGATCCATCCCTCGATCCGACGCGTCTCAGAGGAGAAGTTCACGCCTATCTTGAAAACTTTGCGGGAATCCGAAGTAAATTTCCTGACATACCCCTTCTCCTCAATCTGGTGGAGCGCCTCCTCCGGTGTGCCATCGTATTTCAACTCTATAACGTAGATGTATTTCGGAGTCTCTATCAGTAGGTCTATACGGCCGTCGGAAGTGTGTACTTCAGCCTTGGCGTCGATGCCGATCAGCGTAGTCAGTATGTAGAAAGCGTTGTGGAAGTTGTTCTCGTTGTCCAGCTTCAGATCATATGGTACACCTGCAAAGTAGGCGTCAAGACTCTTCATCATTTGCTCCGGTTCGCCGTAGCGGATTCCTCTGGTGATACCGTCTATGACCGTCTTCACCGTTCCTCTCCGGGGCCTAAGGTAGAACTTCAGCAGATCGTTGAAAAGCCCCCTCTTCACCTCCTCGTTGGGAACCTTCAGGCGCACCTCTTCATACTCGTAGTCATAGTCTGCTATGGTGAGGTAACCTGTCTGGTAGAGCAACGCGGTAGGATCGGCGTTCAGAAGGTCAAGGCCTGCAAGATCGTTGAGCCTCCAGCATGCAGAGAGGATCTGCTCAATATCAACATCCGCGTTAAAAAGGGCTTCAGATATGACACTGGGAGCGCCCGTATCGTTCCAATAGGTACCGATCCGGCTCTCATACATCGCGTTGAGCACCGACCATGGATTGTAGATGTCGCTTCCTTCCGGAGCAAACCGATAGCCGTCATAGTTCTTCTTCAGCAAGCGGCATGCGTCCTCATATCCGGTCCTTCTCTTAGCCGCGAGCTGTTCTATTCCGGAGTGGAAATTATCAAGAAGTTCCTTTTCTGTAATGCCGCATATGTCGGCGAACTCATCGGCGAAAGTTATATCCTTAAGATTATTGAGGTCTGAGAATACGCTGAGTTTGCTGAAGCGGCTTACCCCCGTCAGAAATACCAAGCGTATATGCTCCGCCGAGCTCTTGAAATTGGAATATATTGAAGCTAACTTCGAGCGGTAATGCTCGAAGTTATCGTCCTTATTGAGGTTGCCGACAAGTGGCTTGTCGTATTCGTCCACAAGTATCACCACCTGCCTCCCCGTCTTCTCATGGGCGGTCTTAATGATATTCTCGAATCTGGATGAAAGCTGATCGGCAATTATCGTCACTCCATATTTCTTCTCCCAATCTCTGAAAAGATTGTCAAGCACTCCATCAAGAAGACCCTTTTCAGCGAACTTATTCCTGTTGAGGTCAAGATTAAGCACCGGATACGGCTCCCAGTCCCAGTCGCAGGAGTCGATGTAAAGGTTCTTGAAGAGCTCACGTCTCCCCTCGAAGAAATACCTCAAAGTAGACAGGAACAGGCTCTTTCCAAACCGGCGAGGGCGCGCCAGAAAGAAGTATTTTGTCTTGTTCCTGACTATTTTCTCGATATAGGCAGTCTTGTCGATGTATAGAGCATCGTCCTCGCGCAGCGTCTTGAAGTCCTGCTGACCTATGGCATATCTGTCTTTATCATCCATAATCAGTTATTTTTCCCGCAAAGATAACTCTTTTCAGCGGGATATGCAAATCAATCAGAGCTTTTGAAGCAGCTTCCGGACGTATATCCGATGTTGGTCTCGTGCTTATTTTCGGAAGACAAGAAAGAGGATGCCTGCCATGAGGAATATGAATGCGGCTATGTAAAGGATATTATGGATGAGAAATACGATTTCCGGAAGCAGGAAAAAGCGCACTATGAGCAGGGCTAAACATAGGGTACCCATCAGACGTGCTGTAGCCGTTCTGCAGTATGCACTGTATTGAGGTTTCAGGTCGCTGATAAGACAGGAGGTATGGAGAAGTTTGTATAGGAAGTATCCGGCTGTGATAAGGAAGGCTATGATAAATACGGCTTGTACATGGAAATCCTCGTAACCTTTCTGCGTATAGAACGACGCTAACGCAAGAATGATTACGAAATTCTGCATTATAAGAAGCCTGCGAAAGAACAGATTATATTTCTGTCCTGAATTGAGATTAATTTCAGTGTTCATGATACTTAAATGTTTTGTTGGATATTTTGTGGCAAAGATAACATAAATTTGATATTATATCAAATTTATGTTAGATCGTGAAGCATTTCGGTTAAAATTGGTTGACAGGAGACTTGTCAGTCGCCTGAATCCATGATGGCAAAGGTTACTGCCCCGATGGCAAAGACGAGCGAAAGCCATAGGATAGGAACAGCCTCTAATCCATTGTCGATGAGAATCATGCCGACAAGTGCGGATACATATGGAAACTGCATCAGCGACATGATGTTGTCCAGACGTGCCGAGGCCTTTATCGAAGATGGTCTATGCAGTGTGACGAAGAATCTGATAAGGAAGCAGCAAAAAAACAAGATGCCGAGCGTCGCTGAGACATACAGCACGACGCGCTGACCTACAATGCCGATGGCTATGAACGGTATTACGGCGAAAGCTTCCGTAGACAAAGCGTCGGCGTACGCATCATTGTTGGAAATTAACTTCATTATATTGATTAAGTCAATTATTGTATGTTCACCCATCCTTTGCCACTTGACATTGAGTGGGTGAATCATTATTAAAAGTGATGATAATTCTTTATTCTATATCGTGCTCTGCATCGAAGACCTTCCAGTACTCAACACTGGAGGCCATAACTCCAATTGAAGATACGATATTGTCTTTCTGGGTTTCCTCTAATTCTGATGAGGAGTATATTTCTGATACATATCGATTAGAGATGCTTTCGACATCGATATAATCATTGGATAATTCTTGAATAGCTTCTTTATAGAGTTTTATGATTGCATTTGATGTTTCTCCAAAATCGTATGAATCATCTGAAGTATTTGAGTATACCAGTCGAAATAATATTGCCGGAGTCCGACTATCGCTCAAGACCAGATACTCTTCTTCAGAAAGGATACCTTTTGCATAGGCTTCTTCAGCAGTGGTGGAACTAAATGTGTTTTTAGTGATATTGTCTAATAATAGATTATGCTGAGCACCTTCAATCAGCAGATCGAGTTTGTCTGGTGGCAGTTGCAGGTCGATTTTATCAGGATAGTATGGTGAATAATCTGTAATGTCTTCCTTCATCTTTATATAAGCTGGAATACTATTATTAAATGTTATCTTGACAGGTATAGATGCATATGAATTAGCTGCTTGATATGATCTACAGGCCCCGACTAAGGGGCCTAAAACTGCGGCTCCAATTGCCATTCCTTCCGGACCTGCTATGCCTCCGATAGTGAGACCATAGCATGTCCCTTCACATCTTCCGATAAAGTCTGCAACAGATATATCAAGCCATTTTTTTAATTTATCTCTAAAGGAGGAAGTCCCGTTAATGGAGGAACTGGTTGCTGCACTTGAGTATAGACTGTCGTTGTAGGCTTGCAGTCTCGCTACGATGTCATTGGGCACTTTATCGGATGACTCAATGATCATGCTTTTTCCGTTAGATTCCTGTATTTCATCTCCGGATACGGATTCCTGACATGCTCCTAAAAGAAACATCAAGGAAACCATTATTGAAAATATAGTTTTATTCATGTTAATGAAGTTTTTTAAATGTAGTTTTGTTATTTTGGGAAGTCCTTCATGAAGGATTTCACGTTGCCTGTGTGATATTTATTTATGAGCTGTTATTGAACGTTGTCATCGCTATGTTTTTTGTTGTAGTCCTACTCATATCACTTTTCGGATTTCGCGCCTGTTATACAGTCTGGTCTGTCGGATTTATCATTGTCTTATATCCTTTTTCGTTTTAGATTTTAAGCTGGGGTGCTTATCGGATGTCAATACTTCCGGTTGCAGACCATGATTCTGCATTGATTTCTATTGTGTAGAATCCGGATTCTGATACGTAGAATATTGTGTTGATTTCGGATGAGTTGTCAATGAGTTGTCCGTCGCGATAGAGTTTTACTTCTCCGGTTGCCTCTCCATAATATCTGATGGAGATTATATTTGTGCTTGCATCATACCATGCTTCGACACTTATACGTATGGGAGTGCGGAGAACAGTTGGATTTGGCTTTGAGTTTTCCGTATGAGCGTCCAAGGTAATTGGTGTTGATGATGGCTTGTCTTCTGCCGCCTGCGCTGTCATCGGTAGCGAGAGTGCCATAGAGGCGAGGATTAATGTGAGAATTTTTTTCATTTGTTTAAGTGTTTTTGGTTGATTTCTATGTTGCAAAGTTACTGCTTCAAACTTTCATCCTCCAAATAAAAAGTTTCATATTTTGAAAAAATATAAATTCGGATTCCAATGTAAGACAGCCATATAGCTTTGAACTGAAATTTTATTTCTGCGCAACAGCAGATAAACTTTCAGATTACTACGCCACGACTATCCCAGACGGCAAAGCGCCTCTCCGAGGCTACTTGTCTGTTTGTCATATTCCTCAGGCTGAAGCCTGAGGTTTAAACACGATAACAGCTCTCCGAGCTGAGAGGTTAGCTTAATTTTGTGTATGTGGAGAAAAAAGCGTAAATTTGCACTATGAAAACGAAGATATACTTTCACATCTATCCGATATTGCCGGTAATACTGATATCTGCCATTCTTACGATAGTAGGATGTGGTAGTAATTCATCAGTTAGCAATGGGCTTGACGTTGCCGAGAGCCTTATGGAAAGCCGCCCTGATTCTGCCCTCGCTGTTCTGGACTCGATCGATGCTTCTGACCTGAAAGGAAAAAGCCAGAAAGCTCGGTATGCACTGCTTATGTCGATGGCTCTTGACAAGAACTATGTCGACACCACGACTTTCGATGTGCTACAGCCAGCCATTGACTATTACCTTGAGAATGGAACTCCGGATGAAAAGCTCCGCACATATTATTATCAGGGCAGGATATATCAGAACAGGAATGACAGAGACAGCGCTTTGCATTCTTTCATGAGGGGAATTGACATTGCCGATGAGTGCACGGATTCTATGGCTATAGCCCGTACTCTCGTTGCTCAAGGGATATTATATCAAAGTTTCTACGATTATGATGGATACACAGACAATTATCTAAGAGCGGCCAATATATTTCGTAACAAGAATCACGAAGCATACGAATTAGACTGCCTGTTTAACGCCTTGAATGGTGCTGTGGTCTTAAATAGAAAGGAGCAGGCTGACAGCTTAATAAATTGTCTTGAAGATTTTCATTTAAATGATAGAAATTATATACAAAATTTACATAGTCTAAGGATAGCGCATACTCTTAAATTTGGATCAGAACAGGATTTAAAAGAGGTGATAGCTGATAATAAAGATCGTTTGAATTATGATGTCAACGGAATATTGAATCTCGCAAGGGCATACAACAGGCTCGGAGTTAGCCACATGGCACTCCGCCAGCTTGATTTTCTCGATGAAAACAGCGAGAGATACGATACATTGAAATACCTGGGTATAAGATTTAAGGTGCTTGAAGATATGGAGGACTATGAAGGAGCTCTTGCAGCATATAAGGATTTCAGTCATCGAACCGAAGTAATCAACGCAGGAAAGTTCGAACAGAAAAGCCAATCTCTGGAGGAGAGACATCGTATGGAGCTGCAGTCTGAGAGGGATACGGAAAGAAGCCGTAAGATAATTTGGGGATGTATCGGAGGGCTTGTCTTATCTGCGATGGTCTTCATCATCCTTATACTCCTGATGCGCCGCAACAAAATAAAAAAAGACCTCGCTCTCCAGAAAGTTCTCACTGCGGAGCTCGAGAATGAGAACCTTAAGGCTGAGAATGAGCTGAGCCGCCAAAAAGCCCGTACCGCGGAGCTCGAGAATGAGAAGCTGACGGCGGAACGCGAGAAACTGACTCTTGAAAACAAGAATCTCCAGCTCCAGAGAGACAACAAGACGCTGGAGGCAGAAAACCTTGCCCATAGAGTGGAAATATTAGAGGCGGAAAGCGAAAACCTCAAGGAGCTGCTCGATTCGCAGAAGGAAATGCCGGAGGAAGTGCGCAAGGCCATACAGGTACGCATCGAGATGCTCAACTCCTATCTTGCCAGCCAGATTTCAGACCATAAGGAATTCGAGAAGACCTACGACGCATGGGTGGCGGACCTGACAGCGGACACAGAGGAATTCATGAACAGCAACCGCCTCGCCTTCCAGGCCTCGCATCCAGCGTTCATAAAGTATTTCGAAAACCATGGTTTGACCGCATCGGAAATCAACTATGTATGCCTCTACGCGATTGGGCTGCGGGGCAAGGACGTAGGCAACTACATGAAGAAACGCAGCCACGTCAACATCAGCAGCGCCATACGTAAGAAACTCGGTATTGACAAGCACGAGACCAACATAGGAATATATGTCCGGAAACTGCTTCAAAAACTCTGATTCATTTGCATATCCCTACGCCTCAATCTCGACGCCAAGCACGCTGAGCTTTGAGCCCTCCGCCCCTCCGCAGGATATTACTACATATGCGGATCGATCTCGTTGATGTCTACGAGACCGTGCAGGATAGCGAAGACCGTCAGTCCGGCCGCAGAATGTATGTTGAGCTTCGTGGAGATGTTGCGCCGGTAAGTGGTCACGGTATTGATGGAAATGAACAGTTTCTCGGCTATCTCTTTATTCTGCATACCACGGGCCACGCACCGAAGAATATCCTTCTCGCGCTCCGTCAGGCTCTCGAGCAGCGAATCATTATCTTTGTCAATATCCTCATCCACTTCAGGCTGTGCATCACGCTCCTTGAGCTTAAGCGACCTCTCAAGACGCGACACGGCGGGCAGAAACATACGGTCTTCTATCTCGCAATGCGAGCAAAGGTCTGAATTACAATCTATGATGTCGTTAAGCGCGGAGACAAGCAGCAGATTGCTCATGACATGATAATGGCGTATGAATATGTCCTTCAGCTCATCAAGCTTCTCTGTCATACTCGTGTGGCCTACAGAATAATCCGAGATACGGAAATCATCTGAGACGTTGCCCTCGAGAAGACGGTCTACATAACTGAATATGCTGTCGTTCTCATGCTCCATGTGGCGTCGAACCTCCACGCAGTAATCGTCAAAGAACTTAAGCAACTGCAGCAGAACGTCGTCGATAGGAAGGGCACTGACGGCAAGAAGGAGCTTGCGGCGTATGGAAGGCAAGAGAAATTCAAGGAAATAAGAATGTGCGGTCCTCAGATAGCGCATCAGGGAGGTCAGCGACACATCGTTGGAATACGGACGACTGTCGATTAGGTTGCACACGGCAAGAAACGTGCGCTCATCTACCCCATCTTCGGCACAGACTTCTTTAACGGTCTTATCACCGAAACCAAGTGAGATTCCGAATCTGGCAGCGACCATCATCAGATCGCTGTTTTCGTCTATGAGGTCGCGGAGCCTATCAGCTTCCGTATATGCTTTGCTTTTCTCCATTTCGTATGTTTAGATGTACGGTGCAAAAGTAAAAAATATTTCTTAACGATATTATACTCATTTTTGAGTATTTTGAGATTCCTTCCCATATTCATAACGTATTTTCACAGATTTTATTTAGAATTAGTCTAAATAATGAGTATTGCCGGGAGAATTTTTCGATTGTAATTTTGCATCCGAAAAAACTGACCGAAAATGAAAGCATATTTTTCCGCCATATTAGGGATATCCTTTATCCTTGCATCTTTTCTACCGGAACCGGCTTCAGCCGGCGAAAGCGGGCAATCCGCTCAGCCTCTTGCAGCGACGCAGGCCGACACTGCCGGATATAATAAATTCCGCTTCGGTGGCTACGGCGAGATGGTGGCCTCCTTCAAAGACTACGGCATCAACCGCTTCGCAGGTACCGCTACGGGAAACACCCGCACCCACCGCAATACGATTGCTATCCCGAGATTCGTGCTGGCTTTCGACTATAAGTTCAACCCCAAATGGATACTCGGAGCTGAAATAGAGTTCGAGGCCGGGGGCACCGGCACCGCCGTAGAACTCGAGAACAGCGAAAACGGTGAGTATGAAACCGAGATAGAGAAGGGAGGAGAAGTTGCCCTCGAACAATTCCACATAACAAGACTCATAATCCCGCAATTCAACGTGAGGGCAGGCCATATGATAGTGCCGGTAGGGCTTACCAACACCCATCACGAGCCTATCAATTTCTTCGGGACCGTGAGGCCCCAGGCCGAGACTTCCCTTCTTCCATCAACCTGGCATGAGACCGGCATACAATTTTTCGGATCGTTTGGAAAAAGATTTACAAGATTTGACTATCAGCTCATGATCACTGCCGGTCTCAATGCCAACGGTTTCAACCGCGACGAATGGATCATCGGAGGCAAACAAGGTTTCTTCGAGACTGACAATTTCACATCGCCCGCATATATAGCCCGAGTAGACTACAGCGGAGTGCCGGGCCTTCGCACAGGCGTCTCTTTCTACTATTGCCGCGACGCGGGAGCCAACTCCGACAAGGAGCACACCTACTCGGCGATAGGAAGAATTCCTGTAGCCATCTCGACCTGGGACGCCCAATACAGAAACAAGGTAGTGACGGCACGCGCCAACCTCACCTACGGATATGTAGGCAACTCCGCCGCTCTCAGCGACGCCAATAGGATGCTATCCAACAAATCTCCCTACAGCCGACTGATACCCATCGCTAAAAACGCGCTCAGCTACGGCGCGGAATGCGGAATCAACCTGAAATCACTCATAAAGGGAGTCTGCCCCACCATCTATCCCTTCGCCCGGTATGAATACTACAATCCGCAGTACCGGGGAGAAGGATCCAAGACCACTATGGACCGCCGCCTTGAAGTGAGCCAGTGGCAGGCCGGACTCAACTGGTTCGCGCTTCCCAACCTCGTGGTGAAGGCAGACTACACCACCCGACAGATAGGCACGGCAAAGGTATTCGGCAAAGGTCCCTACAACTCGGAAAACGAATTCTCAATCGGCATCGCCTATATAGGATGGTTCCTATCCAAGTAGTTGAGAATTGTGAATCGTGTCCTTAAAGACCTTAAAGACCTTAAAGACCTTAAAGACCTTAAAACCATTAAATAAACAAAACAAATAAAATATGAAGAAATACTTACTTGGAATTTCCGCGCTTCTCTGCGCCGGCGCGATGACACTCACAGGATGCTCCGACAAGGATAATCCCAAACCGGACGACAACCACGACAGCGCCGCAACTCTCGACTACAACGAGAGAAACGCTGCAAGCTGGGGCAACTACATGCAGCAGGTGGCTATACTGCTGCAGATGGATTCCAATACCCTATATGAGGCATGGACAGTGTCTTATGAGGGGGGCGCTCCGTTTGCCACAAGCTTCAGGCAGCATAACGACGCCAACTATTCAAGCGCGCTCAGCTGCATCGAGCAGATAATCGAAGGCTGCGCCGACATCGCCAACGAGGTGGGAACCGCAAAGATCGGAGACCCCTACAACCTCTACATCTCAGGTGACACACAGGCGGCCCTCTATTCAGTGGAGTCATGGTACAGCTGGCACTCGCGTGAGGACTATTCAAACAACATCCTCTCCATACGCAACTCATACTACGGATCGCTCGACGGATCTATAAGTCCAAAGTCGCTTTCAGCTCTTATCGCCACCGAGAATGCGGAACTCGACTCCAAGGTGAAAGCGGCTATCGCCGATGCTTCCGACGCTATCCTCGCCATACCGCAACCTTTCCGCAACCATATCAACAGCGCGGAGAGTCGCGCTGCCATGACGGCTTGCGCCGACCTTGAGGAATTGCTTTCCGTAAGCCTCAAGGGCGCGGTCAATAAACTTGGCGACGACAGCCGCTATCAGGAAATCGTAGACAACTATGTCGATGCCGTAGTAGTGCCTACCTACAGAAGCCTGAAGGAAAAGAACGAGATGCTCTACAAGGCGGTTCTAAACTTCAAGAATTCTCCCTCCGACGCCAATTTCGCCAATGCCTGCAACGCCTGGCTCGAGGCCCGCGAACCTTGGGAGAAGAGTGAGGCATTCCTATTTGGTCCCGTCGACGCGCTCGGTCTTGACCCTAATATGGACAGCTGGCCTCTCGACCAGGACAATATCGTGCAGATTCTCAATTCCGGAAACTACGACAACCTTGACTGGAGCGACGGCGATGACGACGATACTATCGAGGCGGTGCAGTCGGTAAGAGGTTTCCACACCCTTGAGTTCCTTCTCTTCAAGGACGGACAACCCCGCAAAGTAAAGAATTAAATGAAACGCCAACTAATTATGCATTATGACTTGCTTTAGCTTGAACGTAGTTAATTATGCATTATGAATTAATAAAAACTTGTTGCCTCGCAGGCATGATGGGGTTTCTGTCTGCCTGCGAGAGCGATGGCCTGGATGTCCTTGATATCGAGGTTCCTGCCGGCTATGAACTGTCGGCGGGAACTTCTACGATATTCCTCAATTCATCTGTAGCATACGACAGCGAGGCCCCATGGGTGAAAGGCGACTACCTGACGCGCTTCGTGCGCGGCGACAGGCTCTACGATGACGTTCGCACATCCACCAATGGACAGGGTGGTGGCCTCGGACCCGTATATGCCGGATATTCATGCGGCAGCTGCCACAGAAACGCCGGACGCACACGTCCCGGCGTCTGGAACGACAACGGATCCGGATCATACGGATTCTCGGCCATGCTCGTCTATATTACCAGAAAGAACGGTGCGTTTTTCCGCGACTACGGACGCGTGCTACACGACCAGGCCATCTACGGTGTCAAGCCGGAAGGCAAACTGAAGGTGGACTGGAATTATCAGCAGTTCTCATTCCCCGACGGCGACACATATGAGCTCGCATACCCCTCATACACCATCACCGACTGGTATGCCGACGAGATCGCGCCCGAAGACCTCTTCTGCACGGTAAGGGTCCCTCTCCGCCACGTAGGTATGGGACAGCTCATGTCGCTCGACCAGCACGAAATCGAGCAGCTCGCCGCCAAAAGCAACTATCCGGAATGGGGCATCAGCGGACGATGCAACTACATCTCCGAACGAGGTGTGACAAGCCTCGGCATCTCCGGCAACAAGGCCCAGCACGCCGACCTGACCGTTGAGCTCGGATTCTCAAGCGATATGGGCGTGACCAACAGCCGCTATCCTGAAGAGATATGCGAGGGGCAGATTCAGATGAATCAGGGTTCTATGATGGGTCTCTCCTACGACCAGCTTGATGTCTCGACGGAAGATATGGAAAACGTAGATCTTTACATGCAGTCGCTGGGCGTGCCCGCACGCCGCAACGTCAATGATCCCGACGTGAAGAGGGGTGAATCTCTCTTCCATAAGGCCGGATGCCATCTCTGCCACGTAACCACTCTCCACACCCGGCCACGCGGCTCCACCCTGCTCGCGGGAACTCAGCTTCCATGGCTCGGCAACCAGACCATACACCCCTACAGCGACTTCCTGCTGCACGACATGGGCTCCGAGATAATGGGAGTCGGACTCAACGACAACTACGTGTCGGGGCTGGCACGCGGAAATGAATGGCGTACCACACCCCTATGGGGTGTCGGCCTGCAGGAGAAGGTCAACGGACACACGTGCTTCCTCCACGACGGACGTGCCCGCAACTTCACCGAAGCAATCATGTGGCATGGCGGAGAAGGCGAAGCTTCAAGGAATATTTTCAGGAAGATGCCCCGTAAAGACCGCGAAGCCCTAATAAAATTCCTCCAGTCCCTGTAACATATCAATTCATGATAAATCTCGATTAATCAAGATAAATCAAGCTTAATCGAGATAAATCAGGCTAAATCATGCTAAATCCCCCCACAAGACCCCAATGAAAAAGATAATACTCTCAGCCCTGCTCGCCCTCTCCTTCGCTCCTCTTGCAAGGGCGCAATACGACACCGATACCGAAAACGGCGTCGTCTCGCTCGCAGACCACCGCGGATTCACATTCACCACAAAGAAAGGCGATTTCCTCTTCATGCCGTATCTGCTCGTGCAGACCACAGCCAACTACAACTACTATGATGACGCAGGCCTCGATCCCGCCTACAATCAGGACAATGTGGCTAATTCCGGATTCGGAATCCCTTATGCCGTACTCGGCTTCACCGGAAAGGCCTTCAATATCGTGACATTCAACCTCTCGATCAATGCGGCAGCCTCCGGAGGGGGGCTCCTGCAGCAGGCATGGGCCGACGTGCGTCCTTCCGATGAGTTCGGAGTACGCATAGGTAAGTTCAAGACCCCGTTCTCCCACGCTTACCTGACGACACTCGGGGAGACCCTCTTCCCGGTCCTCCCGACATCCCTCACCGCATCCGTCATCCTACCCTACTCGCTCAATGCCGTGACCCCGCATATCGGCACCGGATTCGACCTCGGCGTGGAGTTTCACGGTATGGTCAAGGATAAGTTCGGCTATCAGGTGGGGCTCTTCAACGGCACAGGGGCCTCAGTCAACACCGCTACAAAGACAATCAGCGATGACTGGCACATACCGTCGCTGCTCTATGCCGCCCGCCTTACATACCAGCCTTTTGGCGTGATGCCTGCGTCGCAGGGCGATCCGAGACTCCTAAACAGCAACAAGATGCTCGTTGGCCTATCCGGATCTCTCAACGTGGAAAGCGAGAACGAGAGCACCAACGATTTCCGACTCGGCTTCGAATGGTCATGGATAAAAAACCGCTGGTATTTCGGTGCCGAGTTCTACTACATGAACGTAGGATTTACGAAGCGCCAGAAGATCGACACCTCCTACAATTATTTCGGAGGCTACGGACAGGCCGGATATTTCATTACCAATAGACTTCAGGGATGTCTGCGCTACGACTTCTTCGAACGCAACTCGACCAAGAAAGGGGGCTTCCTCAACATGCCAGCGATCGGGGCCAACTATTTCATCGACAGCATAAATCTCAAGCTTCAGGCCATGTACCAGTATACAGGCCGTACGGGTCACGCCCGCCAGATGGACCGCGACGAGGACAACCTTGGACTCGCCACCAGCTCCGTCACCATAATGGCACAGTACTCTTTTTAGTTTAAGAAATTTATACTGCATACAGTAATGCATCTCATCATGACTTATATCCGCTTCCCCAGAGTAGCAAGCACACTCCGGGTGCGCCCCCGCGCGTCCATTTACTAATATCTTAAAGATTTAGAAGAATAGACTAATGATTAGGTATTTATATCATACAGTTATTACAGCAGCCGTCATGCTCCAGCTCACTTCATGCGACGAGGGACGTATCTACAATACAGACAGCGTGCAGACCGAGGAAGGTGGCACTGCACGGTTTTCAGGTACGGTGACAGGTTCCGACACCTGGAGCCAAGGCTACACTCTCGCTCTCGCAGGTTTCGAGGATGGCAACGACTACGCGCTTATAAGCAAGAATATCGGCACATCATCGGCCGACGGGAAATGTGATGTCACACTTTCGGGAATTCCGGGAGAAGTGACTACCATCGAACTCTGCGCCATAGACCGTCTGCGCCGTCGTGTGGCCACATTTCTCTCTGCCGACTACTCTCCTCAAGCTGGAACTCTTCAGATCAGCGCGGACGGCGTCGACATGTCGATGGCCGGGGCAATACAGACCGAGATATTCAACACGACATGCATACAGTGTCACGGCGGTTCGGGATACGCAGCCGCAGGACTCGACCTGCTCACCGGCAGAAGCTTCGGCAACCTTCTCTCGGTGCCATCCCGCAAAATTCCCGGAATAGACCGCGTAAGGCCGGGAGCAAGCAGCGATAGCGAACTCTTCATGATTCTCGACTCTGACATCTCGGCTGATTGGAACTATGATCACTCCGTGGAAGTCGTGCGCCAGGAGAAACTCGACCTCATACGCAACTGGATCGACAATCTACAAACTCCATAAAACATACAACGCAATACGCACTACGCAAAACGTCCAACGTAAAACGTAAAACGCAATTAATTTGCGTATCTTGATTAAATTGGTTATTTTTGTACACAATTACAGAAATGAAATATCTGAATTTCAAATATGACAGGGCTGAAGCCAAGGTAGCTCTTTTCGACACAGGTCGGAAAGAGGCCCACGCATATATAATCCCATCAGTAGGTAATGATGCCGCCACTCAAATCAGCGGCATCCGTGAAGCCGTACGCAATCTGATGAGTGACACCGGGATGACTCCGGTCTTCAAAAGATGGCTGCTCAGCGATCCGGCAAATCAACGTCAATTATTGCCCGACCACGATAACTGTGCCGTATCACTGCTCGGGCAGTCTCCGTTAGACGGCACAAAAGCCGCGCTTCTCGTTTTCTTTGAGGAGAATGCCGACTTCTCACACCGCGAGGGCGGCCTATGGGAAGACAGCCGGGGACGCATATGGTTAGGTGACGGCTACTATGTCTCCACGGGCGACTCCCTCTCTATGACCGTAGCATACCTTGAGAGATTGGCCTACGAGCTCAAACAGCGGGGGGCCTCGCTGAAAGACAATTGCCTTCGCACATGGTTTTTCGTACGCGACATCGACAATAATTACTCAGGCGTAGTGCAGGGACGCAACAGTGTGTTCGCTCGCGAAGGCCTCACAAGCGAATCACATTTCATAGCGTCTACCGGAATCGAGGGACAGTGTGCCGAGCCAAAACGCCTTGTGGCATTCAATGCTTTTGCCGACACAGGAGTGACACCTGAGCAAATCACTTACATTTACGGGAAATCCCATCTCAATCCGACATATGAATATGGAGTGGCATTCGAGCGCGCTACAGCTGTCGATTATGCCGACCGACGTCACGTATACATATCCGGAACCGCCAGCATCGACAACAAAGGGCAGATAGTTGCTCCCGGGGATATCGAGGCTCAGACGCTGAGGATGCTTGAGAATATCACTGTGCTTCTGGATGAGGGGAATTGCGGATGGGAGGATGTGGCACACATGACGGTCTATCTGCGCGACATAGCCGACCACGCTCTCATCAGCAGGATGATGGAGGAGCGATTCCCGGGAGTTCCTAAGGTGATAGTCCTTGCGCCGGTCTGCCGTCCGGGCTGGCTCATAGAGACTGAATGTATGGCGATCAGAAAGGCTGACAATCCTGATTATGCGGCGTACTGAGGTCATAGTGTTCGCTTCGGCAGTTGTCCTCGTCCTTCTTATAGGGCTGTCATCGCTGCTCCCCGCCGGCATATACTCGTCGGCGCTGTGGCATATCCTTTGGATAATGATAGCCCTCGCACTTATTATTGGCATAATCTGCCTGCTACGTCAAACGTACAACGTAAAACGTAAAACGTCAATGGGGCGTCTCTGGTGGTTCCGGCCCGTTTTCATCATGCACTTTTCCTTTCTGTGCATGATAGCGGGGGGCTTCTGCACTTCTCTCTTCTCCCGCCAAGGGACGCTCCATCTTTTCCCTTCACAGACTGCAGACTCATTCATCACGGCGCAAGGCAAGGCCGAAAGACTTCCCGAGGCTGTGACGTTGCTTGCGTTCACACCCGAATATTATCCGGGTATGAATTTCCCAAGGGATTTCAGGTCGGAGCTCAGGACAGAGTCCGGAGACACCCTCCACATCTCGATGAACCACATAGGGCGTCTGGAAAACTACCGGTTCTATCAGACATCGTTCGACGAGAAAGGGGGCACCGTGCTGACTGTCACATACGACCCTGCAGGCATAGCCGTCACCTACACGGGCTTCCTCCTCTTCATCTTCGGAGGTGTCTTATGGCTGTTTAGACGTTCTGTGAAGAAGGGCATGCCGGGGAAAGGCATGGCATCGGCGTTTATGATGATATGCTGTATGGCTTACGCCACGCAAAACGCATACGCTGTGCCCGCTGTTGACGCGCGTCTCGCTGACTCGCTGGCTGCCCGTCAGGTGTTTTTCAACGGTGAGACCGTATCATTCACCGGCTTCTCCACCCGTCTCACCTATAAGCTTACCGGTCAAGACCGGGTCGCCGGACTCTCTCCTGAAGCATTCGTCGCCTCCCTTATAAAGTATAGGGAAGAATGGAGCGACGTGCCCTTCATAAAGGTCAAGAGCAAGGCTCTGAGAGAGGCTCTATCTGTCGAGGGCAAATATGTCTCAGTGACCGATCTTTACGATGAAAAGGGAGATTATATACCGGAACGCCTGTACAAGGGAGGCGACGGGCCCCTTGACAAAGACATCCTCGCGCTCGATGAGAGAATCGCGCTTCTGATAGATCTTTGGAAAGGGGATCTATTCTCTCCCATCCCCCCTGAATCCCCGGCCTTACGGTCAAATTTCTCGATTAAATCGGAGATTTTTTATTACAGGGTCAACCCCCTGAGGATACTTTTTATCTGTGCGGTTTTGATTTCCGCACTTATCATTATCGTGCGGAAAAAAATTCCGCACAGGAAAGCTATCCAGTTCACATCCATTTTCGCCGTCGGTTGCGCCGGTATGGCTGCTTATGCGTGGCTTTGGTATATTTTTGGGCGTCTCCCACTCTCTGACACTCCCGGACTGATGGAGTTCCTCGGTATCTGCATGATACTGCTTTCCGCACTGGCGGCATGGCGCAAGGAATCCGATCTGCTGGTGGCGCTCGGGATGGCGGCTGCGTCGTTTCTGCTGCTTGTGGCGCTTTTAGCCTCGAAGGATCCCGTCTTGACTCCCTTGATGCCGGTACTCGCCTCCCCCTGGCTCTCGATCCATGTCTCGCTCGTGATGCTCAGCTATGCGATTCTCGGATTCACCCTGCCGGTCTCTTTGACTGCGCTGATGGTGCCTTCGCAAAGGGAGCGGCTTACTCGCCTCTCAATATCCCTTCTCGGTCCCGGTGTCTTTCTTCTGGGACTCGGCATAATTACAGGCTCCATGTGGGCAAATGTCTCATGGGGACGATACTGGGCCTGGGATCCTAAAGAGACATGGTCGCTCGTCACCTTTCTTCTCTATTCAATCCCGCTCCATAAGTATTTCAGGATGCAGAGACTCCCTGTATTCTGCTCCATCTATCTGATCCTTGCCTTCTCCTCCGTCCTGATGACCTATTTCGGGGTAAACCTTCTCCCCTCCCTTCACGCCTATAACTAAATTATGAATACATCTCTGCTTCAAGATTTTCTCGGACATAAAATGCTCCTGGAGGCTGACACCGATGTCCTGATAAGATGCAAATGGACAGACACTTCCGATATTCCTGCACCAAAACCGGACCACGGAGTGATCAATATGGCCGTCTCCCAGATTTCAGAATACCTTGCCGGCGAACGCAGGGAGTTCAGCATTCCTCTGCGTCTCGAAGGCACGGCATTCAGAAAAAAAGTGTGGAGCGAATTGCGCGCCATCCCTTACGGTGAGGCCATAACATATAAGGAACTGGCCAGCCGAATCGGGAATCCGAAAGCCGTCCGTGCTGTCGCCAACGCCTGCGGGGCAAACCCCTTCCCTATCCTCATCCCCTGCCACCGCGTCGTTGCCTCCGGCGGTAAGGCCGGTGGCTATACCGGCGGCCTCGACATAAAGCTCGCCTTACTGGAGATCGAAAAACAAAACCGCCGTCAATGACGTTCTATCAGTGAAAAACGCTTTATTAAACCTTAAAATAATTTCACTATGAGCTTCATCTGGTATATACTCATCGGAATAGTGTCCGGCGCGGTAGCCGGCAAACTCATGCGTGGCGGCGGCTTCGGCTGGATCGTCAACCTCATCGTCGGAATCATCGGTGGCGTCCTCGGCGGCTGGCTCTTCGGCCTCCTCGGAATCTCCACTTCCGGCATAATCGGCAACCTCATCACCTCTGTCGTAGGCGCCATAGTCCTCCTCTGGATCACCGGCCTCCTGAGCCGCTCCACCCACCACTAAATTACCCTTTCCAAACATTATTTAAGCCTCGCGTACGGATAGCACACGAGGCTTCGCTTTTATCCATTTCCAGGATAGTCCTTCTGATCCAAAGTTGCCAAATCGCTGCCGAATGACTTAAACATTTTGTGTGTATTTTATCTGACACCCACGATCTAAGTAGGTTTTTACATGGCCCGTTCACCCTTTGACATCCGAAAGGTGCCTTCCTGATGAAAATAAAGAGCACTGAGGCCGAGAACCTAATACTTTCTAACCTTATTCTTATAAATCAAAAACCGGCCTCAGTGCTACTACAGATAGAACCTGAAACAACTTTTTACCTAATCCATACTGCTAATCACAATATTATGTAGTCTTGTCCAAATCATTCACCTGCCTGGCGAATTCATTGGGCATAATATTGAACTGCTTGAAGAACATCTTGGTGAAATAAGACTGTGAACTTATACCTATC
>JAIDSM010000170.1 GCA_029061225.1 Muribaculaceae bacterium
GCCTCAGATCGGATTCTCCCTTTCTTATCAGAGGAGTATCGAGCTGCAGACAATCCGAATGAACATGGGAGGACAGAGCCAGAAGCTAAAGATGGGTTCAGACAACACATGGAATACGGGCTTCTCCCTTTCTCTGCCGATAATTGCCCCTACTCTCTGGAAGGCAATATCCATTTCCGACACCCAGATAGCGCAGAACCTTGAAAGCGCGCGCTCGAGCCGTCTTGAGCTCGTAAATCAGGTCAACAAAGCTTATTACGCGCTTATGCTCGCCATCTCTTCTAAAGATGTGATCAGGCAGCAATACGATATCGCTAAGTACACAGCGGAAATCTATCGTAAGCAGTTCGAGCAGGGTACGGCTTCGGAATATGACGTGCTTCGGTCAGAAGTGCAGGTGCGCAATATTGAGCCTTCTCTTCTTGACGCCGACATTTCTGTGAAGCAGTGCCAGCTATCGCTCAACGTGCTTATGGGAATCGACGATGCGCTCAACCTTTATCCCAACGTCTCGATGGAAGATATGCAGCAGGATATGTATGGCTATCTTCTCGAGACTAAGAGCCTTGCAGGCAACTCTACTTTGCGTTCTCTCGAGCTGCAGCAGAAGATGGCGGCTCAGAACGTGGCCGTCAAGAAACTCGCTTGGCTGCCTACGTTGGGGGCGAGCTTCAACGTAAACTGGCTCTCGCTCAGCAACGGCCCTATGTTCAAGGACGTGGACTTTTCCCCGTATTCATCGTTGGGAGTGCAGCTTTCAATCCCGATATTCTCAGGTGGTACCAAATGGTATCAGATGAAGCAGGCTCAGGTGCAGCAGACTGAACTCGAGCTTCAGAAGGAGAATCTTGTCAACAGCCTCAACATGCAGGTCGACCTTGCACTTGACAACATCAACCGCCAGGCAAAGCAGATTGATTCTTCCAAGGAGGGAGTGCGCCAGGCCCACAAGGCTCATGACATCATGCTCAAGAGTTTCCAGATTGGAGCGGCATCCTATCTCCAGCTTCAGGATAGTGAACTGGCCAACTCAAGCGCTCAGCTTTCTTACCTGCAGGCGATCTACAACTATCTCGTATCTACAAGCGAACTCGACCTCCTTCTGGGTCGGGATAACTATATAAATGCAGACCGGACAAAATGAAAACCTACAAATACGTATCGTCGGCCCTCGTGCTCGCTCTCGCACTGGCCGCCTGCGGCAAGGATAAAGCCGAAAAAGAGAGTGAGGAAAAGGAAGATATTCCTGTAGTGAAGACCATGAAGGTGAGCGAGCAGGACGTAGATCAGCTCGCTGTATACACAGCCTCGGTTGAGCCTGAAGTGGTCAACAATATATCCGCGCAGATGGCCAACCGCATCAAGGCCATCTATGTGGATGAAGGAGTAAGGGTAGGCAAGGGCCAGAAGCTCGTGCTTCTCGACGATGTCAACACCACCCAGTATCAGCTTGCAGTCGACAATGCCAAGGCTGCTCTGCGCAACGCACAGACCAACTACGACCGGTCCGTAGAGCTCCTGAAGATAGGCGGAGGCACACAGCAGTCTGTCGACCAGATGGAGGTGACTCTGATCAATGCGAAAAACTCCGTGGCGCAGGCCGAGCGCACTCTCGCGAATGCCCGTGAGAATACTGTGCTGACTTCTCCCATCAGCGGCGTTGTGACTGCCCGCAACTATGATCCGGGCGACATGACCGGCGCACTCCCCATTCTGACCGTGGCGCAGGTGAATCCTGTCAAGGTAGTGATCAATGTCAATGAGTCTCAGCTGGCTTCCATCAATAAAGGAATGCCCGTCGATCTTACGTTCAATACGTATGGCGACGAGGTGTTCAAGGGCACTGTCTCTCTCGTCATGCCTACCGTTGATGCCGCAAGCCGCACTGTAGGGGTAGAGATCACTCTTCCCAATTCAGATGGACGCGTGCTTCCCGGTATGTTCGGACGCGCCACAATTGCTCTCGGCAATGCCAATCACGTTGTCGTTCCTGACAGAGCCGTGGTTAAACAGCAGGGCAGCGGTGACCACTACGTTTATGTGCTGAATAATGACGGAACCGTATCGTATAATAAGGTGGAGCTTGGACAGCGCATCGGCACCTCCTATGAGCTGATCAGCGGTGTGCCTTCCGGCGCCGAAGTGATAGTCGAAGGCCAGAACGCGCTGACCGACGGCAAGAAAGTCCAGGTAATCAAATAATATCGTTGTAAGTTGTACGTTTTGCGTTGAACGAGAATGACTGCGCAAAACACTCAACGTAAAACGTAAAACGCAAAACGCAAAACGCAAATAAACATGAGTCTATATGGATCAGCGGTGAAACGCCCGATCATGACCACCCTTTGCTTCGTGACGGTGGTCATCCTCGGTCTTTTCTCGCTTGCAAAACTTCCGGTCGATCTCTTCCCTGATATCGATACAAACACCATAATGGTCATCACCATGTATCCGGGTGCAAGCTCAGAGGATATCGAGCAGAACGTCACGAAACCGCTCGAAAACGTGATGAACTCGGTGGAGCACCTTAAGCATATCACGTCGCAGAGTCGCGAGAATACTTCAGTGATTACTCTCGAGTTTGAATACGGATATGATATCGACAACCTTACCAACGATGTCCGCGACAAACTCGATATGGTGGAGTCGTCGCTTCCCGACGACTGTCAGAACCCAATCATCTTCAAGTTCTCGACCGACATGATTCCTATATGCCTTCTTTCCGTGGAGGCGAAGGAGAGTATGGCCGGCCTTTACAAGATTCTCGACGACGGTGTCGCCAACCCGTTGGCGCGTATCGATGGTGTCGGTACGGTGTCTATTTCAGGCGCTCCGAAACGTGAGATACACGTATACTGCGATCCCAACAAACTCGAGGCTTACCACATGACTGTGGAGGGTATCGCGGGCATTATCACTGCGGAAAACCGCAACATTCCAGGCGGTGCCTTCGATATCGGAAGCAATACTTTCTCGCTTCGTGTGCAAGGTGAGTTTGACGAGACCTCTGAGCTCCTCAACGTCCCCGTAGGCACTTACAACGGGTCTATCATATATCTGAAGGATGTCGCCACTGTCGATGACTCTCTCGAGGAGCGTACTCAGCATTCCTACATCGGAGGTAAGGAAGGCGCGATAATCGTCATCCAGAAGCAGAGCGGTGCCAACTCCGTGCAGATTTCGGAGCAGGTCATCAAGATGCTCCCGAAGCTTCAGAAAAACCTTCCCTCCGATATCAAGCTCGGCGTTATTGTCGATACTTCCGACAATATCCGCAATACGATCGCTTCTCTGGAGGAGACGGTGCTTTATGCCCTCCTCTTCGTGATGATTGTGGTGTTCTTCTTCCTCGGCCGCTGGCGCGCCACCATGATCATAGTCATTACGATCCCGGTTTCGCTTATTGCCTCGTTCATCTATCTGTTCGCCACCGGCAATACGCTCAACATCGTTTCTCTCTCTGCCCTTTCGATTTCTATCGGTATGGTGGTCGATGACGCGATCGTGGTGCTTGAGAATGTCACGACGCATATAGAGCGAGGTTCAGATCCGAAACAGGCCGCCGTGCATGGCACGAACGAGGTCGCTATATCCGTAATTGCTTCTACTCTCACCCTTATCGCGGTGTTCTTCCCGCTGACTCTTGTCACCGGCATGACCGGTGTCCTCTTCCGTCAGCTTGGCTGGATGGTCTGCATCATGATGGTCATATCCACTACCTGCGCCCTCTCGCTTACTCCGATGCTCTGCTCTCAGTGGCTTCGCCGCGTGCAGCATCATGGTGCTCTCTTTACAAAGCTTTACGGCCCGATCGAGAGAGCTCTCGACCGCTTCGACAACTGGTATGCCGGAGTGCTCCACTCCGTGGTGTCGCATCGTACTGTGACCGTGATTGTCTGTCTCGGCATTTTTGCCGGCTCGATATTCCTGATGAAGTTCGTAGGCACGGAGTTCTTCCCGACCCAGGACAACGGTCGACTCGGAGTCAACCTCGAGCTCCCGATCGGCAGCCGGGTAGAGCGTGCATATGACGCTACGAGCCGTCTCGATTCTCTCTGGCGTGCTAAATATCCTGAGATCAAGGTAAGCTCGTTTACGGTCGGCCCCGCATCAGCTGACAATACTTTCGCCTCTCTAAGCGACAACGGCGCGCATATCGTATCGATGAATATCAATCTCTACGATAAGGTAGACCGTAAGCGCGGCATCAAGGAGATTGCCGACGGCATGCGTCAGGACATCAAGGAGCAGTTCCCCGAGTTCGTAAAGGCGCAGGTCAACGTAGGCGGTGGCCGCGGATCCGGTATGGGTGGGCAGTCAATCGTCGACTTCGAGATCTATGGCTATGATTTCACCGCTACCGACTCTGTGGCCAGGATGCTTAAGCAGGCTCTTGCCGGAATCGAGGGCACTGCCGACATCATGATTTCGCGCGGCGATTACCAGCCGGAGTATCAGGTGGATTTCGACCGCGAGAAACTTAGTCTCTATGGTCTCAACCTGTCGTCTGTCGCCCAGATGCTCCGCAACCGTGTCAACGGTGCCACTGCATCGCAGTTCCGCGAGGACGGCGAGGAGTATGACATTAAGGTGATGTTCGACAAGAAGCACCGCACCACACTCGAGGATCTTGAGAACATTGTCGTCGCTACCCCTACAGGCGGCCAGGTACGCATCAAGGAGCTCGGAAAGGTGGTTGAGCGTTTCACTCCTCCTACTATCGAGCGCAAGGACCGCGAGCGTCTTGTGACTGTTTCCACTGTCGTTGACGGTGTTCCTATGAGCCAGGTGGTAGAGCAGGCGGAGATTCTCATCGACCAGATGCATCTTCCTGCCGGTATATCGATTCAGCTTGCAGGTAGCTACGAGGACCAGCAGGATTCTTTCTCCGACCTCCTTTTGCTCGGAATCCTTATCGTGATTCTCGTCTATATCGTGATGGCGGCCCAGTTCGAGAGCTTCACTTACCCGGGCATCATCATGACATCGCTTCTCTTCGCGTTCTCCGGAGTGTTCCTGATCCTATGGCTGACGGGACATACGCTCAACGTGATGTCGATGATCGGAGCCATCATGCTTATCGGTATAGTTGTGAAAAACGGTATCGTGCTTATCGACTACATCATCCTCAACCGTGAGCGTGGTATGTCGATTCGTCGCGCCGTAATCGACGCGGGACGTTCCCGACTCCGCCCTGTGGTCATGACTACGGCCACCACCATCCTCGGTATGGTGCCGATGGCAGTCGGAAGCGGACAGGGAGCCGAAATGTGGCAGCCGATGGGCACGGCTGTGATTGGTGGTCTTACCTTCTCCACCATACTGACGCTGCTCTTCGTCCCGGTGCTCTACTGCTCCTTCGCCGGCCGTGGTGTCCTCAACTTCCGCAAGAAGCTTCGCAAATCAAAAAGCTAAATGAAGTCGTAGTCATCGTTGTCGTCGTTTTCATCGCAATAAATCAAATCGTTGACAACGACGACAACGACGATAACGATGAAAACTCAAAAAACATGAAATCAATATTCATAGCCTTTGACCTGGCCCACTACGAGAAGATAGTGGAGATTCTGTCCAACAGCAACTGCCGTGGCTACACATCCTTCTCCGACGTGAAGGGACGCGGCAGCCACAAAGGGGAGCCTCACTACGGCAGCCATGCATGGCCCGGGCTTGCCAGCGCCATCATAACGGTGGTGGAAGACCATCAGGTCGATCCCCTTCTCGCGAAACTCAAAGCCCTCGATGAAGATCGTCCGATGCTTGGCCTCCGAGCCTTCGTCTGGAACGTCGAGAAATCCATATAGAGTCTTAAGTCTAAAGTTTTTAGTCTTGAGTTCTCTGGAGATTCAGATTCTATAAATCATAGCTCCGTCATATGATATGGCGGAGCGTTTATTTTAGAATATATGGGTAGGCGGTTTCCTAACCGCCTCGCGCAGACATGAAGCAACTTCCCGGAATTCTTCAGATGCCCTTTCCCGGTTTTCTTCAGTTCTCACTGGTTGCGACTTTATTCCGGATTTTATTTGCAGGAATCCTAATTTTTTTATAATTTTACACTCGAACAAAAATCAAGAAGGCGATTGTGGTGCGAACGAAGTGAGCACTACATAGTCAGTAAGGTTTGTTCCCCGTCACGCCGCTTGCGGCGCTTTCTGATAACTGACAACTAATAACTGATAGCT
>JAIDSM010000171.1 GCA_029061225.1 Muribaculaceae bacterium
TATTGTATCTTTGTCAAGTACGGCGTATTCTGGCATTGGTACGGTATATTAAAGTGTGGGAACTATAATATAGTGCGCACTTTGCTGAGTGCGCCGTATTTTATATTTTTTATAGTAGGTTTAACTTTTCGAAATAAGTCAAAACAACTTCGGAATCTATCTGGTGACAATTGATAATACTACAATCAAAGTGACGGTGAAATAATCCTTTCGGAATATACTGAATCATTTATATTGAAAAAGCCCGAGTGCATGCTGATGCATTCGGGCTTTTTAAGATCCGAAGAAGCTCGGCTGACTATCGCAGACCCTCCGGATGATGGGGAGGGGAGTTTCACCTTCGACAGACCTGCTGCGCGACGCTTGGGATCTTTGGGAGTTGCACTGGGGGTACTTACTGATGCTGCCTCTGCACAGTGAAAAAAGAAGCGGTGGCTGAGGCCACCGCCGGTAAGAGAGGATTTTGGGCGAGGATGCTCGCAGGTATCTTGCAGAATGATTAGCCGGCGATCATTAAGCCGGTGAGATACCATTTGCCGTCGATTCTCTGGAAGCGGGCATTCACAGATCCACCTCCGTCGCCATTACAAAGAATGACATCGTTATATTGGAAACATACTTCATCTGCGGAAACATTAAACCATGTGCCGAAAGATTTGTCGCATCGAGTGTTTTTGGATGAGGCTTTCAGTATGGCGAAATTATCAAACCATTCCATTGATGTATTTTCCATTTCACTGCTCAGTTTTAGTCTGGAGTCACGGAAGGCTTTGTCTTTGCGGAAGCGGGGGATGAAGTCCTTGAAGGCTTCTCCGTCGATATTGCAGGGGGAATCGGCGGAGATGATGATCTTGGTCATAGCAGGCAGGTACTTTCCAGGAGCGTTTTCCATCCAGGACCAGTCTGGAGAGTCATCGTCCCAGGAAGCGTCGTCCTGAGAGTAGGCGTATGTGCCAATCAGGCAGCATACGAGGATTAAAAGGAATTTTTTCATAAACTCATTATTTTGGTGTTGATAAATTGACATAGAATAAATGAGGTCAGGGTATCTTATGTTGGGATGAAATATTGACTTCCGGCTGCAAAAGTAATGATAATTTTGATGGGATGCAAATTTTGTGTAAAATTTATGGCTTTTAACGCCGAGCATGCTCGGCTTACTATCTCAGACCCTCCGGACAGTGTGGGTCTTCGACACATAGGCTGCGTGATTGTGGGGAAGCGAGTGGAGTATGCTCGGCGACTGTCTGAGACCCTCCGGATGAGGAGAGGGGGAGGACGGCACAGTGCAGTTGGGAAATCGCTTTTGCATAGAGAATGCCCCCTTTCGAGGTGGATTGATGAAATTCGATTTGCATATTAGCCAATTATTTTGTACTTTTGCAAGTTGAAAGGGAAACCAGGGGGAAATGCCCCGGTTCGCGATGCTTAAACAACGGATAACAATACCTTTATGGATATCTCATACAAGTGGCTTAAACGCTATATCAATTTCAATGAGTCGCCCCGTGAGCTGGCGGCTGTATTCACTTCCACCGGTCTGGAATGCGACCAGATAGAAGAGGTGGAGTCAATACGCGGAGGCCTCCGCGGGCTTAAGATCGGCAAGGTGCTCACCTGCGAGCCCCATCCGGATTCGGACCATATGCACGTGACAACTGTTGACGTCGGAGGTGAGGCTCCGCTGCAGATTGTCTGTGGAGCACCGAACGTGGCTGCCGGCCAGACAGTGGTGGTCGCCACCATCGGCACAGTCCTCTATGACGGCGACAAGGAATTCACCATCAAGAAAGGAAAGCTGCGCGGCGTGGAGTCGCACGGTATGATCTGCGCCGAAGACGAGATCGGTCTCGGCCATGACCATGCCGGCATCATGGTGCTTCCCGACGACGTTCCAGCCGGCACTGAGGCAGCAGCATACTTCAATGTGGAGAGCGATTACTGCCTTGAGGTGGAACTGACTCCAAACCGTGTGGATGCAGCGAGCCACTATGGTTGCGCACGCGATCTGAAGGCCTATCAGTGGGCCCGTATCTTTGAGAAGGGAAATGCAGCCGGCGTGGAAATGCCGGAGATCAGCGTGCCTGACGTATCGGGATTTTCCGTAGACCGCAAGGATGGCGCCGTGAGCGTAGAGGTGGAAGACTCGAAGCTCTGTCCGCGTTACTGCGGCGTTACGATCCGCGGCGTGAAGGTGGGAGAGTCGCCCGAATGGCTCAAGAACCTCCTCGTGGCCGCCGGTCAGCGTCCGATCAATTCAATCGTAGACATCACCAACTTCGTACTCCTCGGCATCGGCCAGCCGCTCCACTGCTTCGACCTCTCGAAGGTGGCCGGGGAGAAGATTGTGGTACGTACTTGTCCAGAAGGTACGAAATTCACTACACTCGATGAGACGGAGCGTACCCTGAGCGAGAAAGACCTCATGATCTGCGACTCTGAGAAACCGATGTGCATCGCAGGTGTGTTCGGCGGTCTTGACTCCGGAGTGACGGAAGCCACAACCGATGTCTTCATCGAAAGCGCATATTTCAATCCTACATCCATTCGCCGCACGGCACGCCGCCATGGCCTCAGCACGGACGCCTCCTTCCGCTACGAGCGCGGTACGGACCCCAACATGTGCGAATACGCCGCAAAACTTGCAGCCGTCCTTATCCGAGAGATCGCAGGCGGTGAAATCTGCGGAGATGTCGTAGATTTTTATCCTGAGCCTGTGAAACCGGTAGAGATGGACTTCTCGCTGAAATACTGCTGCGGCCTTATCGGTAAGGAGATACCCCGCGATACCATCATCGGTATCCTCCGTGCCCTTGAATTCGAGGTTAAAGAGACCGCCGAGGATGATGTGCTTTCCATAAAGGTCCCAACTTATCGCGTAGACGTCACCCGGCCGTGCGACGTAGTGGAGGAGATACTCCGCATCTACGGCTACAACAACGTGGAGTTCGGCACAGAGATGCACGCCAACCTCTCGAAGCGCACCGCTGTAGACGAGGCATACGCTCTCCAGCAGGTGATAAGCAACGACCTTTCGGGTCAGGGGTTCCGCGAGATAATGAACAACTCCCTCTCGGCTGTGAAATACTACGAAGGCAATGCCGACTTCCAGCTTGAGAACTGTGTCAAGGTGATGAATCCGCTGAGCAACGACCTTGGAGTAATGCGTCAGACGCTTCTCTTCGGAGGTCTTGAAAGCATCGCCCACAATGTGAACCGCAAGGCCGCCGACCTGAAATTTTATGAGTTCGGCAATGTATACAGCTTCGACCCCAAGAAGGAGAAGACCGACGATAAACCCCTTGCACAATATTCCGAGCACATGGAGCTCGCCCTCTGGATGACAGGCAACCTTCAGACTGCCGGCTGGAACCGTCAGGCTGCAGAAGCTACTGTGTTCGACCTAAAGGCGACAGTGCTCAACATCTTCACGAAGGCAGGCGTGGCCGCATCCGGACTCAAAATGACCCAGGGAAGCGACGACACTTTCAGCGCTAAGCTGGAGATCGCTCACCGTAGCGGAAAACACCTCGCTACCCTCGGCATACTAAGCCGCAAGACCCTCAAGATGCTTGACATAGACCAGGAGGTATGCTACGCCAGCATCGACTGGAGCTCCCTCTGCAAGCTTGCCGCCAAGTTCCAGACCACCTATGCTCCGCTTGAAAAGACTCAGCCCGTAAGGCGCGACCTCGCGCTTCTGCTTGACGCAGCTACCGCTTTCGACGCAGTGGAGGCCTGCGCACGCAAGGCCGGAGGCAAACTGCTTCGCGACGTAAGGCTTTTCGACGTATACGAAGGAAAGAATCTCCCGGAGGGTAAGAAATCGTATGCAGTGGCCTTTACCATTCAGGATCCGGAGAATACCCTCAAGGACAAGCAGATCGACGGCGTGATGGACAAAATCATCAAGAGCCTGCAGACACAGCTTGGCGCAAGCCTCAGATAAAACAGCAAGCGGACGCACGAGCCGTGCGTCCCTACCAAACATAACTGACAACTCATAACTGACAACTCAACAATCATATGGGAAGAGCATTTGAATTCCGCAAGGCCCGCAAGCTCAAACGCTGGGGCAATATGTCAAGAACATTCACACGCATCGGTAAGGAAATCACCATCGCCGTAAAGGCCGGGGGTCCGGATCCGGACATGAACCCACGTCTCCGCATGCTCATGCACAACGCGAAGGCTGCCAACATGCCCAAGGACACCATAGAGCGTGCAATCAAGAAGGCGACCGACAAGGACGCATCGGACTACAAGGAGATAGTATACGAAGGATACGGTCCTTTCGGCATCGCCATCGTAGTCGAGACCGCCACCGACAACAATCAGAGGACAGTGGCCAACGTGCGAAGCTATTTCACAAAGCACGGCGGCTCACTCGGCACCCAGGGCTCGCTCTCATTCCTCTTCGACCATAAGAGCGTATTCCACGTGAAGCCCAACCCCGATACAAGCCTCGAAGATTTCGAACTTGAACTCATGGACCTTGACGCCGAACTTGAGGCAGAAGACGAGGAATGGCTCGTATACGGCGCTTTCGACCAGTTTAACAATATCCAGAAGTTCCTTGAGGGTAGCGGCATGGAGATAGTAAGCGCCGAGTTCGAGAGAATCCCCACAGACTACAAGGATGTCACCCCCGAGCAGCGCGAGAGCATCGAGAAGCTTCTCGAACGCTTCGAAGATGACGATGACGTGCAGAACGTATTCCACAACATGAAGGAAGCAGAAGAATAAATTACCGCTGATGAACAATCTTCTCAAACTTTTCCTGATAGCGGTGGCCCTGGTCACCGCTATCCCGTCTTTTGCCGTAACGGACAAGGAGATGGAACATGCCCGCGCCATTGCGGCCAAGCATTATCTCCGCTACGCCAACAACGGCTCGGACTATCTCGACAAGCTCAACCCGACAAGCGTAAGCGAGCTCAGTAAATCTCTCCGGACAAAGGAGCAGGAAAATATCAAGAGCTTCAATGCCGTGGCTGTGCCGAAAGACTACGCCTCATGGGACAAACAGAAACTTGTAGAGTACTGGAGCAAGACCTTCTTCAAAGCTCCGGGACTTAAGGAAGACGGCAAGAAATGCCTAAGCATACTTGCTAAAAACCTCAACAAGATGAGCGTGGCCGATCCATCGGCGGCCAAACCTGCCGAGCAGCCTGCCGCAGAACCGAAGCCCGCGGAACCGAAGCAGGAACCTGCGGCTCCGGCTCCGGATGCGGAAAAAGGCGCACCTAATACGCCCGACAACGCGGCTCCGACTGCGCCTGACTACGCCGCTGCCGATGACGGAGGTGAGCCTGATCAGGTGGACGCCGCAGTGGCGCAGGCGGAAGCAGACGCAGGCCTCGCGGAAGAGCCAAAGAAGTCAAGCAATACGGGATGGTATATAGGCATACTTGTAGTGCTGGTAGGCGTGGTCATCTGGCTTGTCATGTATGCTTCAAAGAGCATGAAGGAGACCGGTTCCACCCTTGCCGACCATAAGGCGGGGGAGAAGGAAATCCGTGAGGCGAAGAAGGCCGCCAAGGAGGAACTGAACAAGATGCGAGAGCAGTACGCAAGCAGCCTCACTTCTAAAAACGAGGAAATCAAACAATACAAATCCCAGCTGGAAGAGCTGGAGCGACAGCTCGCAGCCGCAAAACAGGCTGCCGCCGGCTCGCGCCGTGAACTCGACGCCGCAAAGCGTGAGATAGCCTCCCTGCGACAGACCCTCAGCGAGCAGAAGAGCCGTGAGCAGGCTCCTGAGAGAGCTCCACAGCCCAAACCCCAGCCAAAACAGCAGCCGGAACCCCAGCGTCAGGCTCCACAGAGGGCGCCGCAGGAACAGGGTGCGGCTCCGGCACCAAAAGCCCCGGTGGCCGCACGACCGGGAGGTCTGCCTCCCATGGTCTTCCTCAGCTATGTCAATCAGAAAGGACTCTTCACCAAGGCCTCGCGTTCGCTCAACCCCGAAACCTCGGTATACCGCATGGACATACCGGACGGACACCACGGCAACTTCAGGGTAGTCAATGACGCTGAGATCCTCGACCGACTGATAGACGATCCTGAGAAATGGCTTGCGGGTGGATGCGTGATAGAGAATCCTGAAGACGCCGACATCGCTGCGGAGATCGTAACCCTGCAGACCGGCGAGGCTGTCTTCGCCGACAATACCTGCCGCGTGGTCAAGAAAGCCAGAATCAAATTCGTCTGACCTCCGCCTGATGAAACTCTCCGTCATTTCCGACCAATACGGGAAAACCATTTTCCTGGTCTGCTCCTCCATCTCCGTGATTATATTCCTCATCATCTCCACCAATCTCGTCAAGCAGCTTTCGATACAGGAACGGGAGAGGATGAACATATGGGCGTCAGCCACTGAAAAGATGGCTCAGGTAGACGGTAACGCCGACTTTGAATTTCTGCTCAACATCATCGCCCAGAACAATTCGATCCCGGTGATGGTGACGGATGCCGACAAAAACATACTTGAATATAGAAATTACGAGCTCCCCGACCGCGTGGCCGACGGGGAGCACGTAGTCTTTTCCGACCTTTCTGAACGAAACCAGAGGTATCTGGAGAAGAGGCTCTCAAAGGCCGTGGGTAACCGCAGCCTGGAAAAGATAGTGAAGGACGATCCTCATTTCATTCCAGTGGAGGTGTACCCGGGAATCAACCAGTATATCTACTACGAAGACTCCATCCTCCTAAGGCGTCTGAGCCTCTATCCCTATGTGGTGCTCGCAGTCATGATAGTGCTGGTGCTCATCATCTACACAGCTGTGGTCTATACGAAGAAGGCGGAGCAGAACAGAGTATGGGTAGGACTTTCAAAAGAAACGGCGCATCAGCTCGGCACGCCTATATCCTCGCTGATGGCGTGGAGTCAATATCTTGAGGCGAGCGGAACGGATCCGGAAGTCACCGAAGAGATAGACAAGGACGTCAAACGCCTGTCGAAGATAGCTGAGAGATTCTCCAAAATTGGGTCGCGGCCAAATCTTGAACTGGAATACCTAAACCAGACAATAGAGTCATCGCTCGAATACATGCGCGGCAGAATCTCGGGCAAGGTATCGCTCAACTTCCATTTCGGAGAAGACGACTATGGGGTGATGATCTCGACCAGCCTTTTCGAATGGGTGATGGAAAACCTTACCAAAAACGCCGTGGACGCCATGGCGGGGGTAGGCGAGATACATATAAGCACAGGTACGGTGAAAGACTGTGTCTGGATCGAGGTGCGCGACACCGGCAAGGGCATCCCGAGAAAGAACTTCAGCAAGGTGTTCAATCCGGGATATACGACGAAAGAACGCGGGTGGGGGCTCGGACTGACCTTGGTCAAGCGTATCGTCGAGGAATACCACGACGGGCGGATCTACGTCAAGGAGTCGGAAATCGGTCACGGTACTACATTCCGCATCGAACTCCCTCTTGCCAATTCTTAATTATTAAAGATTAAAGATTAAAGATAAAAGATTAATTGTTAAAGATAAATGATTAATTCATAATTCTCCATTTTCAATTTTCAATTACAGTCGGATGACAATATTCATAATAGGATACATGGCCTCGGGGAAAACCACCTTCGGACGGGCTCTCGCACGCCAGACGGGCATGCAGCACATAGACCTTGACTTCTACATAGAGCAGAGGTTTCACTCCGCCGTGCGCGAGATATTCGCGAAGAAAGGAGAGGCTGAATTCCGGCGTATAGAGGGGGCGATGCTGCGCGAAGTGGGGGAAATGACGGATGTGGTGATTTCGTGCGGAGGAGGTACGCCATGTTTCGGCGACAACATGGACTACATGAACTCGCGCGGCCTGACAGTATGCCTGCAGGCCTCGGATGAAGTGATCGCCGACCGGATCATCAGGGGAGGTAACAAGCGGCCCCTCATGGCCGGCAAATCGCGCGATGAAATACTGGAGACGCTCAGGGAGCATATGGAAGTGAGGAAACCATACTATGACAAAGCACAGCTCCTGATCTCAGGCGACCGGCTCGAGAACAGGAGCCAGATAGCTGAGACCGTAGGCGACTTCATCAAAAACCATCTCCGCAATTTGGAGGAACGGGAATAATTTGTTAACTTTGCGTTGCGGAGGCTTAAGTCTTCAGTCTTATGTCTTGAGTCTTCAGAAGAGAATCTTAAAACATGAAAAAGCCATGAATGAAGATATGATTGAGAAAGGGACTTCCACGATGGAGGCAACAGCGACGATGGAACTTGAACCGCTGCTCATGCACGCCAACATGCTGAGCAACGGAGAGAGCGTGGACATAGCGATACTCGGCAACTATCCCGACAGCGACGAGACGAGAATGCTTCTGACGCCCGAAGCCTGCGGGCTGCTGACCTCATCGGGGCTTAAAGTGGCCATGGAAGAGGGTGCCGGAGTAGACATCTCCTTCAGCGACGACGCCTATGCTGAATATGGGGTCAAGATCGTCAGCCGCCAGGAGGCGCTCGGAGCCAATACAGTACTTTCCTTCTCGCCCCTTCGTCCGGCCGACATCCGGATGATGAAGCCCGGGAGCGCCCTGCTCTGCACGATGGCCTCGGGGCTGATCGACAGAGAATCTATCAAGGCTCTTCTGGAGATGGACATCACCATGGGATGCCTCGACAACATGTACAGCCACAATGACACGCCTATCTTCGCCGACATCATCGACGAAATCGACGGCCGGGCGGCCATCATGTACGCGCAGGAAAATCTCTCCTACCTCGGAGGTGGCAAAGGCGTGCTGCTCGCAAGCGTAGCCGGCATCAATCCATGTGAGGTGCTGATCATCGGCGACGGCACCGACGTATACTCGGCAGCGAAGGCCGCCATGAACATGGGCGCCCAGGTGTGTGTGGTCAACAACGACGTGTCGATGCTTGCCGTGGCGCGAGACGTTTGCGGTCCGCAGATACAGACCATAATGATCCATCCGAGAGTTCTCTACAATAAAGTAAAGACAGCCGACGTGATTCTTCTCGGAACCACCACGCGCCCCTTTGAGTTTCCCAAAAACCTCTCGGCTGTGATGAAAGACAGCGCGTATGTGCTCGACTTCAAGGAGTCTCATCCCTCGGTGTCGGTGCCCCGCACGGTAGCGATGGCTCTGAGCAACGTGATGGTGAACTTCTTCGAGGAGATGCGCCTGAAGGAGAACTTTGACAGCATGATTTCGACCAACGAGGGAGTGCAGCAGGGGATTGTGACGTATCACGGCAAACTGGTAGACAAACTCGTAGGAAGCTATACGGGTCTTCCTTCGGCCGACCTGTCGGTGATGCTCGCGGCCCGCAACTGAACACCAAACACGCAGGCTCCTGATGCGGATAATCCATGTCCTCTCATCGGTAATGTGGTCGGGAGTGGAGCGGTATGCCCTCGACATATGCCGTCACTGCCGCGACCACGGCGATGACGTGCTCGTCATCACCCGTGACGCAAGGGCTGTGGATGACGTCTTCCGCCGCAACGGCATAGAGGTTCGTTTCGCGCAGCTTGGCGGTTTCCTGTCGTACCATGCTGTGAAGGGCATATGCGATGTTCTCAACGAAAGCCAGGAAGCGACGGCAGTACATTGCCACGGCACACGCGATGCCTTCGCGGCCCTGACGGCCCGCAGACTCTTAGGGCGGCATGACATACGCGTGGTGCTCACGCGCCACTACGTCAGGCGCGCGGGGAGGACACCGTTTCACAGATTCGTCTACCGCAACGTAGACCACATGGTGTTCGTATCGAAGGCGGCTAAGGATAGGTTTTATTCAAGCTGGCATTGGAAAGGACGATACGAGGACGACGACATCAACGCGCATGTGATCCACAACAGTCTGAACGTAGAGCAGGAGCCGATGACTGAAGAGCCGTCGAAAGGCCCTGTCACGGCGATGTATCTCGGCAGGCTGGCCCCCGGCAAAGGGCTTGAAGACCTTATTGACGCACTTACCGTCATGCAGGGTAAGAAGCTGCGACTGCGTATCGTTGGGACGGGACATCCGGACTATGTCGATTCGCTGAGAAGGCGCGCCCTAGGAGCCGGGGTAATGCATATGATAGACTGGCCACGCCATCAGGAGAATACCGAAGACTTCATAAGGAAATCGCATTTCGGAGTGATGCCTTCGGAGGATCCGGAGGCTTTCGGCCTCTCCAATATCGAATTCATGAAGGAGGGTAGACCGATTATCTGCAGCGACAATGGAGCGCAACCGGAATATATCACCCAGGGAAAGGAGGGTATCCTGATACCCCCTCACGACATGGAGCGACTGGCAGCGGAGATGCGGCGGCTTGCGACCTCGGGCGAGCTGAGGCGGAAGATAGGAGCCGCTGCGAGAGAGAGGTTTGAGCGGGAACTTGCGTGGCCGAGATTTATAGAGAAGCTGTATAGGCTGTATCTTTCTTAATTGATAATTGAGAATTGGGAATTGAGAATTGAGAATTGGGAATTGAGAATTGGGAATTGGGAATTGAGAATTGGGAATTGGGGATGATGAGAATTGGGAATTTGTCGATTTGGTGGGAAGATTTTTGGGAAGATTTTTTTGGATAAATTTGGATAATTGGGAAAAAAGTATTAATTTTGCATCCGCAATTGAGCAGGAACCGCTGCGAAGAGATTGCACTCGGGGTGTAGCACAGTTGGTTAGCGCGCTACGTTCGGGACGTAGAGGTCGGGCGTTCGAGTCGCCTCACCCCGACAGAAAACCATTTAAAACGATGTAACTTAACAAGTTGCATCGTTTTAAAGGTTTTAAGGCGGGACGCGTATGGGACGCGACCGCGGATAAATATTTTAAGTGCAACCCGGCATTATTCCCAATAATGCCATAAAAAAATGCGCACTGAAAAGAAATTCTCGCGTAAAAATGACGAGCGGGATATATTCCCGGAGAGGAAGAACGGCGTGGCCAAATGCCTGGCTTACACGCCTCCGCAGTACAGAACCAACAAGGCCGGATGTTACATCGAGTTCTATGCCTACGACCCGGCGTCAGGAGGGATGCGACGTAAGCGAGTGAAGGTAAATCATATTGACGGATCGAGAAACCGCAAGCAATATGCGAAAGAGTGTATCACACGATACGCGACATTGCTAAGCGATGGGTGGAATCCATGGATAGATTGTGATCCTGACGACATCGAGCTCTTCGACGACTGTCTCGATCGCTACGAGGAGCATGTCCAGAAGCAGCACAGCAACGGGCTGTTCCGCAAGCAGACTTATGACGAATATAAGTCAAAGATCAAGATCATCCGCAGCTATATAGAGAGTCAGAAGCCAAAGGACCGGATCCGCTACATGTTCCAGTACACAAAACGTTGGTGCATCGACTTTCTGGACTATGTATATATCGAGCGCAACAACGGAGCGCAGACCTTTAATAATTACCTTAGATTCCTCCGGACAATATCCCAATGGTGGTTTGAGAGAGGAATCATAGCGCAAAAACCGACAGACAGCATAAGTCCTATAAGCAAGCGTCTGTTTGCCAAGGAGCGTACCTGCATTCCGATTGACACTATCAGGAAGATAGGAGAGTGGACAAGGAAAAACGACCCACATTTCTGTTTCGCGTGCCAGATCCTCTATTACTGTTTCATCCGCCCTGTGGAAATGACGCGCCTCCGGATCAGGGATTTCAACATAAAGGAAGGGACGGTCACCATCCATGCGGACGCGAGTAAAAACAAGCGCACACAGACAGTTACTATTCCGAAAAAGGTGCTCATGCTAGGTATCGAGCTCGGCATCTTCAGCGCGCCCATGGGCGACTATGTATTTTCGACAAAGCTGCGTCCGGGTTCTGAACAGATCAACACGAAGATCTTCCGTGACCACTGGGCCAAAGTATCGAATGCCCTTAAGCTGAAGAAGGAGTGGAAGTTCTACAGTTTGAAGGACACCGGCATAACAGAGATGCTACGTCAGAACACTACATCCCCTGTCAATGTCAAAGAACAGGCCCGGCACTCTTCGCTCGTTATCACGGAGATCTACATCGGGGAGCACAAGGAGGCGGTACCTGAGATCCTGGAGTTGGACGGAGCGCTTTAGTCGTCGAGCAGCGGCCAGAACTCGCCCTTGAGTAACTGCGACATTCCGTCTTCCGTGAATGTCGCAGTTATCTTTTCGCAGATGTAGCGACGGCCATGGATGAAGAAAAGGGCGCGGGGATTTGGTATATCGTCACTCAGGAACTTGAATGTCACCTTGCGTTTGCGGTCGATGTGGTAGATTGGAGTCCATCTGGAGTCCACTCCATCGTTAATCCGAAAGCTCTGTTCAAATACTGCCGCAGGTA